>JAFDEK010000056.1 GCA_019310385.1 Deltaproteobacteria bacterium
CCACTCGTACTCGGAGGAGGTCACACAGCGAAGCATCGGCGACATCGCCGCTTCGAGGGTCTGCTCGAGCCGCACCGCCTGCAGCAGCCTGCGATCCAGCTCGAAGGGGCCGGCCGTGTCGAGCCCTTCAAGGAGCCGCGCCAACGCGGGAAGGGGCCGTGCCGGGGCCCGCTCGTCGATCACGACCTCGTCGGGCGCGGGCTCTCTACCAGGTGAGGCCTCCTCACCCGGTGAAGCCTCCTCATCAGAGGCAAACGCCCAGCTCGCGCCAGCCTGCGGCTCCTCGCTGGTCTCCGGCATCACGGGGATCTCCGAGCAGGCCTCGGCGACGATCAGCTCGAGGGCGTCGCCACCGGAGAGGCGCTGCCCGGCCACCTTCTCGGCCGTCTCCTTCGCGTGCTCCCAGAGCCGCACGACCTCGGCCGTGCAGCGAACCGTCAGGCGGACGCGCGCCTCGTCCTCCCCTCCGCTCGGACTCTCGTTCTCCGCTCCCGCCTCGCGGACCACGCGCTCGAGCTGACGGGTCGACATGCTGGCCGCGCGTTCGATCCAGGCCGCCTCGTCCGCGGCGCCCGCAACCCGTGCGAGGACCCGCACCTTGCTCCAGGGCAGCCGGTTCTTCACCAGCGCCTCTTCGAGCCCGGGGAGCTCCGCCAGACGTCGGTGCACGCGCGCAAGATCCTGGAGCTGGCGCGACGAGAGACCCGGCCGCTCCCGCGCGTAGTCGGCGAGCCGGGCATAGCCCAGTCGCTCGTAGCCGCGCGTCTCGATCACCCGCGCCGTCACCGCGGCCAGCACCCGCCGCACGGGCCCGACCGACGACGCGAGCAGAGTGAGCCGATCCTCGATCCGCTCGCCTCCGCGCAGCACCGCATCACCGTGCGAGCCGGCGAGATCCCAGGCGGGCGCGAACTCTACACGCACGACACACCCACCACGCACGACACACCCACCACGCACGACACGCGCATACGCTCCTCCGACAGCCGTCACAGCATACACGAAACTACGACGAAAGTAATCCCGCTGCACCTTCTCCCGACCGTGTTCGAGGAGCTTTGCGACTCCAATACAGAAGACAGCTGCGGCGCTCGGACGAGGCAGGGCCGGCGTCGCCGTCGTCCGCGCGTCCGCTCAGCGCAGGCGCCGGATCGCGTGGGCCTTGATGACCAGGAAGACCGGGGTGCCGGGCTTCAGGTCGAGCTTGTCGACCGCGGCAGGGGTAAGGCGCGCGGTGATGCGCTCCCCGGCGTCGACGTGGACCAGCACGTCCTGTTCGTGGCGCTCGCACGCCTCGACGCGGCCCTCGAGGATGTTGCGGGCCGAGATGCGGCCGGGCGGATCGACGGCCACCAGCACGTCTTCGGCGCGCACGCCCGCGCAAACGGTCTCGCCGGCTTCCAGGCGCCAGGGAACGCTGAGACGCAGCCCATTCGAGGTCTCGATGTGCCGCTCGCCGCCCCCCGTCGTGAGGGCCTCGAGCGCGACGGCGTCCAGGACGTTTTCGAGTCCCAGGGCCTGAGAGAGGGGGAGCACGCTGCGACTCCAGAGCACCTGCTTGGGAGGGCCGGTCGCCACCACCCGGCCGCCATCCAACACCGCAGCGACGTTGCCGAGCAGCATGGCCTCGTCGGGGTCGTGGGTGATGTAGAGCATGGGGAGGTCGAGCTCGTCACGAACCCGCAGCAGGTAGGGGAGGACCCGGCTGCGCAGGGGAAGATCGAGGGCCGCGAGCGGCTCGTCGAGGAGCAGCGCACGGGGACCCGAGGCGATCGCTCGGGCAAGGGCGACGCGCTGGCGCTCGCCGCCCGAGAGCTGGTCGACGCCACGCCCCAGCAGGTCGCCGATTTCGAGCACCTCGACGGCGCGCGCGAGGGCCTGCTCGCCCTCTCGGCCGGCTCGGGCGAGGCCGAAGCGCAGGTTGCCCGACACGTCGAGGTGTGGGAAGAGGGTCGGCTCCTGGGCGACCCAGCCCAGGCGCCGCTGCTCGGTGGGAACGCGAATCCCCTGCTCGGGATCCTCGAGCCACTCGCCGGCCAGGCGAAGCTGGCAGCGGGCTTCCGGGTGGAGGCCGAGCACGCTCTCGAAGACGGTTGTCTTGCCCGAGCCGCTGGGGCCGAAGAGGATGGCGACGCGTTCGTCCCAGGCAAACTCCACGTCGAGCCGAAAGCCGGGGCGATCGAAGCGTACGCGAATGCTCGAGCTGCTCTCGCCCTTCATCTTCAGCGTCTCTCCCGGCGCAGGAAGAGCTCGGCGGTCAACATGGCGGCCAGCGCGAGGGCGAAGGACGCGGCGCAGAGCGCGAGGGCGCCGCGATCGTCGCCCACCTGCACCCGGGACCAGATCCCCAGGGCCAGGGTCTCGGTGCGCCCGGGCAGGATTCCGGCCACCAGGGCGGTTGCGCCGAACTCCCCCATGGCGCGGCTGAAGCTGAGCAGGCTTCCGTAGAGCACGCCGCGCCGGGCCATGGGAAGGGTGACACGAAAAAAGGTCGCCACGGGCCCGGCCCCCAGCGTGCGGGACATCTGCTCGTAGCGGGGATCGACCTCGGCGAAGCTCTGCTCGCAGGCGCGCACCAGCAGGGGAAAGCCCACCACCGCCGCCGCGAGGACCGCGGCCCACCAGGTGAAGACGATCTCGACTCCCATGCGGGCGAAGAGTGCTCCCAGGGGTCCATTCGGGCCCAGGAGGAGCAGAAGCGCGAGCCCCACCGCGACAGGAGGGAGCACCATGGGAAGGGCGATGACGGCCTCGATGACCGGGATGGCGGGCAGGCGCCGACGCGCCAACGCGTAGCCCAGGGCGATGGCGGCGGGCGCGCTGGCAAGGGTCGCAACGGCGGCGACGCGCAGGGTGAGGAGCGTCATTTCCAGCGCCTCGCCCCCTGTCATTGGAGCGGCTCCGCGCTTCCCGCCCGGGCGACGGGCTCTCGTGACGCCGCCGTGAAGCCCGCCGCCTCGAGGATCTTCCGGGCCTCGCTCTCGCGCAGGTGTGCGAGGAAGCGCTCCGCGCTCGCGCGCTCACCGGCGCTCTGCCGCTCTCCAAGGTCGATCCGCGCGGCCTCGTAGACGATGCGCGGCTGCTCGGCCTCGGGAATCTCGTAGACGACGACCGCACGCCGCGCCACGGCGGCGTCGGTGGCGTACACGATGGCGAGGTCGGCGTGGCCGAGGTCCACGCTGCTGAGGGTCGCCCGGGCGTGCTCGGTCACCACGAGGCGCTGCTCCACGGCTTCGCTGAGCCCGTGTTGCGCGAGCCAGTCACGGGCGTAGCGGCCCACCGGGACGGCCTCGCTCGCCAGGGCGATGCGCCGCACCCCGGGCTGGACGAGGTCCGCGGGTGCGGCGATGGAGAGCCCGCGCTCGGGGAGGGCGATCACCACGATGCGGTTGCGCGCCAGCGGGAAATGGTCGCCCGCGGCCACGCGGCCCTGGGCGACCAGGCGCTCGACGATGCGGTCGTCCGCCGACAGGAAGACCGCGACGGGCGCCCCCGAACGGATCTGCAGGCCCAGGCCGCTCGAGGCCCCGAAGCTGAAGCGCAGGGCCTCGCCGGGATGCCGGGCCAGGTAGCCATCTCTGATCTCGAGGATGGGCTCGCGCAGGCTCACCGCCGCGGCGACGAGGAGCTCGGCCCGGCCGAGGGGAGCCGCGCCGAGGGCGAGGACGACGCCGAGGAGAGCCGCCCAGGCCGGCCGCGCCCACCGGCCCCGCGCGGGCGGGGAAGCTGGCGGCCGCCGGCGGGTCGCCGCCGGAGGCATGGGCCTGTGAGCTATCTGATACGCGGTCATGCGAAGATCGGCGGGCCATCCTGGGCGTGGGCGTCACTTAAGCATAGACTTTCGGCGTCTGCTCCGATGAGGGTGCGGGAACCATGCAGTACGGGCAGCATCCGGTGAGGCTCATCATGATCTCGTTGGGGGGGCTCGCCGCCTTCCTGGTCCTGAGTGCGATTCTGCTCGACCACGGGGAGATCGTGACCCTCGAGACCGTCGACGAGGCTGGACGCAGCCACGACACCCAGCTCTGGGTCGCCTACCTGGATCGCACGCCCTATCTGCGTGCGGGCAATCCCGAATCGTCCTGGCTGGAGCGTGTGCGCGCGCACCCGGAGGTGGAGCTCGACGTTCGGGGAGGCGTGCAGCGATTCCACGCGACGCTGCAAGACGATTCCGCCGTGCTGGAGCGCTTGAACCGCGTCATGGCGCAGAAGTACGGGCTCGCCGACGACATCTGGGGCCTCGTCGCCGATCGCAGCCAAAGCGTCCCGATCCGCCTCGAGCGGATCGACGTGGCCGCGCTCCGGGGGAGCCCCTGAAGCCCCGGGGCAGGCCCGCACGCTCGCAGCGCCGGCGAGGATCCGCGGCTCGCCCGCGGCGGCGGCCGGTCGAGCCGCGAAGCGTCGAGACCCGGGTGGAGAGCCTGGCGGCCGGCGGTGACGGGGTCGCGCGCATGCCTGACGGCCGGGCGCTCTTCGTCCCCTTCGCTGCGCCAGGCGACCTCGCGCGCATCGAGATCGTCGAGGAGCGCGCGCGCTACGCCCGCGGCGTCCTGGTCGAGCTCCTCGAGCCGGGAGAAGCGCGTCGCACGCCTCTCTGTCCCGTATTCGGCGATTGCGGCGGCTGTACCTGGCAACACCTCGAATACTCCGCCCAGCTCGACGCCAAGGCGACGATCGTGCGCGAGGCGCTGATCCGCATCGCGAAGCTCGACGCGCTCCCCGAGCTCGCCCTCGTGCCCTCGCCCCAGCCCTATCGCTATCGCGGGCGGGCGCGGGTGCTGGTGGATTCGGGTCGGGTTGGATTCCGGCGCCACCGCTCGAATCGGATCTGCGAGGTGAGCGCCTGTCCGGTGCTCCTGGAGCCCGCGGAGGAGGCCCTCGCGCAGCTTGCGCGGGATTGCTCGGGGGCGGCCGACCCGTCGCCGCAGCCGCCCGGCCGTGACGAGGAGCAGCCGGGCGTTGCCCCGGCCGGGTCCTCGGGCGAGTGGGAGCTCTTCGTAGGGGAGGACGGGCGCACCCGCAGCGTGGCGCTGGACGCTGCCCGCGAGCAGGAGGGAGCTTCGGCGCCGGCGCTGAAGCTGCGCGTCGCGGGGATGTGCATCCAGGTTTCCGCGGGCGTGTTCGCCCAGTCGAACTTCCTGCTCCACGAGGCGCTCTACCGGGAGGTAGAGAGGGCCGTGGTCGGCGGCCGCGAGTCTACGCGAGCCATCGAAGCCGAAGGCTTCGATCGCGGCGAGGATACGCGGCTCGCCTTCGGCGGCGGCGAGGGCCTGCTTTTGGAGCTCTATGCGGGCGCGGGCTTCTTTACTCTCGGGCTCTCGTCGCACTTCGCGCGAACCCTTGCCGTGGAGTCGCACCCGCGCGCCGTCACGGATCTCGAACGGAATCTCGCCGAAGCGGGCCGCTCGCGTGTGGAGGTCGTCGAGGCGGCGGTCGAGGACCACCTCGCCGGAGCCGCGCGGGCAAGGCAAGCGGACGGAGGCGCAGCCGCGCCGCCCGAGGTCGTACTCCTCGATCCTCCGCGCAGTGGTCTGGCCCCCGGCGCGGCTGCGGACCTGCTCTCCCTGGCCGCTCCACGGATCGTCTATCTCTCCTGCGATCCCGCGACCCTGGCGCGAGACCTCGCCTCTCTGTGCGGCGGAGGCTATGGCGTGGTCGACCTCCGGGTGCTGGACCTCTTTCCCCAGACCTCCCATGTCGAGACGCTGGTGACCCTCGAGCGGTAGCGGCGGACGGTCCATCGCCATGGCCATCTCCGTCGCCAGCGCCATCACCAGCGCGTGGGGGCACCGGGCCGCTGCTCCGCGATTGCTGCGCGGTGGCAGGCTACCGGGGGGATCGCCCTCGGGTATCATGGGCGCACCATGGGTCCCGACGGCACGAAGTGGGCGCGCGTTTCCGGCGACTTTGCGCGCGACTCCCGAGTGCTCGGCAGGGCGGCGCTCCGGGCCTCGCTGCGTGGGAGCTTCCTGAGCCTGGCGGGAAGCGTGGCCCGCAGCCCGGGCGGCGACTTCCTGCACTGCCTCTATCTGCACGGCGTCTACGACGATCAGGTGGAGAACTTCCGCAGGCTGCTCGAGGGACTGCTCGAGATTGGCCACTTCGTCGACACGGAAGAAGTGTTTCGCGTCCTGGCGGGGACGACGGATCCCCGGGGTTGCTCGTTCCATCTCTCCTTCGACGACGGCTTCGACAACAATCACCGCAACGCGCTTCCGGTGCTCGAAGAGCTGGGCATTCGCGCGGCCTTCTTCGTTCCCTCGGGCCTCGTGGGTGCGCCAGACGACTACGTGCTGGAGCAGTGGTGGCTGCCGGAGTGCACGCCTACCCGATTCATGTCCTGGCAGGAGGTCGGCGAGCTGCACCGCGCCGGCCACGAGATCGGGAGCCATACCCGTACCCACGCACGCTTGAGCCAGATTGGCGGCGTCACGGCGTGCGTTACGAGGAATCGCCCCTGGCCAACGGCAAGGAGACCGTTGCCCTGCTCGAGGAGGCGCGGGCCGATCTGGGACTCTCTCTCGGCAACGGGTACATCTTCCCCAAGATCTACCGGGCTCCGAAGTACGGCATGATCAACGTGCACGGCGAGATCCTGCCCGAGTTTCGCGGGGCGTCCAGCGTCATCTGGCCCATCTACGAGGGCGTCGCTGAGACCGGGCTGACCGTTCACCAGATCGACGATCGGATCGACACCGGAGCGATCCTCCATCAGGAGCGCCTCCCCATCGCATTTGGTGCCACTCTGCGCGAAACCGTCGAAGGGAACGTTGCCGAGATCGCGCGGCGGGTTCCGTCCGCGCTGGTCCACGTGGCGAGCCATTACGAGGAGCTGCTGCAGAGCGGGTCAGCGCCTCAGCGCGAGGGGCGTAGCTACACGACCCCCACTCTGGCGCAGTACCGCCGCATGTTGCGACAGCACCGGATCCTCTCCGCGCAGTCGTAGTAGCGGGGGTCGTTGGGAGAATCGCCCCGCCGACCGGGTGAGCGCAACGCCTGGGCCGGGCTGGAGCTCAGGGCTCGATCAAGCCGTGGCGTAGTGCGTAGCGGACCAGCTCCGTGGCCTTGCGTACGCCGAGCTTGCGCATGAGGCTGGTGCGGTGGGCCTCCACGGTCTTGGTGCTGATGTTGAGGTCGCTCGCGACCTCCTTGGCGGAGAGACCCTCGGCGATGAGGTGCAGCACCTCGCGCTCCCGACCCGAGAGCAAGGAGAAGGGCTCGTCACCGGCGGGCTTCGGTGATCGCAGCTGCTCGACGATCTCACGGGCGACCACGGGACTGAAGTAGCTCCCACCCTTGGTGACGGCGCGGATCGCGGTCACGATCTCGCCGGCGCGACCGTTCTTGAGCACGTAGCCATCGGCGCCCAGGGCGATGGCGCTCTGGATGAAGGGCGGGTCGCCGTGGACGGAGAGGAGGATCACCTTGACTTGGGGGTGTTTTGCGCGGAGCCGCTCGAGAGTCTCGAGGCCCCCGAGGCGCGGCATGGTGATGTCGAGCACGATCACGTCGGGCTTGTGTAGCTCGACCTGATCGAGCACCTCCCGGCCGTCGCGCGCTTCTCCGCAGACTTTGACGTCGTTCTCGGATTCGAGGAGCCGTCGCAGCCCCTCGCGAACGATACCATGATCATCAGCTACGAGTACAGAAATCACCTCCCTAGAGTAACACGAAATTACGGTGTATATGGGCAATTCCTCCCTGGGGTGGTGAGGGGGAATTCGCCGCTGCCGGGGGGATACCCCCGAGCGGGGCCGTGGACGGCGTGAGGCGGGGGCGCCATGGAGGCCGCCTGGCCGGGCCGGCGGGTCGTGTGTCAAATCCGCAGCGAGGCGGTAGCCTTCCGGCGCAGCGGGAAAGGCCACCGGCGCGCCGCCGCCGGTTCAGACGGAGCCAGTGGTGTTGCGTTCCAAGCGCGCGCGCAAAGCTCGTTTCCAGGCCGCCGACCGGCGCTTCGCGCTCTATGTCGAGGGGCCCCGGGACCGGGACATCCTGCGGATCTTCGCCGGCAAGAAGTCCCCGCTGCTCGCCCGGGCCATGGATTCCAGCGTCAAGATCCTGGGCGGTCGCCAGCCGGCCCGGGCGGTGGAGCTGTTCCGGCGACTCGGGGTGGAGCAGGGCGCCGCGGGCGAGAATGCCCCCACCCGCGGTCTCTGCGTGCTCGATCGCGACGAGTCCCACGAGCTGAGCGACAGAAAGCTGTGTGAGCCCGGCCTCGACTTCTTCATCTGGGGCCGCCGGCACATCGAGAGCTATCTCCTCGTTCCCTCCGCGATCCGCCGCTGCCTGGGCCTCTCCGGCGACGATCCCCGCTTCGCGCGACTGCTCGGGAGGCACCTCCCCGATCCGGAAGACGAAGGCGCCTGCCGCAGCATCGACGCGAAACGCCTGCTCGCGCCCTCGGGCCCCATTGCGCGCGCCTTCGGGTGGGATCCCCGCCCCCGGGACGTCGCCCGCCACATGTCGGCCACCGACCTGCACCCCGACGTCACCCAGCTACTCGCCCGCATCAGCGAAGGCCTCGGCCTCCCCTCCCTCCGCCGCCCATAACGCAAGCAGGGGGGACGGTCCTTAACGCAAGTTTCGAGGGGCAGAGATGGTCCCCGATTGTCGCAGCTTGCGTTGAGAACCGTCCCCTACCATGCAGCTTGCGTTAAGGACCGTCCCCCACCTTGCGTTGTCAGGGGTCGATGGCGTCGTGGAGGATGGGGCGGGGGAGGGTCTCGTGCATGCGCCGGGCTGCGCGCATTTCGCGCACGAGCCGGACGGCGCGGCTGAAGAAAAGCGCGCCGATGATGACGTGCATCGCGAGAAAGACCGTGTTGGTCCACAGCGCGAAGGCGTAGAGGGCCTCACGCGAGCCGTAGTCGGCGAAGAGGTTTGCCCAGGCGATCTCCCGGGTTCCGAAGTTTCCGAGGGACGGGATCATCAGCGCGACGTAGAGGATGGGGATTCGCGCCATCAGGGCGAGCCAGTCGATTTCGACGCCGAAGGCCCGCGAGGCCGCGCCCTGCACGAAGACGTCGAAGATCGCGAAGAGCGCGAACCACAGGACGTAGGGGAGCAGCTCCCTCGGCCGCACGTTGTCGATCCAGGCGCCGAGCTCCACTCGGAGGAGCAGTCGCCGCAAGTAGCCGGCTCGCACTCCAAGAATCCCGATCCCGACCACGAGCCATGCGATCGCCACCGCGATCGCGACGTCGCGGTTGGATCCCAGGCCTCCCTCGAGCAGGGGCAAGCTGATCGTCACCTGCATCAGGAGCACCCCGAAGTGCGCGATGAAGGGGATGCTCGAGATGGCGACCACCTTGCCGACGCCGGCGCTGCGCACCAGCTGTGTGACGCCGAAGAGGAAGCCCGCGTCCGCGACCGAGTTGCCGCCGAGGCGCAGGAGCTCGGCGCCGCCTTTGACCGAGAGCACCTTGTGGATCGGCACCGGCTCGATGAAGCGTCGGATCACGGCGGCCTGCAGGAGTCCCCAGACGAGAAAGAAGACCGCCTTGTCGAGGACCGTGAAGGCGATGAAGAGGGGCATGTTGGCCCGGGCGGTGATATCGGGGATCGCGTGCCAGTCGATCTTGTAGCCGAAGACGTAGGCGAGCGCGCAAGCGGAGACGCACCAGGGGAGAAGCTGGCGCGCACGGGCTCTGACGGGCGACTCGGCGATCTGCCCGGATGCACGGCTGTATCGCCTGGGGGAGACGTTCACAGTGATGCAGCATAGCGTCTGAACGCTCCTGTGCGGCTCGCTCCTGGCGGAATCGGGCTGGGTCCGAGACCTGCTAGCTTGCGGCGGTGACCGGGATGTTGGCTCTGGACTTCGACGGGGTGATTTCCGACAGCGCGCTGGAGGCCTTCGTGGTCGCCGCCCGAAGCCACCTGCGGATGCGGTCCGGATCGCTCGTGGCTGCGCGCCTGGGGGCGCTCGTCGACGGGCCTGGCGCGCCCGATCCGCGGCGTATCCGCGCCGACCCCCTCTTCCAGGACTTCGTCGAGCTCATGCCACTGGGCAACCGCGCAGAAGACTACGAGGTAATCCTCGCGGCTCTCGAATCCGGCGTCGATCTACCCGACCAGGCGGCATACGACGCCTTCTACGCGACCCACGCACCGGACTTCCTCGCCGACTACCACCGCTGTTTCTACGCAGAGCGCAGCACCTTCGCGGAGAAGGAGCCCAGGGTCTGGGAGTCGCTGATGCAGCCCTACGCAGAGATCGTGGATCTCCTGCGCGGCCACGCGGGACGGGTGGAGCTCGCCATCGCGACCGCGAAGGATCGGGCGTCGGTGCTGCGGCTGCTGCACTGCTACGGCCTCGCCGATCTCTTCGCCGGCGATCGTCTCCTCGACAAGGAGATGGGCCGCAGCAAGCGGGCCCATCTCGAGCGTCTCCAGCAGCGCTGGGGCGGCGACTTCGAGCAGATCACCTTCGTGGACGACAAGGTCAATCATCTCGACGCGGTGGCGGATCTGGGGCTTCGCTGCGTGCTGGCCGCCTGGGGGTACAACGGGCGGCGGGAGCACGAGCTGGCCCGGGAGCGGGGCTACCAGGTGTGTGAACTCGCCCGGGCCGAGCGGGTACTCTTTGGCTGAGCGCGAGCTTGCGACTCGCCGCATGCCGAGGTGACGCCCGAGCCCCTGCAGAGCCGCCATGAAGCGCTGCCCCAGGGGACAGCGGCTTGGTGGGGCGAGGGATTCGGCTACCCTGGCTACGTTCGGATTCATCCACGGTGGGGTGACTGAAGCCGGTGGCGAGAGCTTCCCCCTTCGGGAGTTCCGGAAGCTCGGGAGGGAATCGTCATGGACTCCGGTCTTCGCATGCACGCCGAGCGGACCCCGAATCCAGACAGCGTGAAGTGGGTGCTCAGCGTTCCCGTCGTGCAGACGGGAGAGCGCGCCCAGTTCAGCGAGCAGCCGGCCGCAGGGGTCTCTCCTCTCGCGCAGGCGCTCTTCTCGGTGCCGGGCGTGAGCGAGGTGTATCTCGGGTCGGACTTCGTCACCGTGAGCAAGCGCCCGGAGCTCGAATGGGGCGACCTCGCCGAGGCCATCGTCGGCGGCATCAAGGAATGGGCGCAGAGCGGGGCGCTGGCCCTGGGACCGGCCTACGAGGCGCCCCGCAGTGAGGCGGGCGGCGAGGCGGGCGGCGAGATCGTGCAGCGGATCGTCGAGATCCTCGAGCGCGACATCCGGCCCTACGTGGCCCAGGACGGCGGAGAGATCCGCTTTGCGGGCTATCGCGACGGAGTGGTGGAGGTGTATCTGCAGGGTGCCTGCTCGGGGTGTCCCAGCTCCTCCATCACGCTGAAGATGGGAATCGAAGCGCGCTTGAAGGAAGAGATTCCCGAGGTGAAGGAAGTGGTGGCGCTCTAGCGCGAGCGCGAGAACACCCCACTTCCAGCAGATGCGTGCTCGGCGGGGCCCTTCCGGGCCTCGCGCATAGGCTCGTCGCACTCCCCCCCAGCGACGTAATGCTGGCTGGCTGGAAAGTAGCTGGACCCAAGCAATCGGACTCGAGTAGCTGGACGCAAGTAGCTGCGCCGCAGTAGATCGACAGCAGAGCGAGAGGAAGTCAGAGGCGAAGTGTTGGGGGGAGAACGAGCAGGTCACGACCGCCCCTGGCGGCGGCGGGCACGAAGCCCGTGGCGACGCGGAGCGACCGGTCCGCGTCTGACCGCGCTCGGCCGCATCACCGTCGCGTTGGTCGCCGTCGTGCTGGGCGCATTGCTCGGCGTCGGTAGTGCGAGGCTGTTCGGATCTCCCGCCGGCTCGGAGCGGGGTTCCTCGCCGGCTCGGGTGGCTCACCGGGTCGCGGCGGGTCAGGTCGAGGCTGAGAGCCTCGCCGCACCCGCAGAGATCATCGAGCGCCTTCCCGGAATCGCGGGCCAGCTCTCGGCGACCCATCCCCACGCGGACGCTGCGCGCTTCACCAGCGCCGCGATGGATCCGGCCGCAGCCGAGCGCATCGTCGAGCAGCTGCCCGTTCCCCAAGGCAGGCAGGATCTCGTGGGCCCCCTGCGTGTCGAGTACTCCTTCGACGTCCATCTCACGCAACGTATTGCGAAGGTGCTGCGCCGGGGACGCGTGCGACGAGGTCACGCAATCGTCCTGGATCCGTCCAGCGGGCGCCTGCTCGCCTACGTGTCGACGGATCCCGATTCCTTTCCCCCCACTCGTGCCTACCCTGCGGCCTCCCTGGTGAAGCTGGTGACCGCGGCAGCGGCTCTGGACCTCGCCCCCGAAGAGGCGCGGCGCCCCTGTCGTTATCGTGGCAATCCCTATCGCCTGTCCAGATCGCGGCTCGAGCGCCCCCGCACGGGACGCGAGACCTCTCTCGCCAGCGCCCTCGCCATGTCGAACAACCAGTGCTTTGCCCAGCTCGCCGTCAATACGGTGGGGAGGGAGGCCTTGCTCGCGGCCATCAGTCGCTTCGGCTGGCTGGAGGCGCCGGGACCGGGCCACGAGCCGGGCGAGGTGGGTCTGGCGGATGACGACTACGACCTCGGGCGTCTGGGAAGCGGTCTCGCGGGCTCTCGCATCACCGCGCTCCACGCGGCCCGCATGGCGGCCAGCCTGGCGAAGGGCGAGAGCGTGGAGCCCTGGTGGGTGGATCGGGTGCTCGACGGCCGCGGCCAGGAACTCATGCTTCCGCGTCGTCCCGCGAAGCGTCGCATCATGACGCCGGTGCTCGCCGAGGAGCTGCGCGGAATGCTCGTGCGGACGACCACCCGCGGCACGGCGCGAAGCGCCTTCCGCGATCGCAGGGGGCGCCCGAAGCTCGGCTCGATCCAAGTCGCGGGAAAGACCGGCAACCTCTCCGGCAGCAACCCCAAGGGACGCTACGAGTGGTTCATCGGCGTGGCGCCCGCCAAGGACCCCAGTGTCGCGGTCGCGGTGCTCCAGGTGCACGATGATCTGTGGTGGGTGAGGTCGTCCCAGATCGCCGCCGACGTGCTTTCCGAAGTCTTCTGCGAACGCAGACGCTGCGCGCCCGAGCTGGCCGCGCGTTACACCGGCGCCCTGGGGAGCGCAGTGGCTCCGGTCTTCCTCTCGGACGAATTGGGGCGGTCGGAGGAAGTGGGGCTCTCGGACGACGTCGCGCAGGGTCACCTTCGCCAGGGTCATCTTCGCTGAAGAGCGCGTAGCCGCTCGTCCTGCGTCGAGCCCCTACCGCTCGTACCAAGAGCGAGAAGAAACCGGCAGCTCGGCTTCCAAGTCCGCCCAACTTCGACTCCCGGGCATCCCACGCGTACGGCCAACAGGCCGTGACCGACGCGCTTCTCCGGCGAGTCGCGCATTCTGCTACCCTACGCTCCTGCGAGCGCGAAAGCGGCGGCACTCGTCCGCCACGGAGCACGGGCCAATGAGTCAGATCGAGGGTACGAGCCGCCCAGGGGCGGCAGGTCACCGCTTTGGCCCGGGGCTGCAATGTACCGAGTGCGGGATCACGTGGGACGAGCACCAGCAGGCGCCACGCGCTTGTGAAGGTGCGGCCGCCAAGGCACGCGCGTCGGAGGATGCGGCCGAGTCCGAGCGAAGCGCCCCGTCGGACTCCCGCACCAAGTCACCAGAAGGGGCCATCGCGGGCTCGTCCCGCATCAGCTTCCCTTCGAGGTGAAGCTGCTCTCTGTCAGCGTTTCCCTCCCGCGCGAAATCCGGCATGCCGGCAAGATCGTCACCACGGGGATCTTCAAGCAGCCCGTGCGAGGGCCGGTCCACCTCGGCCGCTGCCACCTCGACGGCGACGGTCAGGCGGATCTGGTGAATCACGGTGGTGTCGACAAGGCCGCCTACGTCTATTCCGCCGAGGACTACGCCTGGTGGCGGCGCGAGCTCGAGCGGGAGGATCTGCCCCATGGCGCGCTGGGGGAGAATCTCTGTATCAGCGGGGCGAGCGACGATTCCGTTCGTGTGGGTGACGTCTTCCGCATGGGCGAGGCCCTCGTCCGGGTGACACAGCCGCGCGTTCCCTGCTTCAAGTTGGGGATCGCGATGGCGGACGCCGCATTCGTGAAGCGCTTTGCCGGGAGCCGGCGCACGGGCTTCTACGTCGCGGTCCTCGAGGAGGGGCGGGTGGAGGCGGGTGATTCCGTTGCCCGGGTGGCTCGCGATCCGGAGGGCTTGACGGTGCGCGAGCTCTTCGGCCTGCTCGTCTTTCGCGAAGGCGGCGAAGATCGGGTTCGGCAGGCGCTGTGCAGCGAGTCGCTGTCGGCGGCCTGGCGCTCGGAGCTCGGGGCCCTGCTCCCATGAGGCCCACCGGCCGACGATCAGTCCTCGGGCAGGACCTCGGAGATGATCGTCCCCATGGCGTCGGCCTCACACCCTTCGAGTGACTCGATCCCGGGAAGCGACGCGACGAGCTTCTCGAGCCTCTCCGCCTCTTCTCCCGCGAGTCCGTCGAAGCGGAGCGCGAGGCCCGCTTCTCCGTCGTCCCGGATCACGCAAGCACTCACGATGGTGGGCCCGGCCTCGGCCAGGCCATAGAGCGCCAGGCGTAGCTGATCGCCGACCTCGAGCCACGGGAGAGTCTCGACCCGCATGCCTCCGGCGGAGAGATCGCGGCCCATGAGGACCCGGGTATGCGAATCGCCCACGGTCTGGATTTCATGTTGGAAGTCGGCGCGAGGCCGGGTTCGCCGCTCGGAGTGATCGTCCGCTGCGGCTGGTGAAGGGGCTGGTGAAGAGCTTGGTGAGGAGCTTGGGGCGGGGGTTGGCGAGGCGATCGGCCCGGCGCTTCCCACGCAGAGGTCGACCGCGACTCCCGCCGGAATCGCGGGGTCGGTCTCGTCGTCGAGGGTGAGGCCGGGGATCTGGCTGCTCTCGCAGGGCGGCAGGGGTGCGACGCCACATGGTGTCGACGCGACGGTGCCGGCGCCCCTTGCCCAGGAGTTGAGGATGGTCGTGAGGCGGGAGCGGCTCCGCTCGTCCGGCTCGGGCTCGAAGATCAGGGCAGCGCTGTGGAACATCTCGTTCGCGCTCCCCCTCACGGTCGAGACTCGAACTGTTCTTCCTTCGAGCTCGAGCGTTTCGGGCTCCGGCCCGGTGCCGGGAATCGCGACCGAGAGCACGGTTCCGACGGTGAAGGGTCGGGTCTCGGCCAGTCGACAGCCCCGGTTGGAGATGTCGATCAGGATGGCGCGGCGCGCGGCGCCGGCGCTTTCCGGCGGTGCGCTCTTGTACGAGAGTGCGATTTCGGATCCCACGGCGAGGCGCGGATCCCGCCTGCGCTCGTCTCCCTGATACAGGGCCCGCTGCACGAGCAGCCGCCACACCTCCGCGTGAACGGGCTCGCGGACCAGCAGCTGAACGCCGTAGCGCCGCATCATCTCGCGCATGGCGGGAGAGTCCTCGCGTACGGCGACCACCCGGGTCGGCAGAGAACCGGTCTCGCGCCTCGTGGCGGCGTCCAGCTTCAGCTTCGAAACGTGTCGCGGCGTGGTGACGAGGAGCTTGCTGGGCAGCGGGATCTCTCCGTCGATCTCGCCGCCGCGCAGGCGCATGTGGGGCACACCCAGCTCTTCCACCAGCCGGGCCACGCCGTCGAGCTCACCGTCATCGAGCAGAAGCACTGTCGGAGCTGCGGTCATCGAAGTCCTCACGGGGGGTCGGATATTCCATGGCGTTTCGGCGGATTCGGGAATGGGCTGAAGGCCACCGCGACGCGCGCCGTGAGACGCCGTGCCTGGCTGCGGGCTGCCGGTACTCTCGGATTACCGCCCCGCCCCACGGGGAACAGGGTGGATTCTCTTCTCGCTTCGCTGCAGCGCCTGGGAGTGTGGCTTCAGCGGGCGGTCGAAAAGGGCGCCGCACGCTGGAGGAGGACGATTCCCAGCGAAGCCGCTGCAGCGCTCGCCAGCGCGAGTCCGGCTCCGGGGAGGGTCGCGAGCGCTTCGGGCCCCGCGACCGCGGCGGCGAGGGCCACGAGGTTGTTGATGATGTGACACAGGATCGGAACCCGGGTGCCGCCGGACGCCAGGGCGGCGGCGCCGAGGTATAGCCCCAGCACGAAGGCACCCGGACTCTGGACGGGATCGAGATGGAGGGCAGCGAAGAGGAGCGCGCTTGCGACGACGGCGACGCTGCGTCCCCAGCCGCGCGCGATTCCGCGCAGCAGAAGGCCCCGGAAGAGCAGCTCCTCACACACGCCGGGCCCGATCGCGACACCCGCGACGGCGAGTGCGAGGGCGGCGCCCCGCGCGCCGCGCAATCCGCGCTCGAGGATGCCGAGCACGCTCATGTCCTGAAGGGGTGTGAGTGTGATGGCGAGGTAGACGAGATGACTGCAGCCCACGAAGCCGCAGATCACCGCGCCGACCTGCCAGGGAGGAAGGAGCTGCTCGGCCTGGCCGAGCCCGAGCGCGGCGCTCGGGCGCCCGGGTTGTGCCAGGGCGCCCGCAAGCGCAAAGGCCCCCAGCGCAAGTGACGACCACAGGCCCGAAGCGGCGATCCCGATCGCGTCGAGCTCCGAAGCGCCACGCTCCGCAGCGGCGCCGAAGATGGCGCCGATCACGATGGCGAGACCCAGCGAGGCGCAGAGTGCCGCGGCGACGCTTCGTGAGCTGGCGTGCACTGGCCGAGGGTAGCCCCATCGCGGCGGTCTCGAAGCGTGTTGCCCCTGTCCCCTCCGCTCCCGTGCTGGTCCGGTATGGAGGCCCTGCTACTTTCGGGCCGTGTCCGACCAAGATTCCCTCAGCTCCGCGCTCCTCGTGGCGATGCCTCAGCTTCAAGATCCCAACTTCCGGCGCACCGTCATGCTGATCGTCGAGCACTCCGGAGACGGAGCCTTCGGTCTGGTGCTCAATCGGAACGTCGATCTCTCTGCGGCGACCCTGTGCGCGAGCCTCGACGTGCTGTGGTGCGGCAATCCGTCGGCAAACATCAAGTGGGGCGGGCCCGTAGAGCCCAACACGGGCTGGCTGCTCTTCAACGAGGGGCTGACTCTCGACTCCGACAGCCCGGAAGTCACCCACGTCCGGGACGGGATCTACCTGGCACGTTCCCTCGAGATCCTCCGGACCATCGCGGGGGCACCGCCCAGCGACGTGAGCTTCTTTCTCGGCTATGCGGGCTGGGGGCCCGGCCAGCTCGAGGGTGAGATGACCCAGGGTGCCTGGCTGGTGGCACCCTCCGACCCGGATGTGGTCTTCGGCGTCGCTCCCGACGCCATGTGGGACCACGTGGTTCGCGGCCTGGGGATCGACCCCGCCACCCTGGTTCCCACCCAGGGTGTGCACTGAACCGAGTCGGTAGACTGGGCGGCGCGTAGACCGGGAGCCCGCCTTCGCGGTCCTGGAGCCGGAGGCGAATCTCAGCGATGAAGAGCACATCCAAAGGCGCCTTCGAGGTACGCTGCCACCGCTGCGACGTGTCTTATCCCGTCGAGACGAAGCGCTGTCTGTACTGCGGTGAGAAGCCCAGCGCGGGGCCGCCGCGGATCGATCTTCTCGACCTGCGGGAGGTCGAGAATCGCGCCGGCGAGGCGATCGCGGAACGGGCCTCGCCGGGTTTCCCCAGGCCCCTGGAATCGGGGCAAGAGCAGGAGGCGGAGGTCGAGGAAGAAGTCTCGACCCGCCAGGCCCTGCCTCGCGTCTTGATGAGCTTGGTATGGGTGATCCTGCTCGTCGTGGTCTCCGTCTACAGGGCCTGCACGGGCTAGGGCTTGCACGGGCCGGGGCCTGCTGCCGCGGAAGCGTTGGCCGCGTAGCGGTCGCCGCGCGAGCTAGAGCGCGCTCACCAGGAGCCGCAGTGCCAGTGCGCTGAGCACCACCTGGTAGAGCAGGGTGAAGGTCCGCTCGCTGACGTGTCCCAGGATCCGCGTGCCCAGCCAGGTGCCGACCATCACCAGCACGCCGAGCAGGACCAGGAGCGACAGGTACTCGGCGAAGACGAAGCCCGCGAGGCCGAAGACGAAGATCTTCGCCAGATGCCCGAGGGCCTGGCAGGCCGCCTTCGTACCCACGAGGGCGAAGCGGTCGAGTCCCATGTGCAGGAAGAAGGGTGCGAGCAGCGGACCCGTTGCGCCGATGGCCGGGTTGAGGATGCCCACGACGCCGCCGAGGGCGAAGAAGCGGCGGCGCGGATCGATGTCTTCGGGGTGCACGCCCAGCATCAGAGCCCGCGGCGCCCAGGTGGCCAGCAGCACGAAGGCCCCGATGAGAGCCCGGGTGATGTCGGCCGGCAGGTTTCTTGCCAGCCAGAGCCCCGCGAAGCCCATGGGAAGCAGCAGCACCGCGTAGGGGAGCACGATGTCCCAGCGCAGGTGCCTGCGATGGATGGCGCTGCGCGAGCCGTTGGAGATCAGCTGCACGACGCCGTGGAGCGGGACGGCGACCAGGGGCTCGAAGAAGAAGAGCATCACGGTCAGCAGCGTCAGGCCGCCCGCCATTCCCACCACGGCCGAGAGGACGGAGGTCGCCAACGCGGCGACGCCCAGGATCGCGACCGCGGCCGGAGTCATCGCCTCGGGGATGGGG
Organism: Deltaproteobacteria bacterium; assembly: GCA_019310385.1. GTDB lineage: Bacteria > Myxococcota_A > UBA9160 > UBA9160 > UBA4427 > JAFDEK01. Next base: position 18,471 of record JAFDEK010000056.1, read on the forward strand.
TGCATCGTGTTCCCTACCTCGGCCCGCCCCTCGTTGCGCCCGGTCGGCCCGCCATGGTGCGGCGTCGGTCGAGTCGGCGGAAGGGAGGGCGGGAAAACGCTATGATAGATTGCATGGACGATATTGATCAATCTATTGATTCTGATCAGTCTACAGTCTCTGATCAGTCTATTGGCTCTAGGCAGTCTATTGGCTCTGGGCAGTCTGGGGACTACCTCAGCGCCCGGGACGCCGCCGGGCTGCTCGGCGTGAAGCTCCCCACTCTCTATGCCTATGCGAGCCGCGGCCTGGTGCAGAGCGTGCCCGCCGGCCGGGGACGCTCCCGCGCATACCGGCGCGCGGATCTGGAGCGCCTGCGGGCGCGCAGGGACGCCCGGGCGGGCCACGGCGCGGTGGCGGCCGGGGCGCTGCGCTGGGGCGAGCCGGTACTCGATTCGTCCATCAGCGCGATATCGCCCGAGCAGGGGCCAATCTACCGGGGGCATCCGGCGATCGAGCTCGCGGCGGCGAACACCCCCTTCGAATCGGTGGCGGAGCTTCTCTGGTCGCGGCAGACGCCGGCTGCGGGCGAGCGGCTGGCGCTGCGGGACGCCGCCTGGGCGCCGGTCGAGCCGGGGGTGCCGGTCGAGCTCCTGGGCGCGCTGCTCCCCCCGGAGCTTCCTCCCCTCTCGGCCCTCTCCGTCGTACTGCCGCTACTCGCGTGCCGCGACCCCGGGCGCTTCGTCGAGCGCCCCGAGGCTGTGTTGCCCAGGGCACGCGCGCTGGTGCGCCGGCTCTCGGCGGCGCTCTCGCCGGGACTTTCCCCACGGAGGGTCGAAGCGGTCCTGGCTGCGAGCAGTGTGGCGTCGTCGGTGGCCCTCGCCCTCGGGTCGCGGGCCGGCGAGGAGGGTGTGGGCGCGATCAATCGGGCCCTCGTCCTGGTGGCGGACCACGAGCTGAACGCCTCGGCGTTCGCGGCGCGGGTCGCGGCCTCGACTGGGGCGGACCTCTATGCCTGTGTGGGCGCCGCGGTGGGGACCTTCTCGGGCCCTCGCCACGGCGGCGCGGCGGATCGGGTCGAGGCCCTGGTGGCCGAGATCGCCGAGCCGGCTGCGGCGGAGCGCGTCGTGCAGGAGCGGGCTCGCCGCGGCGAGCGGGTAGAAGGCTTCGGCCATCCCCTCTATCCCGACGGCGATCCCCGCGGTGCCATGCTGCTCGCGTTGGCTCGCGAGATCGCGCCCGAATCGGAGCCCGTTCGCATCGGTCTCGCCCTGGCGAGCGCCATGGCGGGGCAGGGTACGGGCGGGCCGACCATGGACATGGGGCTGGTCGCCCTGGCGAGTGCCCTCGGCCTGGGCCGTGGGGCCGCGGTGGGGATCTTCGCGGTCGGGCGTTGCGCGGGATGGGTCGCCCACGCCCTCGAGCAATACGAGGCGGGATACCTGGTGCGTCCCCGGGCGCGATATCTCGGACCCGACTGAACGCGCGCAAGCGTACTCGCTTTCGCGCGCTAGCGGCCCCGGCAGGCAGGCCCCAATGGGCCCGATGGCAACGGCCAGCCGTCTCGCTGGGCCAGCCATTCGATGAGGGCCTGGACGGCGGACACGTTGGGTAGCCGGCGTGTTGCGGCGGTGAGGGTGTCGGCTGGCCCCACGCGGAAGGTCATCGCGAGTCCCGCCAGGAAGCGGAAGGCGTCCTCGTCGGTCTGGTCGTCGCCCACGTAGATGACCCGCACCTTCTGGGACCAGCTCGGCCCGTAGCGCTCGCGCAACACGTGCAGCACCGCCCGACCCTTGTCCCAGCCGATGGGCGGCCGCGCTTCCAGGGCACAGTGGGCCGGGCGCGCCTGGAAGCCCGCCGCGGTGATGATCCGCTCGGCCCGCTTGATCAGCGCCGGCCAGCGGTCAGGCGGGACGCCGCGATAGTGGTAGGTGAGGGTCGGCCCCTTGGCCTCGGTCCAGGCGCCGTCCGCATGGACTTCTGCCACGTCCAGGGCGGCGACGAGCTCGGCGGTGCGGGCCTGGTAGTGGGTGAGGTCCTCGTGGGCGAAGTCCTCGATGTCCGGGCCGCGGATCTCCAGTCCGTGATTGCCCGCATAGGTGAGCCCGGGGTGCCCCACCATCTCGGCAACATTGTCGAGCTTGCGGCCGCTGATGACCGCGACATCCGTGTCGTCGCGCGCCGCGCAGCCCTCGACGACCTTGCGCATGGCGTCGCTCAGGAGCGCCTTCGCGGGGTGCTCGCAGATCTCCGTGAGGGTGCCGTCGTAGTCGAGGAAGAGCGCCAGCCTCGGCCGCGTGAGGTAGGGGCCGAGCCAGGCCTCGAAGTCGTGGACGGAGAGCGGGTTGATGGCGGCCCGGCTCTCCTCGGCGGTGGAGAGGAAGGCGTGCACCCAGGCTTCGACGTCGTCGCGCTGCTCGCGGCGGCGCAGCGCCTCCATGCGGGTGCGGCGCTCGGGCTCCTCCATGTCGATGGCGCGGTTGAGCGCTTCGGCGGTCTCGTCCGCGTTGTAGGGATTCACGAGCAGTGCCTCGCGCATGGTCTCCGCGGCACCGGCCAGGCGCGAGAGGATGAGGACGCCGGGGTCCAGCACCTGGGAGGCCACGTACTCCTTGGCGACCAGGTTCATGCCGTCGCGCAACGGTGTCACCAGCGCGATGTCGGCGTCGCGGTAGATGGCCGCGAGCTTGTCCTGGGACAGCGAGCGATACAGATAGCGGATGGGGGACCAGGTCGCGGTCGCGAAGCGCCCGTTGACCTGGCCCACCAGCTCGTCGATCTCGCGCTTGAGCGCCCGATACTCGGCCACCTGGGAGCGGCTCGGCACCGCGAGCTGGAGCAGGACTACCTTTTCCCGGTGCCGGGGATGGAGTTCCAGCAGGCGCTCGAAGGCGCGAATCCGCTCGGGGATTCCCTTGGTGTAGTCCAGCCGGTCGACCCCGAGCACGACCCGCTCGCTCTGGGTCTCGGGCTGGCTCGCGGTCTCCCGGGCACGCCGCTCGAAGTCGCCGTACGCGATCCCGATCGGGAAGACGCCCACCTGCACGACCCGGTCGCCGTGCTCGACCACCATGTTCTCACGGTCGACCCGGCTGCCAAGGCGACGCTCCACGCAGTCGAGGAAGTTCTGGGCGTAGCCGTCCACGTGGAAGCCGATGAGGTTGCAGTCCAGCATGCCCCGCAGAAGCTCCCGATCCCAGGGCAGGAGGCGGAAGATGTCGTAGGGAGGGAAGGGAATATGCAGGAAGAAGGCCAGGCGGGCGTCGGGCATGGTGAGGCGCACCTGGCTCGGCGCCATCATCAGGTGGAAGTCGTGGATCCAGACCAGATCCTGAGCTCGACTACACATTGCGATTGCATTCGCAAAGCGCTGATTGACCTGCTCGTAGACATCGAAGTCCTTGCGGTCGAAGCGCGCGCGGGCGGGCAGGGAGTGCATGAGGGGCCAGAGGGTGCGGTTCGAGAAGCCGTGGACGTAGTGGGTGATCTCGCGGTCGGTGAGTCGCAGCGCCTGGATCTCGTAGGGCTGCTCCCCGTCGCTGGGGATCTCCTCGTCCCGCTTGAGCTCGATGCCCGGCCAGCCCACCCAGGTGCCGCCGCGCTTGCGTAGGACCGGCTCGAGGGCGGTGATGAGGCCGCCCGCGGAGGGGGCCCGCTCGAGCCCTCGGGCGCTGCGGTGGATCGTGAAGGGAAGCCGGTTGCTGACGATCACGACGCCGGAGGCGCCGGACCCGGACCAACCTTCGGCCTGACTCACGTCCCCTGCCGTTTCCGGCTCGGTTCTCGCGCGACGCTTTCTAGCAGCCACTGCAACCCCGCTCGCAAGAAGCCGTCGGGACTTCCCCCGTCTGGCTCCGCCTCGTGGAACCAGAGAATAGGCCGCAATCCGTAAACCCGCCGGGTGCTATGCTGCTCGGCCCCGCGCGCAGGGCGGCCGCAGTGACGGAAGGCCCGTGAGACGCGCGGAGGGTTGGGAGCCGGATTGCGCCTGCTGAACTGGATCGCGGGGATCAACGTTGTACTGGCGGTTCTGGCGTATCGCGAGTTTCTTCGCTTTCAGCCCAATATCGCGGGGGCCTGGCAGTCGAGTGCCGAAGGCGACATCGCCAACTTCATGTTCGTCCCCGGGGAGACGCTGCCCATCTTCGTGGTCCTGCTGAGCGTCTGGCTCCTGTACCGCCGGCGCCAGCGCGTCTTCGCGCTCGAATCGCCTCCGGGACCGCGCTGGCTGGTGGGGCTGCTCTTCGCGCTGGCGGTCGCGATCTTCGCCTGGGCGATCGCGACGGACTCGGCGGACATCCAGACCTTCTCCCTGGTCGCTCTTCTCTTCGGCATCGCCCTCGCCTGGCACGGCTTCCCCGCCGCCCGCGCTCTGGCGGTCCCCATCCTCTTCCTTCTCTTTGCACTTCCGATGCCCGCGCCCCTCGTCTCGGCGGTCGTCTTTCATTTCCAGCTCTGGACCGCCCAGGTCGCGGGCTGGCTCCTCTATCTCCTGGGGATTCCGGCGTTGGTGTCGGGCGAGATCATCAGGCTTTCCGGCGAGAGCTTTCGTGTGATCGAGACCTGCAGCGGCCTGCGCTCGGTCGAGACCCTCACCATGCTGAGCATCGTCATGATCGTTCTCTTCGAGCGCCGGGGAGCCCACGCTCTCGTGCTGATCGCCCTGGCCGCCCCGGTAGCCTTCGCGATGAACGGCGTCCGGGTCCTCACCTTGATTCTGAATCCCCACTCGGAGATCCACAGCATCCACAGCCTGCAGGGCGTGGCGGTCCTGATGGGCGGACTGCTGATCCTGTACATGATCGACGGACTGCTGGCGCGCTTGCTGGACGGGCGCGGGAGCCAGCCGAAGCCGATCGTATCGCCGCCAGAGCGGCCACCGGCCGGGCTGCCGGCCGCTCTCAGCGTGACGGGGGTGCTGGCTGCCTGCCTGCTCCTCTCGCTCTCGCTCACGGCCTGGAGGGTGCCGCCGCCCCCCGCCACGCTCGCGAAGTTCGTACCCGCCACGGTAAGCACCTGGCAAGGAGTAAAGGTAAAGACGGACATGAGCGCGCTCGAGGGCGCCGCCTTCTACCAGTTCGCGCGCCGACGCTACCGCTCGCCCAGCGAGGGCGAGGTCGATCTCTTCGTCGGGATCGGCGATCACGGGCAGCGCTTCCGCAGCCCGTTTTCGCCCATGACCGCGTTTCCGAGCAGTGGCTGGCGGGTGGAGCGCCAGGGGCGCCGGAGGCTGGGCGGCGGCGAGGGGCCCGAGGTCGACTGGCGGCTGCTCCGCTCGGGAGCGAAGCGAGTGCTCGCCGCCCACTGGTACGTCGGCACCAAGGGACTCGCCGACGAGGCGCTGCGCTCGCTCCTGGCCCTCGATCGCAGCCCTTGGGTGCGCCCGGTCCCCGGCGTCGTGGTGCGCATGGGCACTTCGGTCGAGGGCACCGAGCCGGAGGAGATCAGGCAGGCCCTGCGGCGGCTGAACCGCTTCTATATGGGGCTGTCGGACGATCTCGAGGCCATCGAGGAAGAGGTTCGCGACTACGCGAAGGGGGCGGAGCGAACTTCGTGACTTTTCCCTTTGTGGGAAAACCTTTTCCATCCCAGTGTCGGCGAGCCATCCTGGGAATTGAATTAAATCAAGGACTTAGGCTTGGTGTGGCGAGCGGCACGAGGATTGCATTTCAAATCGCCAGATATGAACGGCGCCCTGCCTTTGGGGAGTGGCGAGTGAACTGGGAGAGGGTGACGGCGGCTGTGGGGGGGAGTACGAATTCCCAACATTCGTCAACACTCGACGCGAGACCAAGGAATTACGAGAACGGCAAGATGGTAAGAAACCCATACCCCGGGGTGAGTCGAAAGATTGGGGTTTACAATACGGGCGGCGTAGGGCCTAATGGCGGGCAGCTGCAGGACAAGCACGAGAATTGAGTCAAGGAGACAAAAGAATGAATCTCAAGGCAATGGTGGCTTTCGTGGGTGCCGGAATGCTCACGTTCGCTCTTTCGACCACATCGTTTGCAGGCGTCTGCACCGACACGGACTCCGACGGAGTCTGCGACCCCGTGGACAACTGCGTGACGATTGCGAATCCCGGCCAGCGTGACGACGATCTCGACGGCATGGGGAATATCTGCGATGCGGATATCACCCAGGACTGCATCATCGGCGCGCCGGACGGCGGTCAGGTTTCCGGAAACTTGGGTGGGATGCCTCCCTGGGGTGCGAACCCGAACGGGAACGGAACGATCGGCTCCGCGGACATCACCGAGGACGACGTCATCGGCGCCCCGGACGGCGGTAAGAT
>JAFDEK010000161.1 GCA_019310385.1 Deltaproteobacteria bacterium
GGGCATCAAGTACCAGGACCGCACCAACGCCCTCGACAAGCACTTCAAGGTGATGATCGACAAGTGCGGCATGGAGAAGGCGCCGCCCACGGCCCAGATGTTCGGCAACGCCGGCCGCGAGCACATGGAGAAGTACGGCACCAAGCCCGAGCACTTCGCCAAGATCGGCTGGAAGAACCACAAGCACTCGGTCAACAACCCCTACTCCCAGTTCCAGGACGAGTACAGCCTCGAAGACATCCTGAACGCCCCCATGGTCTTCGCCCCCCTCACCAAGCTGCAGTGCTGCCCCACCTCCGACGGCTCCGGTGCGGCCATCCTCGCCAGCGAGGACTTCGTCAAGAAGCACGGCCTGCAGGACAAGGCCGTCGAGATCCTCGGCATGGCGATGACGACCGACTTCCCCAGCTCCTACGAGGGCAGCATGATGAAGATGGTCGGCCAGGACATGACCAAGGCCGCGGCGCAGAAGGTCTACGAGCAGTCGGGCCTCGGGCCGGAGAACGTCGACGTGGTCGAGCTCCACGACTGCTTCTCCTGCAACGAGCTCATCACCTACGAGGGCCTCGGCCTTTGCGAAGAGGGCAAGGCCGGCGAGTTCATCGACTCGGGCGCCCAGACCTACGGCGGGAAGGTGGTCGTGAACCCCTCCGGCGGCCTCATCTCCAAGGGGCATCCCCTCGGCGCAACGGGCCTCGCCCAGTGCGCCGAGCTGACCTGGCAGCTCCGCGGCGAAGCGGAAAAGCGCCAGGTCGACGGAGCAAAGGTCGCGCTCCAGCACAACCTGGGCCTGGGCGGCGCCGCCGTCCTGGCCATGTACCGCAAGGCCTCGCTCTAGACGAGGCACGCGGGCAAGACGCGTAAGTCGGGTCCTCCACCCATGACGACCCCGGAAGCAGCGGCTTCCGGGGTCGTTCTCGTCTGGGGATGCGCTGCGCGGGGGAGAAGCCTGATACCATCCCGCCCCGTGCCCGAGCTAAGCCCGGCAAAGAAAGCGGTCTATGCCTGGGGAGACCACACCGTCAACACTTCCCTCGGTGCGCTCTCCCTGGTCTTCCTCTTCTTCCTGACCGAGATCGCGGGCCTCGATCCCCTCTACGCCGGAGCCGTGGTGTGGATCGCCCGGGTCTTCGACGCCGTCACCGATCCCCTCATGGGGCGCATCTCCGATGGCACCCGCTGGCGCATCGGCCGGCGCCGCCCCTTCTTCTTCATCGGCGTCCTGCCCTTCGGAGCCAGCTTTTCGCTGCTCTGGACCACGCCCTTCGAGGGGCAGCTCGCCATGTTCGGCTACTACTCGCTCTCCTACATGGCCCTGAGCCTCTCGACCACCATCCTCTCGGTCCCCTACCTGGCGCTGATCCCCGAGATGGCGAAGAGCTACGACGAACGCACCTCCTTGAACACCTTCCGATCGGGCGCCGCGGTGCTGGGAACGGTGGTCGCAGCCGCCATGCCGAAGCTCGTCGAGGCCCTCGGCGGAGGCGCCGCGGGCTACGCCCTGGCGGGATCGGTCCTCGGTGTGTGGCTGATCCTGCCCTGGCCGGCCGTGTTCGCGGTGAGCTTCGAACGCCCGCAGGAGCACAACACTCGACAGGAGGGAAGCGTCTTCCAGGGCATGCGGGAGCTCGCGCAGCACCCCAGCTACCTGCGCCTCTGCGCCCTCTTCTTGACCTGCCGCATCAGCGTCGACGTGGTGGGCCTCTCCTTCCTCTTCTACTTCACCTACTGGCTGAAGCGCCCCGGCGACTTCTCCCTCACCCTCTTCTGCATGCTGGCGGTGGTGGTGGTCTCCCTGCCCTTCTGGCTCGCCATCGCGAAGCACCACGACAAGCACAAGCTCTTCTGCGTCGGGGCCAGCTGGTGGGTCCTGATCCAGCTCGGCATGCTGGCCGTCACGCCCGAGTGGCCGCGCGCGTCGATCTTCCTCTTCGCGGCTCTGGCCGGTGTCGGTTACGCCATGGCGGACCTCATGCCCTGGGCCATGGTGGGCGAGGTCATCGACGAGGACGAGCTCCGCTGCGGCGTGCGGCGCGAGGGGCTCTACAACGGCACCTTCACCTTCGTGCGCAAGGCGGGCGGCGCCACCGCCTATCTGCTGGCCGGGCTTTTTCTCAAGGCCGCGGGCTACGTCCAGAACGCCGGCCCCGGCGTCGAGCAGCCCGAGAGCGCCCTGCTGGCGATCCGATTGCTCACCTGCCTGGTTCCCGCCATCTTCCTGTGCATTGCGATCGCCCTGGCGTGGCACTATCCCTTGAGCCGGCGCCGCCACCAGGAGATTCTCGCAGCCCTGGATGCGCGCCATTCGCGGCTGCGCGATGAGGCGCAGCCAGAGGAGGAGGCGACCTGATGGATGGCTCACGCGTGCCCCGCGAAGTCTGGATCTCCCTGCTGACGGGACTGTGCTGGCTCACCCTCGGAGCCCGCGCCGGAATGTGGACCTTCGTCGCCTGTCTGCCGGCCGGCCTGCTGCTCTCCACATCGGGGGTGAATCGGCTGATTTCACCCGGCGACGAGCGAATGGTGCAGGTCATGGCCCTGGGCGGCGCAGCCGGGGCGCTGCTGGGCCTGCTGGCGATCCCCGGCCTCGGCCTCGCCAGCGCGCTGATCCTCATCGCCCTCTCGGTCTGGTGCTTCGTGGCCGCGGGCAACGTCTCTCTGCGCTCCCTGCCCCCCACCGCGGAGGCCCCGGCACCGATTCCCAGCGTGGGGCTGGCGGCCAAGGTCGCTGTCGACAGCGCGATCCTGGGCGGCATGCTGCTCAGCCAGCCGCTTCCCATGCGGAAGCAGGGAGGCGCCGAATCCATCGCGGCCGAGCTTCACGCCGCGCGGGAGCTCTTCGAGCAGCGCGGCTGGCTCGAGAAGCCCGCCGACTACCATCGCACGCCTCTCCCCCTGGAGGCCCCGCAGATCCGGCACAGCAGCGTGCGCCACTTGCGCCACGGCAGTGTGACCTTCGAGCACCTCGCATTCGAGAGCGAGTACGAGCCCATGACGGACGAGCCGGGGCGCGATCGCTGGCTCTCCTACGCGGCCAACCGCAGCGCACACGCCTGGGTGCTGCGCCACGAGGGCGAGCCGCGCCCCTGGCTCGTGTGCGTGCACGGCTATCACATGGGCGCGGCGGTGATGGACCTCGGCCTCTTCGACCCCGCCTACTACCACGACAAGCTGGGCCTCAACCTGCTCCTGCCCACGCTCCCCCTCCACGGCCGCCGCAAGCTGGGCAGGCTGAGCGGCCAGGGCTATCTGGTGGGGAACGTGATGGACACCCTCCACGCCCAGAGCCAGGCGATCTGGGACATCCGCCGCCTGATCAGCTGGGTGCGCGGCCAGGGCGCCCCGCCGGTGGGGATCCACGGCGTGTCCCTCGGCGGCTACACGGCCGCCCTCCTGCCCTGCCTCGAAGCGGACCTCGCCTGCACCATCGCGGGGATCCCCCTCACCGACTTCACCGACCTCTTCTGGACCCACGCCTCGCCGGCGGACCGCATCCGCCTCGAGGACGCCGGCGTCACCCGGGACGTAACCGCCGAGGTGTTCCGCGTGGTCTCGCCCCTCGCCATGGAGCCCATGCTCCCGGCCGAGCGCCGCACCATCTACGGCGGCGTCGCCGACCTGCTCGTGCGGCCGCACCAGGTCCGCAACCTGCGCCGCCACTGGGGCGATGCGCGCATGGTGTGGTACCAGGGCTCGCATACCTCCTTCTTCCGCGACCGGGACGTGCGCGGCGCGGTGGACGACACCCTGCGAGCCGCGGGGCTCGTGGGCGGGGCCTGAGCGCCGGAGCCGAAGCGCCAGAGCGCGGTTGACGCTGCCAGACGCCGGATCTAGCGTTTTCACTGACTATGTACAGCCCCGGTCCAGGGGCATTTGCAGCAGAGGAGTACACTCGTGTCGATTCGAATCCTCGTGGTGGCCATCTCGTCAACGATGCTCTTTGCCAGCGCCGCCTCGGCGGGCGACTGGACGCGGCCCGGGTGGTACCTCGGCGCAGGTGGCGGCGGCGGTTTCAACTTCTTCAACAAGTTCATCAAGGAAGAGTTTCCGGGGTCGGGGGTCACGATCGACTCCGCGGGCTCCGCAAACGTCCGGGGCGGCTATCGTGTCTGGCCCTGGCTGGCCCTCGAGGCGATGTACGAAGGCACATACGACAGCCAGATCAACCTGAACGGCGACAACCTCGCAAAGCTCAGCACCCACTCGTTCCTGGCGAACCTGAAGCTCTTCCTGCCGATCAAACGCTTCCAGCCCTACATCGCGGTGGGCCCCGGAGCCCAGTACGGCGACTTCCGTGGCGATGGTCCTCTCAACATCTTCGACACTACCCGTTGGGACTTCACCCTGCGCACGGCCCTGGGCCTCGACTTCTACATCACGGAGCACTGGGTCATCGACGGCGAGATTGCCCCGTCGATCCGCTTCACGGACTACAGCAACATCCCCAGCAAGTCGACGGACAACGTCACCATGACGGTGAGCATCGGCGTCCAATACCGCTTCTGATCCAGCGCTAGCGCCGGGTGATCTCGATGGTGTTGCCGTCCGGGTCGCGCACCCAGAACTGGTCCCCCTGCGGCCCCAGGTCGAAGATCTCGATGCCCTGCTCGGCGAAGCGCCTGCGCGCGGCTTCGAAATCGTCGACGCGCAAGGCGAGGTGACCCGCGATGGGGCTCAGCTTGTCCGGCCGGGTTCCGACGTCTACGCCCTCGGGCGTCTGGATGAGGTGGAGCTGGCTTTCGCCGATCTGGTACCACGCACCCGCCAGGCCCATCTCGGGCCGGTCGGCGCGCTGCAGGCCGAGGATCCCCTCGTAGAAGGGGACTGCGCGCTCGAAGTCGCTGACGTTCAGGGCCGTGTGGTCGATTCGCTCGACTCGCATTCGCTGCTCCTCCGCGTTCAGGGGACCTTCGAGGGCATGGCGGGGACCCGCTCTTCGAGGGGCACGCCGGTGGCATTCGCGACCATGGACAGCATGGTGTAGTTCCCGACCACGAAGGTGATCTCGACGATCTGTGCGTCGCTCCACGCGTCACGAAGTCCGGCGAAGGTCTCGTCCGAGAGCTGCTGCCGGGCGTGAAGCTCATCGGCGGCCGTGAGCAGAAGCCGATCTCCCGGGCGCCACTGGGGATGTTCCGGCCCCTCCGCGATGCGCTCCACCTCTTCGTCGGAGAGCCCTTCGGCGAGGGCATACTCGACGTGATGACCCCACTCGAAGGGAGATTGGCAGTTCCACGCTGCCCGCAGGGCCAGGAGCTCGGAATCTCGCCGCGGCAACACGCCCCGCATGGCCAGGGTCGCGGTGAAGCCGAGGAAGGGCTGCAGCAAGGTGGGGTGGTGCGCGATGGTGTAGAGGATGTTGGGGGGACCCTTGCCATCGGGGCTCGACGCCGCCGGTGTGGCAGCGGCCAGAATCGCGCGGGTCTCGTCACTCCACTGCTTCGCCTCGGCGGGCGGGATTCGCTTCTTCATTGCACTCCTCATTGACTTCTCATTGCACTCTTCATTGCACTTCACCTCGTGAACGCATCCCCGCCGCGCTGTAGACCGCGTCGATGAGGCGCATGTTCTCCACCGCCTCCCACGCATCCGTGGGCATGGGATCGCCACCCCGCACCCAGGCCGCGAAGGCGCGGAGCTGGCCAGTGAAAGTGGGCTCTCCCGCCACCACCTCGCGGGTCTCGTCGTCGCCGATCTTCACCCGTAGCTCGTTGAAGAGATGGGGAAGCACCGGATTCGTCGCGAAGAGCTCGCCTCGCCGCCCCCGGATCTCGAGCTCGATCTGCAGGCCGTCGTGATCGATGGAGGCCTCCATCTGCCCCGTGGCGCCGCAGGAGAAGCGAAAACGCGCCCTCGACTCCACGTCGAGGTCGGGCGACGCGTTGCGTGTGCTGGCCTCGAGCACCTCCGGCGTCTCCCCACCGAAGAAGCGCATCATCTGCAGCGGATAGCAGCCCGGGTCCATGATGCTGCCCCCGCCCAGCGCGTAGCTCCGCCGGATGTTGTCCGCCGGGACCGGGACACGCATGCGCGCCTCGATGTGCTCGAGTGGCCCCAGGGCGCCCGAGTCGACCCTCTCCTTGATGCGCGCCGCCATGGGGTGATAGCGGTAGTGGACCGCCTCGGCGAGGATGCAGCCCTCCTCGTCGGCGACCCGCGCCATCTCCTCGGCCTCGCGCGCATTGGCCGCCATGGGCTTCTCGCACAGGACGTGCTTGCCGGCGCGCAGGGCGGCGAGGGTCCAGGGGTGGTGCAGGGCGTTGGGAAGGGCATTGTAGACGGCATCGATGTCGGGATCCGCGAGCAGTGCGTCGTAGGAATCAAGGACTCGGGCGATGCCGTGCCGGGCCGCGTAGCGCTCCGCCCGATCGCGATCCCGCGCCGCGATGGCGACCAGCTCCACGCCCTCGACCGCACGCGCCGGCTGCACCAGCCCCTGCTCGGTGATCTGCGCGGCGCCCAGGGTGCCGAAACGGATGGCGCCGGCCAACGCTCACTCCTCCATGGCGGCCATGTCGGGCAGCGCGTAGTACTTCTTTCCGGCCTTCGACGCGCGCCGGGCACGCAGCATGAATTCGGGACCCCCGGAGCCGAGGATGCTCTCGAGGTTCTTCATCTGGCGGAAGAAGTTCCACGAGTCCGGGTTGAGCTCGGTTGCGGTTCGCAGGTAGCCCATGGCTTCGGCCCGGTCGCCGTGCTCCCAGAGATGGCGGCCGAGATGGAAGTTCGCGTGGGCGAGCGCGATGTCGCCGGTGAACTCGGGGAGATGGGCCCGGGCCTCGGCCGGGGAGAATGCGTACTGGCTCTTCTCACCGTTGCGAACCCAATCGCGGATCGCATCCAGGTAGATCGCCCGGGTCTTCCTCATCTTGGCGAGATTGAATGAGATCGCCGCGCCCGGCACCTCCGTCGGCCGCACGATCTGGCCGGCCTCGTCGATCCAGACCGCCTGGGGCACGTTGACCATGTTGTAGAGGTCGGCGACGAGATGATCCTCGTCGATCAGGGACGTGTAGGTGGCCTTCGACTTTCGAATCGGACCCCCCGCGGATTTGACGCCACGACTGTCCATCGCGACGGTGACGATCATGAAGTTCTGATCCTGGAGTTCGGCGTAGAGCTTCTGCCACACGGGCAGATCGAGGCGGCAGCCTCACCAGCTCGCCCAGGTCGACAAGAAGACCTTCTTGCCTCGAAAATCAGACAGGCTGTGGAGCTTCCCGGTGATGTCCGGCAGCGTGAAATCCGGAGCCTCGAGGCTCTCCAGCCGAGAGTTCCGCTCGGAGGCCGCCTCGCCCAGAACCCACACCGAGCGAGCGTCGTCATGCAGGACCGGTCGCCCCAGGCTCTGCCAGAGGCCCGACGCGCAGACCGTGTCACCGTCGACCCACCCTTCGCGATCCGAGGGTGCGAGTACCGTACACACGTCGCCCCGGCACAAACCCTCCGGCTTCAGCATCCAGCCCGTGGCTCGCTCGAGCTCCTTCGCGCTGATCCAGAGCTCGTCGTCCGGGTGACCGGAAATCCGGTCAGTGCTCCGGTGTCGGCCTGCGCTCAACACCTGAAGGGCTCCGCTTCCCATGCTCGCCTCCTTCGACTTCGACGCTCGCGGGCACGGCCACCGTTGGCCGGTCGCGATGGGCATCATCGAGAACATACGGATCTCTGAAAGGTCACGCTCGCAGACGACCGAATCCGATTCTCCGCACCACAACGCCGCGACTCAGTACTGGATGACGGGAGCCCGGTGGAGCCAGGTATCGTCGGCGAGCATTCGGATCATCTCCTCCGCGCAATCCGCCGCCGTGATCTTCGATAAACCGCTGTAGCGGTGGAAGCCGACCCGGTAGCTCCCGCGCCTCGGCCCCTTGTGCATCTGGAGCGGCCGGATGCCGATCCACTCGATGTCGAGAGAATCACGCAAGAGCGCGGTCTGGTGGACCTTGTCGCGCTGCCGGAGCGCCATGAAGGTGCGCGAAAACCATCCGACGAACTTCGACCCGAAGCTCACGACATCCCCGTGCTCATCGGTGTTCCCGCCGCTGCACCACACAAGGCGCCGGGTCCCGTGCTTGCGCATGGAGGCCAGGATGTTGCGCGTGACATCCGTGCACAGATCTTCGGGAGAGTGCTTGTCGACACCCACCGCGAAGAGGATGCCCTCCGCACCGTCCGCCAGCGCCTTCTCCACCGCTTCGGGGTCGAGACCATCTCCCTCGATGATCGTGATGCGATCGCGCAGCCCCTCCGGCAGCTTCGAGGGGGTGCGGACGAGCACCGTGACCTCGTGGCCGGCCTCGAGGCACTGGGACAGACACTCGCGGCCGAGCAGGCCTGTCGCTCCGAAGATAGTGACCTTCATCCCTAGTCCTCCAGGATCAATCCGCCGGGGGGTCGCGGAAGAGATCGATCCGCTTCTCCACGACGACTCGTCGCAGCCACGTTCACCAGCGATGCTACTCCTCCTCGTGGGCCCTGTCGGCCATTCCCAGGGAAGGGCACGCCGAAAGGCCCGTAGCCATCCTGCTACGC
>JAFDEK010000057.1 GCA_019310385.1 Deltaproteobacteria bacterium
TGTTGCCGCGTGGGATGCCCATCACCGACGCCGATCAGCAGAGCGTCGGAGAGGCCCACGACATCGCCGATGCGAACTTCACCGAGGCCCGGGTGCTCCTGGGGCGCGGCGATCTGACGAACCGCCACGCCGAGTGTCCGGACTGTCACAACCCGCACCGGGTGCTGAAGAACCGGGTCTTCAACGGAAGCGGCGACACCGTTGCGGGAACCCACGACCACACGGCGACCCACTCGAACCTGGCCTCCGGCGTGCTGCGGGGCAGCTGGGGGGTCGAGCCCATCTACGGCTCCACGAGCTTCCAGGATCTCCCCACGAGCTATACCGTCAAGGAGGGGGACGGCGGCAGCATCGCGAACACAGCGGTGAACAGCTCCTACGTGACCCGGGAGTACCAGATCTGCCTGAAGTGCCACTCGGACTACGGCTACGACGACAACAATCTCTACCCGACCGGAAACCGCCCCGACCTGGGCGACTCGGGCCGGGGCACGCCCACGGGAACCAACAACCTCACCCAGTTCACCAACCAGGCCAAGGAGTTCCAGGCACCCCTCGCCCACAAGGGCGAGGGGACGGCGAGCAACACCGGCGCCGACTCCGGGTTCGCCACGAACAACCATCGCTCCTGGCACCCAGTGATGGATACCTCGGGCCGCGACGCCGCCACCCGGGACATGAGCAGCAGTACGAACCTCTTCCTTTCACCCTGGAACGGCAGCGCGATCGGTACCCAGACCATGTACTGCAGCGACTGCCACGGCAGCAACACGGCCAACGGCACCGTCGTGCCCGGCGGCGGCGAGAACGGCAGCCCGTGGGGGCCCCACGGCTCGACGAACGATTTCATCCTCAAGGGGACCTGGAACTCGAGCACGGGCTCGAACAACAGCGGTCTCTGCTTCCGCTGCCACAACCACACCAACTACGCGACGGACCAGAACGAGAACAGTGGGAACAACTTCGCGAGCGGCTTCGGGGGCCCCGACGACAGCAATTTGCACGCCCTCCACGCGAAGGAGATCGGCAAGAACCTGCGCTGCAGCTGGTGCCACGTCGCGGTGCCCCACGGCTGGAAGAACAAGGCCCTGCTCGTGAACCTCAACGACGTCGGGTCCGAGGCCGGCCTGCCCGCCGGAACCGAGGTGCCGATCAACAGCAGTGGTCAAACCTACAATCGGGAGCCCTACTACCTCAACGCCAAGCTCAAGATCCGCACCTTCAGGCTGAGCGGCACCTGGCGGCCCGGCAATTGCGGCTCTGCGAGCGGCACTCCGGATGTGGGCAGGGACTGGATGAAGGACGTATGCAGCAATCCCCCGTGAGCCGCACGCTGCGAAGCCTCGCCTCGCTTCGCCTGACCCTGGCCGGCATGCTCGCCCTGGGCGCGGGCGTGTTGGGTGCGAGAGCCGCGGGCGGGGGTTACGACGCATGGGTCGTGCCCCCCCTGGTCCTGCTGTCCGCGAACCTCCTCTGCGCCATCCTCGTGAACCCGCACTTCCGCCGCAACGGCAGCCTGCTCGCGTTCCACGTGCTGCTGCTGGCCGTGGTCGTGCTGGCGGCGGCGGGGCGCCTGACCCATCTGAAGGGTCGCCTCGAGATCAGCGAGGGGCAGCGCTTCGACCCGGGAGCCGTCGAGGTGCTGGAGCGCGGGCCCTGGCACCCCTGGACGCTGCGCCCCGGAATCTTCGAGCAGGGACCCATCGAGGTCGATTACGCGCCGGGCGTGGTGCGCGGCCATACGCGCAGCCGCGTCTGGCTGAGCGACGAGGAGGGGCGGCGTAGCGCCGCCGTCGTAGGCGACGACACCCCGTTGCTGTGGGGCAGCTACCGCTTCTACACCACCTCGAACAAGGGCTACGCGGTGGTGCTCGACTGGCAGGGCGCGGATGGCGAGTTGCTGAGTGGGGCGGTCCACCTGCCCTCCTTTCCCTTCCTCGTGAGGAAGCAGGTCAACCAATGGACGACCCCGGCCGGGGAAGAGCTGGAGATCGCCGTCGAGCCGCCCGAGGTGCCCATGGAGGAGGCCTGGGTGCTCCGTGGCCGCGATTCCCGGGCCCGGGTGACCCTCTCTCGCGAAGGCGAATCCATCGCCCTGGCACCGGGCGAGGCGGTCCAGGTAGAGGGTGGCTCGGTGCGCCTGGCCGACGTGCGAATGTGGATGGGCTATGAGGTCTTCTACGATCCGACTCTCCCCTGGCTCTTCGCCGCAGCCCTGGCCGGGGTGCTCTGCATGGCCTGGTACCTGGGCGGCGCGCTCTGGTCCTGGCCCCTCGCCGCTCTGGAGGCGATCGGGGCAGAGGAGGCGTGTCCGTGACCGAGAGCCCCTCGCTCCCCCTGGAGGCGATCGTCCTCGGCATGGGGCTCGCGGCCTACTCGGCCGCCGCGCTGGCCGCGGCCGCCCGGCAGGGCCGCTCGGGTCCCCACTGGGGAGTCGTTCTCGGCCTTCTCGCCTGCGGAGTCGTCTTCTTCGGGGCCGCGATCACCGAACGTTGGCTGAGGGTGGGGTACGGTCCTTTTCTCACACTCTATGAGGTCCTGCTGAGCAATCTCTTCACCCTCGGGCTCATCTACGCGCTGGTGTACTGGCTCGTGCCCGCCGTCCGGCCCGCTGCGCCGGCGGTGGTGGGGGTTCTGCTGCTGCTGGGCGCGTGGAGTCTCGCCGTCCAGCGGTCGCCGAGTCGCCTGCCGCCGACCTACGAGAACCCCTGGCTGTGGGTCCACGTCGCAGTGGGTAAGATCTTCCTCGGGACCTGTCTGGTCGCGGCGAGTCTGGCCGGGCTGCTCCTGAAGCGTTCCTGGCGGCGGAGCGAGGCCGGCGGGTGTTCGGGGCGACTTCTCGACACCCTGGCGTGGCGTTTTCTCGCCGTGGCATTCGTCTTTCACAGCCTGATGCTGATCGCCGGAGCCGTGTGGGCCCAGGATGCGTGGGGACGCTACTGGTCCTGGGATCCCCTCGAGACCTGGGCCTTTCTCACCTGGCTCGCCATGGCGGTCCTCATGCACGCGCGGGTGACCTATCGCGTGCCCGAGTGGCTCGGTTGGAGCATGATCATCGCTATCTTCATTCTGGCATTCGCGACCTTCTTCGGCGTACCCTTCGTCAGCACCTCGCCCCACAAGGGAGCGATATGAAGAGGCTCGACCTGCGGCCGTGGATCGTCCTGGGGACCGTGGCGGCGGTCTCGCTGCTCGGGCTCGCGGTGCGATGGGCGCCGAGCGGTGGGGTCGTTTCCCCCGGCCCCGCCCCGACGGAGCCTCGAGCTTCGGCGGAAGACGCCGAGGCGTCGCCCGGTGGTCTCGGCGCGGCTCCGGACTCGCCGAGGAAGCACGAAATCGCCAAGCGCTTCGAACGCGCTGTCCTCATGCTCCATGCCAAACGCTACGAATACGCGATCGCGAGCCTCGATCGGGTCCTCGAGCTCTCCCCCGGAATGCCGGAAGCCCACGTCAACATGGGCTATGCGCTGATCGGGCTCGGCCGTCACGCGCTCGCCGCAGAGCACTTCACCCGCGCAATCGATCTGCGCCCCACCCAGTCGAACGCCTACTATGGGCTGGCGAACTCCCTCGATGAGCTCGGGGATCGCGAGGGCGCGCGGGGCGCGATGCGCGCCTTCATCCACCTCAGCGACGCGGGCGATCCCTTCGTGCGAAAGGCCCGGGCGGCGCTCTGGGAGTGGGAGTCCGGTCCGACGGGGCCGTCTCCGGGAGCCGCGGGCGCGGAAGAGGCGGATACAGGGGCAAGCTCGGCAGAGGCGCAAGGGTGATGGGGATGAGCGCCTGCATGTCGGGAGAGGTCCTGGGCGGGCTCGCGCTCGGGGACCCGTTTTCCCTGCGCGCGAGGTGCCGCCGTGTCTAGACGCCTGAGAGACTTCGCCGTGACGAGTCTCGTCGGCCTGATCGTCGTGGTCGGCGTCCTGTCCTACTTCTATCGGGTCTTCGCGGAGCAGACGCTGCGCGATCACTTCGACGCCCACAACCAGATCATCGCCCGGGTCTTGGGGAACGCCCTCGATCCCGATGCCCTCAGGCGGATCCTCGATACCCCTCCCGGCGCGCGAGGCTACGCGCTGCGGCAACGCGAAGAGGTCGAAGTCTTCGGCGATGCCGTGCGCTCCTCCGTCGAGAGCCTCCCCATCCTGGCCGTTCGTCTCTACGACCGAAACGGCAGCATCGTCTATGCGACCACGCCTGAGGTCATCGGCGACGACGGCAGTGGCGCTCCAGGGGTCGCGGAGGCCCTCGGCGGCTTCGTCACCTCACGGCTCGAGGTCCGCAAGCGGTTCAACCAGATCGGTCCGCACGGCATCTGGACGAACATCGATCTCCACACGAGCTACCTGCCGCTGAAGATCGGAGAGTCGAGGCAGGCGCGGGGAGTGCTCGAGATCCAGTCCGATGCGACGCCTCTCGTCGCCAAGGCGGAGCGTGCCGGGCGTATCATCCTGGGGGGGGTGGCTCTGATCCTGGGCGTGTTCTATGGCGCGCTCTTCCTGCTCTTTCGCGCCACCGACGAGGCGCTCCGCGAAGAGGAGCGGGAGCGGGAGCGCAACCTGGTCGAGCTGCAGCGCGCGAGAGACGAGCTCGAGGAGCGCGTGATGCTGCGGACTCGCGATCTACAGTCGTCCCGGGCCTTTCTCCAGTCCATCATCGACGGCATCGCGGATCCCATCATGGTGATCAACCGCGAGTTCTGCGTGACCTCCATGAACGCCGCATGCGAGGAGTTCTGCCAAGACGGCAATGCTCCCGAATACTGCTACGAGATCTCCCATAGCAGGTCGACGCCCTGCTCGGACGGGGGGGAATCCTGTCCCCTGGACCAGGTGCTGGCGACAGGCGACAGCTGTCGCGTCACGCACACCAACGTAAGGCCGAATGGCGAAGAGAAGGTCGTCGAGGTCACCGCCACGCCGCTGCGTGACCACGAGGGTGAAATCCAGGGCGTCATCGAGGTCGAGCACGACGTCACGGAGATAGTGCGTGCGACCGAGCGGCTGAGGGAGAGCGAGCAGCGCTTTCGGGACGTTACCGATGCCACCGGGGAGTACATCTGGGAACTCGACATGGAGTCGCGCTTCGTCTTCCTGACCGATCGGGTCAAGGACGTCCTGGGTTACGAGCCATCCGAGATGATCGGCCGCACGCCCGTGAGCTTCATGCTCCCAGAGGATGTCCCGAGGGTCCGCAATCATTTCTCGGTCCATGGGGAAGGCAGGCCCTTCACTGGCCTCGTTCACAGGAGCCTGCGCAAGGACGGCCGCGTCATCTGGCAGAGCGCGAGCAGCATTCCGGCCTTCGACGTTCAGGGGAACCGCATCGGCGCAAGGGGCGTCTGTCAGGACATTACCGATCGGATGCTCGCGGACGAGGCCCTTCGTGAGAGCGAAGCCCATCTGCGAGCGGTGATGGACAACGTGGCCGATGCCATCATCACCTTCGACGCGGCGGGGCAGGTCAAGACCTTCAACGAGGCTGCGCGGCGGATGTTCGATCGCAGCTCCGAGAGCTTCTCCGACTGCTCGATCTGGGCGATTCTGTCGAGGAGCTCGCTGCAGGCGGTCGAAGGAGACGGCGCGTCGAGAGTTCTCGGGGACGACGAGCTGATCCGGGACGGCCAGTGGGTGACCGAAGGGGTCCGACGCGACGGTAGCCGGTTTCCGGTAGATCTCTGGGTCGGGGAGCCGGATCTGGGGGGCGAGTTCCAGTATCTCGTGCTCATCCATGACAGCAGCGCCCGCCAGGCGGCGCAGCAGGAGTTGGAGGAGGCACGGCGGCAGTACCACCACCAGGAGAAGATGGCGGCAGTCGGCCACCTCGCAGCCGGGATCCTGCACGAGGTCGGGAACCCCATCGCGGCGATCTCCGGGTCGGTCGAGCAGATCCGTTTCCTTCATGCCGGAGACCCCTGTGTCACCGAGTGCTGTCCCCTCTCGATGGAATCGCTCTCCCATGTGTCGATGATCGACGAGCACGTGACTCGGCTCGCGCGGATCACGAGAGACATCGCGGAGTTCGCCTCCCCGAGAGCGAGAGCTGCCAGCCGTGATGGGGGTGGCGGATCGCCTGACCCAGGTTTTCATGAACCTGCTGATCAACGCTATCGACTCGGCCGAGGAGATCGCCAGGGAAGAGCCGGTGATCGAGATCCAGACCCGCGCCGCGGGTGATCGGATCGACATCCGTGTGATCGACAATAGCGGGGGGATGAGCGAAGCGACCCTGGCCCGCGCCCGGGACGCCTTCTTCACCACCAAGCCGGTCGGCAAGGGGACGGGCCTGGGCCTGTCCCTGTGCGACTCCATCGTGACGGCCCACAATGGAGTCATGGAGATCGAGTCGGTGGAGGGATCCGGCACCACCGTCTACATCGGTATGCCGGCCGCGGACCCGGACGCATCTTGCGAGTAGAGGGACGAAGTGGTCGGATGGAGCGAATGAGATGTCTGGTTTGCGTGTACTGATTGTCGACGACGAGCCCGCGATTCGGCAGATCCTGGTGTCACAGGTTCGCAGAGCAGGCTACGAGGTGGAGAGCGCCGAGGACGGGGCTTCGGCGCTGAAGCAGCTCGACGCGGGTGACGTCGACGTGTGCATCTGCGACCTGCGGCTACCGGACATCGACGGCGTCGAGATCATGCGGCGTGCCCGGCAGGCGGGCGTGAACTCCACCTTCCTGATGATGACCGCGTACGCCTCGGTGGAAACGGCCATCGAGGCCATGCGGCTGGGGGCCTTCGACTATCTCACGAAGCCGCTGCGCGGCAGCGACGTGCTTCACCGCTTGTCGCAGATCGAGAACATGATCGGATTGGAGGCAGAGAACCGACGACTCAAGGCGCTGGTCGATGAGCAGCAGGGAGAATACTTTCGCAGCGGATCCGGCCCCATGGTCGAGGTGGAGCGCCTCGCGGCCAAGGTCGCGCCCACGGCGGGCACCGTCCTGATCACCGGGGCGAGTGGAACCGGGAAGAGCTTGATCGCGCGGCGGATTCACGAGCAGAGCCCACAGAGAGAACGGGCCTTCCTGTCGGTGAACTGCGGGGCCATCGCCGAGAATCTCATCGAGAGCGAGTTCTTCGGCCACGTAAAGGGCGCCTTCACCGGCGCAGACAAGGCGAAGAAGGGGCTCTTCTGCGAGGCCCACGAGGGCACCCTGTTGCTGGACGAGGTCTGTGAGCTCCCCCTGCCGCTGCAGGTCAAGCTGCTGCACGTGCTCGAGGAGAAGGAGGTGCGAGCGGTCGGCTCGGAACGGACGCGCGCCGTCGACGTGCGCATCCTGTCCGCTACGAATCGGAACGTCGAGCAGATGGTCGCGGATGGTCAGTTTCGCGAGGATCTGTACTATCGCCTGAATGTCCTCCGGATCACCATGCCGCCGCTCAAGGATCGGGTGGAGGATCTCCCCCAGATCATCCGTTTCTTTCTCGGCCGTGAGTCGAGTCGCCTGGGCCTCAAGCACACCTTCGAGCTGGATCCTCTCGCCGAGGAGGTGCTGCTCGCACATGATTGGCCAGGTAACCTGAGGGAGCTGCAGAACATGATTGCCCGGGCCCTGGTGATGGCGGATGGGGACTCGGTGACCATCCGGGATCTGCCGCGCTTGGTGGGCGTCCGTGAGCGCGAGAAAGAAGAGGCGGTTTCGCGTTCGGAGCCCTCGGGTAACTTGAGGGACCGGGTACGCGACTTCGAGGTGACGCAGATCCGGCAGGCACTCGCGGCGTCCGGGGGGGATCGGCAGGTCGCGGCAGGGGAGCTCGGGATAGGTCTTTCCACCCTTTATCGCAAGCTCGAGGAGAGTGAAGGCGGGGTCGGCCGCGTCTGAGCCCGCAGTGGCGATCGAAGGAAGAAGAGGAGTCGTTGTGAGGAAAGAGATCACCGCAGTCGCATGGATCGTGTTCGTGCTGCTCGTCCTGGCAGCCGCCGGTGTATCGGCCGGCCCTGAGGAAGACTACGAGAAGGGCCGCGATGCGTATCTGAAGGACGATGTGGTTCGCGCCATGGGGCTGCTCGAGGCTTCGGCTGCAGAGGGCTACACGCCGGCGCAGGTCCTGCTCGCCGAGATCCTCGACAAGGCCGAGGAGGACGGGCGAGCTTTCGAACTGTACACCGCGGCGGCGGCGAATGGGTCTGCGGCAGCCGAGCTGGGCCTCGGAGGCATGTACGCGTCGGGCGAGGGCGTCGAGCGCGACTACGACGAGGCGCGGATGTGGATCACGCGCTCCGCAGAGCAGGGGCATGGCCCCGCCATGGTCCTCCTGGCGGTGGCCTACCAGCAGGGAAAGCTCGGCCTGGAGGTCGATCCCGACAAGGCCAAAGAGTGGCTCGAGAAGGCGGCTGCTTCGGGTTACGAGCCCGCGCGGCAGAGGCTGGACCCCGATGGCGAGGGAGCAGCGCGGGCCGGATCCGACGGTGAGTGAAATCGTTTCGTCGTCATCGCGTCCTGCGTCGTTTCTGGGAGGCATGGGTCGCGGGTGCGGCGGAGTTCCGCTCCCGCTCCGGAGGCGATTCCCGACATTGCGCGTGAAATCAGGCAGAGGGCTATGAATCGACTATTTGTTGTTGGACTTCTTGTTGTTGGACTTCTCGTCACGGCGCTGTGCGCTGGATGCTCCGATCGGGCGGATGAGCCGTCACGCGACCTTGTAGGGAGCGCAGAGCGGGAAACGGTGGCGACCGACGCCGGGGCGAAGAGCGCGGGCGACGGGACGCCCTCCGACACGCGAAAGTTGATCGACCTCTTCGAGGTGGGCCAGAACGTCTATGTTCGAGCCTTGACCGTGGACGAAGCGGCGGGAACCCTGTGGGTCGGGACTTCGGTCGGCGTGCACGAGGTGGACCTTGCCAGCCGGGCCCCGCTGCGCACCTTCACGCGAGATCACGGCCTCGCGAACGAGTATGTCTTCGCGGTCGGAATCGATCATGATGGCTACAAGTGGTTCGGGACCAATGCCGGGGGCGTATCGCGGTACAAGGAAGACAGCTGGAAGACCTACTTCCCGATGCACGGCCTCGCCGACTATTGGGTGTATACCTTCGCGAACCAAGCCGATGGGACGCTCTGGATCGGGACCTGGGCGGGCGCGAACCGGGTCGATATCCGCACGGGCAAATTCGAAACCTTCGTGAAGGAGCTGGTGAACGAGTGGGTGTACGGGATCGCCGTGGATTCCCGGGACCGGGTGTGGTTCGGCACCGAGGGCGGGGTCAGCATGTACGACGGTGCGAGCTGGCGTTCCTGGACCCACGACGACGGTATGGGGGCTTCCAACGTCGACGGGCTACCTGCGAGCAAGAACACGGGACTGGGAACCCGGCGACGACACGATCTCGGAGTCATGCGGGGCGGCGAGGCCACGTACAATCCGAACTACGTGTTCTCGATCCACGTTACGCCGGACGACGTGGTCTGGGCAGGAACCTGGGGTGGTGGCGTGGCGCGCTTCGACGGAGAGAAGTGGCAGAACTTCACGCGCCAGGACGGATTGGCGGGGAACATCGTCTACAGCATCGTTCAGGACGCGGAGGGCGTGTTTTGGTTCGGGACAAATCGGGGCGTGTCACGGTACGATGGGGAGAGCTGGCGTAGCTTCGGAGCCCACGACGGATTTCCCGCAGTCAACGTCTACGCTCTGGCGGTCGATCCGAGTGGCGACATCTGGGCGGGCATCCGCGGTGCTGTCGCGAGGCTGGGCAAGTGAGATGAGGAACAGGGAGCAAGATACAATCGTGAATACACGAATCCTGCGTGTCGTCCTTGGGACGGTGGCAGCAATCATCGTCGTGGGTGCCGCCTTTCTAATCGGGTTGAGGGAGGGGGGCCGCGCACCCTCGGGCGGTCGCGAGCTCGCCCAGGGCGGCGGGCAGACCGGTGAGGCGCAGGCGCCGCTCACCGCGCCCGCCTTGCAGAGCAACTCGGGCGAAGGGAGCGCGGAAGCTCTTGGGCACCGGGGAGTCGAGTTCACCCATTTCCGGGTGGGCAACCGCAACATCAAGGCGATGTTCTCCGAGAGAAAGATCGTCTGGGTCGGCACCTCGGGCGGCGTGGTGCGCTACGACACCGAGACCGACGACTACAGGCTCTTCGACGTTCGCTCCGGGCTTCTGTCGAACGGGATCTTTCACCTCAGCAAGTTGGGAGACAAATTGGTGGTCGGGACCTACGGCGGCGGGGTCTCTCTTCTCGATGAGAGCGGCGAGAGCTGGACCAATTACAACATCCAGCACGGCCTGGCGGACGCCTTCGTCTACGACTTCCTCGAGCTCGACAACGGAGACGTCTGGATCGCGACCTGGTCGGGGGCCAATCGGATCGTGGGCGGGAACCTCGACGATCGCGGGAAGTGGGAGACCCACACTGTCGAGAATACGGGCGGCGGCCTTCCCAACGACTGGGTCTACGCGCTCGCCAAGGGCCGCAACGGCGAGGTCTGGATGGCGACCGAGGGAGGGCTCGCGCGATTCGACGACGGAGAGTGGCAGAGCTGGAAGCACTCGGACGGCCTGGGTGCGCCGTACGAGCTGGTCAAGAGTCAGATCGAGTTCACCCAGGATCCCGCCAAGGAGTCGAGCCACCACGCCAGACAGAAGGTGGAGATGGGCCTCGAGGAGGTGGACATCGCCTACAACCCCAACTACATCGTTGCCTTGCTGGTCGACCAAGACGGCGTGGTGTGGTGTGGCACCTGGGGAGGCGGCCTCGCGCGCTTCGACGGCACGAGCTGGAAGTACTACACGGTGGCGGATGGCCTGCCTGCGAACCACGTCTTCATGCTCGGGCGCGAGTCGAAGGGCAGGTTGTGGGTGGGCACCAGCAATGGAATGGCACGTTTCGATGGGAAGGACTTCACGAACTTCTCCGTCAACGACGGCCTCTTTGCGCGCAGCGTGTTCTCCATGACCTATGCACACGACGGAAGCTTGTGGGTGGGAAGCTACGGCGGCGTTTCCAGGCTGGTCGGCCTCGGGAAGGCGAACTGACCCAGCCGCAAGACTCGCGGTGGAAATGATGGCCGGAGGAGGAGCGTCGATCTCGCCGCCGCGAGGCGCTCGGCCGGGGCCAACCGCGCGCGGCTTCCTTCTCGGGCTCCTGCTTTGGCTCGTCCCCACCTGCGCGGCCGCGGAAGGCGTACCCGAGTCCATCGATCCCGAAGCGTCGTGCGCGAGCAAGGCGTGTCACCCGGATCTGCTGGATCGCACGCGTCTTCACTGGGACGAGCTGCTTGCGCCGGGCCAGTGCCTCGAGTGCCACGAGGCGAGACGCAAGAAGCACGAATTCAAGCCCTTTGATTCTTCGAAGCGGTGCTACGAGTGTCACGAGGAGCTGCGCGAGCGACTTGCGTCGCCTCGCGGGCGCAACCAGCACGAGCCTGTGGCGAAGGGGGAGTGCTCGGCGTGTCACGATCCCCATGGCTCCGAAGAGGGCTGGCTCTTGCGCGCAGAGGAGGGGCTCGAGCTCTGTGGAGGCTGCCACGAGGACATCGTCGAGGGAGTGGAGGGAGAGGGCATCGTGCACGAGCCCGTGGAGGATGGTTGCGGAGACTGCCACGACCCCCACGGTGCACGCTACCCGGCACTGATGACCATGCGGATTGCTCGCCTCTGTGAAGACTGCCACGACGAGGTCACGGAGCTGGCCGAGGAATCCCCCGTCGATCACGGGGCCCTTCGTTCGAAGAAGCAGTGCATGAGCTGCCACGTCCCCCATTTCAGTCGGGTGGATGCGCTCCTCGAGAAGCCGCAGCGCGACACCTGCCTGAGTTGCCATGACGAGAAGGTGGAGTCCGGGGAGGAAGTGCTGGTCGACATGAAGCGCTGGCTTCAGGTGAACAGGAACTGGCACGATCCCGTTCGCGAGAACGGTTGCACCGAGTGCCACGAGCCGCATGGGTCGGACCGGCCGCGACTCCTGGCGAAAGAGTTTCCGCGCGCCCTCTATGCGCCCTTCGCGATCGAACGGTACGGGCTGTGCTTCAGCTGCCACGATGAGTCGATGGTGACGGCCGGGGAGACCCGGTCGGCCACGAAATTCCGCAACGGAAGCCGGAATCTCCACAGCCTCCACGTGAATCGGGAGGAACGGGGGCGTACCTGCATCGCCTGCCACGAGGTTCATGCCAGCAGCGCACCGCTGCAAATCCGAAGCTACGTTCCCTACGGAAGCTGGACGATGCCTCTGTTCTTCGAGAAGACGGAGCGCGGTGGGTCCTGCAGCTCGGGCTGTCATCGGATGCGGGCCTACGACCGGAGTCGTGCAGATGCAGCGAAGTGATGGCGCGTTGTTACGCATCGGTACCGGAGCAGCGACCGTTGCTGCGCGCGCTGTGGTGGTCAACGTGGTCCTGCTCTCTTGCATGCTCGCCTCGCGGGCGGGTGCCGAAACCGATCCAGTCTCCACGAGTGCCGCGCCGGCGAGGGCATTCGTCCACGCTCCCTATGCGGAGCGAAATTGCAGGGCATGTCACGAGACCGAGGCCGGAGCGATCCTGAAATCACCGAAAGGCGGGCTCTGCCTGGCGAGCTGCCACACGGACCTTCTCGCCCATGCCGAGTTTCGGCACGGGCCGGTGAACCTCGAGGCCTGCCTGCCTTGCCACGAATACCACGACTCCGAGCACCCGGACCTCCTGGTGGAGGCCGGAGATGCACTCTGTTACCGCTGTCACCTGCGCAGGGACTTCGCGTCCACCTCGCACCGCGACTCGTCGGTAGAGGGCACCTGTACGGGTTGTCACGACCCCCATCGGGGCGACGACCCGCTCTTCCGAAGGCAAGAGCCTGACAAATGAGGCGGCGGAGGTAGGAGTGAGGATGCTGCCCCGAGGGATTCAGCTTCCTCGGAAACGGAGATCGGGCGCGATCATGATGTGGGCCACCGTGTGCACGTCGGAGACCGAGCCGTGGTCGGGAATCACCCGCCCTGGGGCTGATCCGGCGGCTCTGGGCTATGGTTCTCGCGCGGCTGCATGATCGGAATTAGAGTCACATCCGATTCGCGACGTCGAGTGCTCGAAGGACTCCCCATTTGGCCGTCGCTCCGATTCTCCAATCGGCAAAGGTAGACTCGTGAAAAGACCCTCTCTCGTTGGTTGCGTAGTGTACGTCGTCCTTGCCCTTGGCTGCGGACAGCAAGACGGGGCCACCGGCGATGGGGCGCCGGCCGAAACGGCCGCAGAGGAAGCGACCGCTAGCCCGACCGCTTCGGGTGATCCGCCTGCGGGAGCGCCTTCCGGTGCGGGGGTCGCGCTGCAAGCCCACAATCGCGGCCGTGTCCTGTCGGCCACGACCGTGGGTGCCTACACCTACCTCGAGGTCGATGTCCAGGGCACGCGGATGTGGTTGGCCTCCAGCCCCGTCCAGGTGCAGCCCGGAACCGAGGTGGGGTGGGGGCAGTTCGCGGTCATGAAGAACTTCACCAGCAAGTCGCTCAACAAGACCTTCGACCAGATCCTGTTCGTCAATCAGGTCGTCCCGGTGGATGCCCAGCAGGCGGTAGCCAGCGGCGGAAAGGTGCTGAGCGTCGTGAACGGGGGGGGCTACAACTACATCCAGGTGGATGGGGCTTCCGGATCGCTCTGGCTCGCAGCGCCGATCTCTCCCGTGAGTGCAGGGAATCAGATTACGTGGAGTGGTGGAACTCCGATGCATAACTTCCCCAGCCCCTCGCTGAATCGAAGCTTCGACGAGATCCTCTTCGTCGGTGCAGTACGCGTCGTTGAATGAGCCGCCTTTCGTGAGGCGCATCTCGCTGATCTCGTCTCAGGCGACCGCAGGTCCCGGCCCACCGACGGCAGCTCTCTTCCGGCTTCTCGATCGCAGAGCCCCGCCGGAAGGAGGATCGAGGTCGTAGGCATCGGGCGAGGTTTCCCTTTGCCGCGGCCAGCCGGAGGGCGCATTCTCTAGCCTCACACGTGATATCGGTGGTCAGGGACTTGTTTCAACGGCTTAGCCACGATTCAGAACTACCTGCGGTTCGCGAGGCCGAGGAGAAGTGGCGCGCCGGGGTGACACGCCGACTGCTGGTGATTCTCAGCGTGGCGGCGGTCGTTCAGACCGTCCTCCTCTCCATCTTCGTCGAGAGTCCCATCCCGGCCCTCACCAACGGGCTCATGATCTTCCTTTACGGTGGCGGTTTCTACCTCATTCACCGAGGGCAGGCGCGTCTGGCGGGCCTCGGCCTCACGATCACCGTCTGGCTCCATGTGACGGTGAGCATGTACTTCTTCGCCGGGCTCCAGAGCCCGGCGCTTCTCCTGTTTCCCGTCTGCATTCTCCTCGGCGGTTTCGTGTGGGGGCTGCGTCCCGCCGTCGTGATCGCGCTGTCGAGCGTGGCCGTCGCGGCCGGCGCTGGCTGGATGGAAGCCAGTGGCTTGCTCCCCGTGACTCTCGACGACCCGACCCCGGTGGGAATTCTGACGGCCTTCTCCGTCTGCATCGGCCTGGTCACGGCGATCATCGCATCCGCCCTTCGGAACATCCGGAGTACCGTTGCGGCCGTGGCCGAGCGGGATTTGTCACTGGCGGCCCAGAACCGCGTTTTGAGAATGGAGAGCGAGCGTCGCGAACGAGCGGAAGAGAGGGCGCGCACGCTCATCGATCAGGCGCCGGTCGGGATCGGGGTCATCGACCCGAAGTGGACCTGCATCGATGCGAACGGTGCCCTGGCGCAGATTCTGGGCGCCCCGTCGCCGGACGATCTGATCGGCAGGGATTTTCGGGACCTCGCGCCGATCGGCACTTCCCCCGAGCTTCGCGAGAACGCCGCCGCGCTCTTCGAGGAAGGACAGACGAGCGTCGGCGAGCTGTCCTGGCAGACGCGGTGGGGGCGTGAGCTATGCGCGCGAATCCACCTCACGCCCGTCACTGCAGCTTCGGGGCAGATCGAAGCCGGATTGCTGCTGGCCGAGGACGTCGGGCCGCAGCGTAGCCTCGAAGCGCAGCTGCTGCAGGCGCAGAAGATGGAGGCGATCGGGACTCTCGCCGGCGGGGTGGCCCATGACTACAACAACTACCTGGCCGTGATCCACGGTTGCACGGAGCTCCTCGCCCTCGAGCTCCCTGACAAGCCCAGGATCCAGGATCTCTTGAGCGAGCTCTCGGAGGCGGCTCAACAATCCGCATCCCTCACCCGGCGTCTGCTCGCATTCAGCCGCAGGCAGATCGTGGAGGTCCAGCATCTGTCTCTAAACGATGTCGTTTCGAGCGTGGAAAAGATGCTCCGTCGCCTGCTGGGAGAGGACATCGAGCTGGAGACGGCTCGAGCACCCGATGCTGGGATCATCGAGGCCGACCCGGGACAGGTCGAGCAGATCATCATGAATCTCGTGGTGAACGCTCGCGATGCAATGCCGGGTGGCGGAAAGGTGACGATCGAAACGGGCAACCTGGAAGTCGACTCCGATTATGCGGAACTCTGCACCGATCTCGAGCCGGGTCACTACGTCATGCTCGCGGTGTCCGACACCGGCACCGGGCTGTGCCAGGAGGTCCAGAGCCGCATCTTCGACCCCTTCTTCACGACCAAGGAGGAAGGGAAGGGTACCGGCCTCGGGCTCTCGACCGTCCTCGGCATCGTGAAGCAATGCGGCGGCTCCATTTTGGTGTACTCGGAGCGCGGGCATGGGAGCACCTTCAAGGTCCTCTTCCCCCGCGTCCAGTGCGACGAGCTGGGCGAGGTGAAGGAGGGGCACGGGCTCCAGGAGCCTCCGCGCGGTTCGGAGCGAATCCTCCTCGTGGAGGACGAGGACGCCGTGCGCAAAGTCGCTCGCAAGCAACTCGAGCAGTTCGGATACACGGTCCTGGAGGCCGGAGACGGCGAGAGGGCTCAGGAGATCGTTGCGGAGCGCGGCGGCGAGATCGACCTCCTCATCAGCGACGTGATGATGCCCAGGATGAACGGTGTAGAGCTGGCGACTCGTTTGCGGCAGAAGCTTCCGGATCTGCCCGTCCTCTACGTGTCGGGATACGCAGAGACCGAATTGCTCGAACGGGTCCACGTGGAAGAATTCAGCGACATTCTCGGGAAGCCCTTCGGCCTCCGGAGCCTGTTACAGCGGGTGCGCGACCTGCTCGACGCTCGGAATCGGTGATCCGGGCCGGGAGCCTACGACCTTCGGGCGCTGAGGCGGGGCCCGTCGAATATTTCGGACCCACAGGCGAGCAAGCCGTGTGCCGGATCCTGTGGACGGCAACGGAGGCCAGGGACCCCCGAGCGTCTCCAGGCGACTCGTGCCCTCCGCTCTTATCGTCCTGGTTCTCCGAATCGGGACGAAGCTTCGCGCTATCGAGAGCTGCGCCGGTCGCGGAGGCCGAAGGGTCCGCTCGGACGTGCGGCGGCGTGCTAGGTTCTGACCGAGCCGAATCGAGGCCTTCGCGACATGGATTCCGTACGTAGGAAGATCGTATTCTCCGCCCTCCTCACTCTGGTGGCTGGCGCCTGCGCTTCGACCCGGCTGGTGGACGTGTGGGTGGACGAGGCCCGGTCGGGTGCCGCCTTCCAGAACATCCTCGTCGTCGCGATGTCGGAGAGCGAGCGAGACCGGCGCATATTCGAGGATCGCTTCGTCAGCGAGCTCCGCGCGCGCGGAGCGCATTCGGCGCCCAGCTACTCGGTTCTCCCCGCCGCCTCCGAGATGGAAAGGGAGAGCATCTCCGAGGCCGTCCGGGCCGGGGGATTCGACGGCGTCCTCATCAACCACCACGCGGGGAGCGACGAGCAGAGCGTGTACGTCCCGGGTCGCACGCGAACGGAGGTCTACGGCCGGGGACACCCGCGGCACCGTCTCGACAACTTCTACTGGGGCACGTGGGAGACTGTCAGCGACCCCGGCTACTACGACAAGCTAACGACGGTGTTCCTCGAGACCAACATCTACGAGACGCGCGACGGAACGCTGGTCTGGTCAGGGCGCTCGGAATCCTTCAATCCGCAATCGACGCTCGAGATCATCGACACCCTGAGCAAGGCGGTGGCGGAGAGCCTCGAGAAGAGCGACATGCTGTAGGACAGGCGCTTCGCGCCTGCGCCGGCCGTTCGCAACCCCGGCCCCCGGCTCTTCGCGCCGCTCCCCTTCTGCGACCGGCCGCCGCCCATCACTCGGTCGCGCGGGCTACGGCTCGCGGTCGCTCTCCCCGGCCAAGGCGGCCTGATACCTCTAGAATCTCCCACATCGCGATCTCCCGGTCGGCCAGGCTCGTCTCACTCCTTCGGGGAAAGAGCGTGGCCCATAAGCGGTTACCGCGGTGGTCTCAGGGTCGTGAGAGAAGGGGCCCCAGGCTGGTCTCAAGGTCGTGGGAAATGAGCTCGCCTTCGGGCCGTGGTCGAAAGCGATGGGTTGCCCTGATTCCCGATGGGTTGATCGTAGAATATCGCCAATACTGCAACGGTCACCTGAAGTGGCATGGAGATCGCAGCGGGAGAGTATCGAGGGCACCCGCGAGTCGAGTTCGCGCGCTCTGCGAAGGTGTGCGAATAGTAGGTCGAGGTTCGTCTGCATGACCCGATACACAATTGCGGCCGCTTTGTTGGCGTTTTCGAGCCTGACCGCCGCTTCGGAGCCGGCGAACGGGAAGTTCGCGACGATGCCCGGGGTCGCGGTGCCGCGGGGCGAGCTGACGACGACCTTCGCGAAGTTCCTGCCACTGGCCGAGGCAGGCGACCCGCAAGTCCAGAACTTCATCGCCTTCATGCTCTTCCATGGGGAGGGCGTTCGGCGTGACCGCGAGCAGGCGCACGTTTGGTTCCACCGCGCGGCGGAGCAGGGCTATGCAGCTGCACAGCGGAACCTCGCGCTGATGCACTCGGGCACGATTCCCGGTGTGTCGCACGACTACATCGATTTCGAAGAAGCTGGGTTCTGGCTCACACTGGTCGAGACGAGGCGTGTGCGGCCGCAGGAGGAGGTGCCCGCCTGGGCGTCCCGTGGCGAGGATCGGAGAGGCCCGCGGAGCGCCCTGGCGTCGGGGATCCTCGAGGCCGGAGAGCAGACGTACCTGACCTTTTGCGGCGGGTGCCACGGGTTCAACGGGATTGCGTACTACGTCGGATCCCCCTCGTTTGCGCTTGGGGAGCGCATGGATAAGACCGACGGTGAGATGTACGACAGCTTGCTCAATGGTCATGTCGTCATGCCGGCATGGGGCGCGATGCTCTCGCCCAAAGAAATCGCCGGTGCCATCCTCTTCGTGAGAACTCTTCGGGCAACGGTGGACAACGGAATCGGAGCCCCGATGCGAATGCCTCCCGAGATGTACTTTCACTTTGTTCCGCTAGGAGGATGGGCCGGGCGCCTGCCCGAGGGCGTGCCGCCGCCGACGCGCCCCGGCGAACCCCCACCCGAAAGCGGGAATGGTTCCCGAATTCGGGAATAGGTTCCGGATTCGGGAGGCGGAGTCCGGGCGACAGCGACCGGCAGCACGAAGCGTAGGTGCCGGAACCTGGGTGCGAAGGTTGGGTCCGAGGGCGCCGGTGTGAATTCTGCGGGGGAGATGGCGCTCGTCTTGCAACGAGGAGGGAGGGACCTATCGCCAGTCGTCGCGCGTCCGTGAGGCGCGTGCGGATTGGCCCTTTTCGCGGAATCCCGCAGCCTGGAGCAGCGAATTGGCTTGTCGAGCTTGCAGCAGAGTACTGGTTCACGCTCAAGCGCAGGCACACCTGGAACCTCCACACCCTGGTCGGGTCGTCGTGGGGTGCGGGCTCGCTGCTCCTCTGATGGGATGGGTCGAGGATTTGCAGGGCAGCTTGGTAGGGCCCGGAACGGTGCGGCGCCAGGCGCCGGGCAGCGTGGGGCGGCGCCCCTTCATCGCGGTCTCGGCGTCGTCGCCCCATTCTCGCGAGCTGTCACGAGGCCCACAAGGGGACGTGCGGTAGGATCTCCACGGCGTCGACGATCTCATTGGCGAGGTGGCGATGAAACTCGATGATTGCAGGAGGGGAGGGCGCTCCCGTGCAGGATGAGCCCGGTCAGGATCAGGACGCGGCGAGCGCCGGTCGCGGGATGTCGATGCGCACTAAGGGGCTTCTGTTCATCGGCATGCTCGTAGCGTACGGCGCGTTCGTCGCCGCTTACGTCCTTCACGAGAACGGGGCGCTCCTCAAGGAGTTCGAGGAATACCGGCACACCCAGAAGGCCGAGGGGGCGCTGATCGAGGCGAATCTGGCTGTATTCGACGCCTATCGAGCGCTCTTCCTGATCACCGAGCGGGTCGAGCGGAAGATCATTGTCGAGCGCGTTCACGACCACGTCATGGTGCTGACCGAACGGTACCAGACGCTCTCTCGTCTCTTTCCCGAGGAGGCGGAGCCATACAAGCGTCTGATCAAGTATTTTTCAGAAGCGGTCGTCGATCCCTCGGTTTCGAAGCTGCGCGCCCTGAAGGACGCGCTCGGACGCAGCAAGACCGACCTCGACGGGCTCCTCGCTGCGAACCGCAAGCTCGGGGAGGAGCGCTTCGCCGCCTACCACCGGCGGAGCAACGCCGCGGCGCTCTCGGCGCTGCTCCTCGGTTTGCTCGGCCTGCTGGTTCTGGGGATCGGAACCAGCGTGTTCTTCGGCCGGATGGCGCGGGACATCCGCCTGCTCCAGGTTCGCGTCATGCAGATCACGCAAGGGTACCGTGGGGCTCCGTTGGAGATGCGCCGGAGCGACGAGCTGGGGAGCCTTCTCCAAGGCGTGAATCAGATGGCCCGCGACCTCGCGCATCGCGAGCGGGAGCTCGCGATGGAACGGCAGGAGCGTTTTCACCGCGAGCAGACGGGGTCTCTGGCGCACTTTGCGGCGGGCCTGGTGCACGAAATCGGGAACCCCGTCGCGGCGATCGGCGCCCTGAATCAGGCGCTCATGGACGATGCGGAGATGGACGGCAAGGAACGGCGAGAGTCCCTGCTCCAAGTCCAGGGGAGCGTTCAGCGGCTGGTCGGGATCACCAACGATCTGACCCAGCTCGCGGCTCCCCTGCAGACGGGCGACCACATCTTCGACCTCAACCGGCTGGTCCGAGACGTGTGCAGCCTGCTCCATTACGACGAGCGCTGGTACGGGGTCGACATCGACCTCGACCTGGATCCCCAGGTGCCTGCGATCAGCGGGAGGAGCGATCAGCTGAACCAGGTGCTGATGAACTTGCTCACGAACGCATTCGACGCGACGCACGAGCTCGGGGGCACCAATCCGGTGATCGCAATCTCGACGCTGTACACCGGCGACGACGAGGTCGTCCTGATTGTCGAGGACAACGGGAGCGGGATGGACGAGGAGACGCAAAGGCGCTGCTTCGAGCCCTTCTACACGACCAAGGACACGAGCCAGGGGACGGGGATGGGGCTCTTCCTGGGTCGATCCATCGTCGAGGCGCACGGCGGGAAGCTGAGCATCCGCTCCCAGCCAGGCTTGGGCAGCGACGTGCGAATGGTGCTCCCGACCGCACGCGTCGAGCCGAGCTGAGCCATCGGCACGAGTGTCAATGTCGGAGCGCAGAGATTGCGTACTTCATCCCGGAGCTCGGTCGCCCGACGATGGATTTGGCAGTTCTGTCTCGAGCTCGCGAACTCGCCACTGTCCTGCCTTTATGGGACCCGCTCTTCACACTCCGATTACCGCATTGCATCGAACGCTTGCGACGTTTCCCGACAACTCCCTCGCCTCGACTCGCGGTGAGTTTCAAGGTAGTTGTCGCGTGAAGTTGATCTACGCTGCCGTTTTCTCCCGCTCCGGGTTCAGCTTGACGACCTCGATCCGTTCCCGGGTTCGCGTGTTGTGCGCCCAGCGCTCGGGATTCCGCTTGCGCGCGGCCTCGTAGGTTCGCCGCCGCGCTGCAAGGATGGCTTCATCCCGCCCCGTGCGGCGATCCTCGGGCGTCACAAAGCCGATTGCGCGGTGAAGATGCTCCGTGTTGTACCAGGCGACGAAGTCTTCGACCCACTGGCGGGCGGCCTCGATGCTGACGAACGCGCCGCGCGGATACTCCGGCCGGTACTTGAGCGTCCGGAACAGGGCCTCTGAGTAGGGGTTGTCATCACTGACGTGCGGACGGCTGAACGACTCCACGATGCCCAGACGCTGCAGCGTCGCAAGCATCGTCGAGCCCTTCATCGGGCCGCCGTTGTCGGAGTGGAGGACGAGTCCACTCCGATCGCAACCCAGCCGGGTTGCCGTGTCGTCGATCAGGAGAGCGGACAGCTCCATCGACTCCTCTTCGTGCACAGCCCAGCCCACGATTTTGCGGCTCCAGATGTCCTCGATGATAGAGGTAGTAGAACACCCCTCGTACGGCGCTGCGCAGGTACGTGATGTCCCACGAGAAGACCTCGCACGGCCCCGTCGCAACGTGCTCCCGCGGTCGAGCCACAGACCAGCGGCTTCCCGTGGGTCAATGGGCGGGACGGTGGGTCCAGCGCCTGTTCGCTCCCTGTTGACATTGACGTTTCAGCTTCGGCGCCTCTGCGATTCGCTAGATTCCCCACGCACTTCTCACTTGCATGATTCAGCCTTCTATGGGCGTCCACAGTTCGAGTTCGTGCACGCCTACCACCGACACGACGCCAGTCGAGGCCCCACCCCGCTCATGGCCGAGTTCCCCGTGCAGCCGGTTTCCCCCGAGGAATTCCTCGAGGACTTCGTGCCGCGTTCCCTGCGGCGCTTCCAGCTGCCCGCGGAGGCCAGACGGCGCACCCTGAAGCTCGGCCTGCGGCTGGACGGGAAGGGCGGCGGCGAGTGGCGCTTCGACATCGAGCACGGGCACCTGCGGGTGCGTCCCGGCAGCCGCGTGGACGCGTCGATTACCGTGGTGCAGCGAGTCCAGGATTGGCGGGGAGCCATGTGGGACGGGCGGGGGGGCGTCGTCGGGCGCGGGGTCATCTCGGTCCTCGAGCACGGCCCCGACTCCAAACCGGGCCGGAGGGGGCGCTCCCGGCGAATCCTCGAGGTCCTGGATCAGCTCGCGGGTCTGAATGCCGTCGTCAGGGTCGTCGTGACCGGTGGCCTGGGGGGCGACTGGTGGGTGGGGTTCAAGCTCGGCCCAGGTCGGATTTCACCCAAGCCCGACGTCACGCTCTCCCTCTCGGCGGAGGACGCTGAAGCCCTGCTGAAGGGCGATCTGGACCTCGTGTGGGCCGTCATGGGCGGCAAGCTGGGCCTCTCGGGCGACAAGACCCTGATGTTGCGGCTGCAGTCCATCGCGAAGCAGCTGGGCTAGACGCGTCCTGGGCGGGCCCCCGGCAGCCGGGCCAGCCGGTGAGCAGCCCCGGAAGGCCCTGCTAGAACGCAGCTTTTTTCGCCCGAGGCCCTTTGCAGGCCGCTGATTCTCAGGCAATCTAGCGCCCCTTCGAGGACTGCCGGGGCGGTAGTTCAATTGGTTAGAGCACTGGCCTGTCACGCCAGAAGTTGCGGGTTCGAGTCCCGTCCGCCCCGCCATTTGTCCCCAGATCGATTCGGAAGTGCTTCGGCTAGCTAGCCGTCCGAGGTCGATTCGAGCAACTCGACGTCCGCCTGGTCACGGAGGCGGCCTAGTGCTCGCTTGTTGGCGAGCAACGCATCGCGCCCGATCACGGGCACCCGCAGCCCGTCGATTTCGGGTTCCAGGCGGTCGGTCCATGCCGGTGCGAACTCGACCCCGGTAATGCGGGTCAAGATATCGATACGAATTGGCGGTAGACCGATCTGGAAGACCGTCCCGGGTGTCGTCAGGTCGTTGACGGTGAGATCGTGGAGAGGCGCATCAAAGGCGCGAAGGGCATTCGCTCGGTCGCATTCGATCCACACGCCGAGATCGCCGGTGGCTCTGGGATGACCGTGGACCGCCAGCGCGTATCCGCCGACGACCAGGAATCGCACCTCATGGTCGATGAACGCTTGCAATAGATCGCGAAGGACTTGCGCTATCGCGGGTATCCCATCCATTCAGTTTCCACTGCTCCAGGGAAAGCCGGAGTGCAAAGAGAAAGCGTTCCGACGCCGACAGCGATCGCCAGTACCCGGCGTCATCGCTGTCCATGCGAGCTGCCGCTTCGGTGCCGGGACGGATGACCCGCGATTGCGCTTCCGCCCGCTGCGCTCGGTCACGAGAGGCCATTGCGGAAGAGTAGCATTGCTTGTTCCGCGACCCGCCCGGTTTCCTACGCGGTCAGCGGATTCGCGGTCGCAAGGGTAGGGAAGCGGCCGAAGTCGCGGTCCGCCGTCCACAGCTCCCGCACGCCGTGCGCGAGGCAAAGGGCCGCGATGCGGGCGTCGTGGACGCGAGGGCCAGCGATGCGCCCGGCCACGATCAGGGGACGCAACTCAGCGCAGTGCTCCGAGCCTTCGGCAAGCAGGACCAGGCTCGGCGACTCGAGCCATGCCTCGACCTGATCGAGCGCGGCCTCCGTGGGCGTAGGCGGATCCCAGATGCGGGGATGCGTGGCGATCGCCAGAAACTCGTGGATGCAGGGCCACGGGATCGCCCAGGGTGAGCGACTCACTGCCAGCTCTCGAACGCAGGCCGATGCGCGTTCGTGCCACTCGGACTCAGTGCGGTGGGCATAGACGAGGAGGTTCGTGTCGACTGCGATCACCCGCCGTGCCCTTCGTAGGCGGCCTCGCGGATGCGTCTCCAGTCGCCGTCCTGGAACTCCGGCTGCAGCCCGTGCCCCCGAAAGCTGGCGTCGCGCAGCTCGAAGCGGGTCTCGCGGCGACGCTCACGGAGCACATGGCGCAGACCCTCTTCGATGAGGGCTCGCAGCGTCGTCTTCTCACCGCCGGCGACGGCCTTGGCCTCCTCGGCGAGGGGATCGGAGATTTCGACAGTCGTCTTCATATGGGTAACCATATCGGACTACCCATATTCCCACAATAGATCCAAATCCACCTCCCCCTCATCCCTTGCGGCGGCGTTCGCGCCAGGCGTGGAGGCGTTCGGCGATGTCGGCTTCGGCGCCGCGCTGGGTGGGTTCGTAGAAGCGGGCGCCTGCGAGGGACTCGGGGAGGTTGGCGTCCGGGACGAAGGCGTCGGGCTCGTTGTGGGCGTAGCGGTAGTCGCGGCCGTAGCCGAGCTCTTTCATGAGGCCGGTCGGCGCGTTGCGCAGGTGCAGGGGGACGGGCGGGGAGCCGGTCTTGCGCAGGGCGTCCTGGGCGCGGCCGAGGGCCGCGTAGGCGGCGTTGCTCTTGGGCGCGCAGGCGAGGTAGGTGGTCGCCTGGGCGAGGGGGATGCGGCCTTCGGGCATGCCGAGGCGCTCCACGGCGGTCCAGGTCGAGCTCGCCACGGTGAGGGCCGCGGGGTCGGCGTTGCCCACGTCTTCCGAGGCGAAGATGAGCAGGCGCCGGGCGACGAAGAGCGGGTCTTCGCCGGCTTCGAGCATGCGCGCCATGTAGTAGAGGGCGGCGTCGGGGTCGCTGGCGCGCAGGCTCTTGATGAGCGCCGAGACGACGTTGTAGTGCTCTTCCCGGTCGCGGTCGTGAATGAGCAGCCGCTTGCCCGCTACCTCGCGCACGATCTCGGGTGAGAGGGGCGACCCGGCGCCCGGGCCCCGGGAGTGCACCGCGGCGGCGGCCTCGAGGATGCCGAGGGCCCGGCGCGCGTCGCCGTCGGCCGCCTGGGCGATGGCGGGCAGGGTGTCGGGAGCAAAGTGCAGTCCGAGCTTGCCGAGTCCGCGCTCGCTATCGCCCGCGGCGCGTTCGAGCAGCCCCACGATGCCGTCTTCGTCGAGGGCCTTCAGGACGAGGACGCGGCAGCGCGAGAGTAGCGGCGCGTTCACGCTGAAAGAGGGGTTGTCCGTGGTGGCGCCGATCAGGGTCACGATCCCCGCCTCGACGTGGGGCAGGAGCACGTCCTGCTGGGCGCGGTTCAGGCGATGGATCTCGTCGATGAAGAGGAGGGTGCGCAGCCCCACCCGCCGAGCGCGCTCGACGGCCTCGCGAATCTCCTTGACCCCCGACACGACAGCGGAGTGGGCCTCCATGCGGTGGTCGGGCATCTCGCCGAGGATCCAGGCCAGGGTGGTCTTGCCGCTGCCGGGCGGTCCCCAGAGAATCAGCGAGGGCAGCTCTCCCCCCTCCACCAAGGCGCGCAGGGCGCTGCCTTCGCCCACCAGCGCCTCCTGCCCGATCATCTCGTCGAGGGTGCCCGGGCGCATGCGGTCGGCCAGGGGGGCCCGCGGATCACGGGGCCGCTTGGGCCGATCCGGGAATAGCTCCATGGACTCGTCGCGCGTCGCCATGGCGGGATGCTAGCCTGCCTGCAGCGCTCCCCGCCCCGTCGCACGAGGCCTCGATGAAGATCCGCTCCGTAGGTGTCTGTCTGAAGCCTGACCAACCCCAGGCGGCGGAGACGGTGCGCCTGCTGGTCAAGTGGCTGTGCGAGCACGAGCTCGACGTGCTGCTCGATGACGACGCCGCCCGCGCCACCGAGCGCTCCGCGACCTCGCGTGACGAGCTCGCCGCCGCGGCCGACCTCATCATGGTCCTGGGCGGGGATGGCACCCTGCTCTCCGTGGCCCGCTCGACGGGCACGCGCCACGTTCCCATCCTGGGCGTCAACCTCGGCACCCTGGGCTTCCTCACCGAGATCAACGTCGATGAGATGCTCCCGGCCCTCGAGAAGGTCGTCTCCGGCGACTTCGAGATCGAGTCGCGCATGCGCCTCGAGGTCGTGGCCTATCGCGGCCGCGAGGAGATCGGCCGCTACCACGCCCTCAACGACGCGGTACTGAGCAAGACCGCTCTCTCGCGCATGATCGACCTGTGCACCTACGCGGACGGCGTGATGGTCACCACCTACCACGCCGACGGCCTCATCGTCTCCACGCCCACGGGCTCCACCGCCTACTCGCTCTCGGCCGGCGGCCCGCTCTTGCTGCCGGGCCTCGAGGCCATCGTCCTCACCCCGATCTGCCCGCACTCGCTCACCCACCGTCCCGTCGTCATGCCCCAGCGCTGCGAGATCGAGGTCGAGGTGCGCTCGAGTGCGGGGCCGGTGGCGCTGACCGTGGACGGGCAGGAGGGGATCGAGCTCGCCGACGGCGATCGGGTGTGCGTGCGACGCTCGGAGCACCCTGTCGCCATCGTGGCCTCTCCCTATCGAAGCCGCTACGAGATCCTTCACGCCAAGCTGCGCTGGGGCGAGCGGTGATCGAGAGCCTGCGCATCGAGGGGGTGAAGATCGTCGAGGAGGCCGAGCTCGAGTTCGGCCCCGGCCTCAACGTCCTGACGGGGGAGACTGGCGCGGGCAAGTCCATCGTGCTCGGCGCCCTCGACCTTCTCGTGGGTGGGCGCGCCTCGCCCGATGCCGTGCGCGAAGGAGCCGAGAGCGGCTGCGTCGAGGCGGTGTTCCGCACCGAGGCGTTGCCCGATCTCGAGGCCGCGCTCCACGAGCGGGGCTTCGCGGAGCCCGGCAGCGGGGACCACGAAGGCGAAGACCAAGAAGGCGAGGGCCCGGAGGAGCCCGAGCACGAGCTGGTCGTGCACCGCACCCTCAGCAGCAAGGGCCGCAGTCGGGCGCGCGTGGCTGGGCAGCTCGTGCCCGTGTCGACCCTGGCCGAGCTCTTCAGCGGGCGGGTCGAGATCTCGAGCCAGCACAGCTCCCAGGCCTTGCTGCGCCCCGAATCCCACGGTCGCTTCCTTGACGCTGCGGGCGGGCTCGACGTCGAGCGCGGGGTAGTCGCAGCGCACTTCGCCGCCGTGCGCGCCCTCGACGCCGAGATCGCCGACCTGCGCAGCCGCGCCGAGGAGCGGGCTCGGCGCCTCGACTTCCTGTCTTTTCAGCTGGAAGAGATCGATTCGGTGGGTCTCCTGCCCGGCGAGCTCGAGGAGCTCGGGGCCGAGCACGGCCGGCTCGCCCACGCGGGTCGCCTACGCGAGGAGGGAGCAGCCGCCACCGCGGCTCTGTCCGGCGACTCCGAGCGCCCCGATGCCGCCAGCGCGGCAGATCTGGTGGCGGCGGCGGAGCGCCTCGTCGGCGGGCTGAGGGAGCTCGATCCCAGCCTCGGCGAGCTCGCCGAGCGCCTTGTCGGCCTCGACACCGAGCTGCGCGACGTCGCGAGCGACCTCGAGCGCTACGTAGACGGCA
Source organism: Deltaproteobacteria bacterium (assembly GCA_019310385.1). Lineage (GTDB taxonomy): Bacteria > Myxococcota_A > UBA9160 > UBA9160 > UBA4427 > JAFDEK01. The sequence goes on from JAFDEK010000057.1 coordinate 27,037, forward strand.
TCGACACGGATCCCGCCCGCCTCGAGGCCGTCGAAGAGCGCCTCGCCCAGATCGAGCGCCTGCGGCGCAAGTACGGCAGCAGCGCCGAGGAGATCCTGGCCTTCCGCGATGGGGTGGCGCGCGAGCTGGACGGAATCGAGGGAGCCGACCAGCGCGAGGAGGAGCTCGCCGCGTCGCGCGCCGGGTCACTCGAGGCCCTTTCCGCCGCCGCGGCCCAGCTCAGCAAGGGCCGCAAGAAGGCCGCCAAGGTGCTCTCGAAAGCCGTGCAGGCCTCGCTCGCCGATCTCGACATGCCCGAGGCCACGTTCTCCGTGGCTCTCGAGCCTGCCCCGGCGCCCCCGGGCATGCCTTGCGGTGCGGCTGGCGCCGAGGCGCCCGAGTTCTGCTTCTCGGCGAACAAGGGCGAGCCCCTGCGCTCTCTGCAGAAGGTCGCGTCGGGAGGCGAGCTCTCCCGGGTCTTCCTGGCGGTCAAGAACGGCCTGCGCCGGGCGGGGGCGGGCATGGTGCTGGTCTTCGACGAGGTCGACGCCGGCATCGGCGGCCGAGCGGCCGAGCGGGTGGGGCGCGCCCTTGCCGAGCTGGCCGAGCACCACCAGGTCATCTGCATCACCCATCTGCCCCAGATCGCCGCCTTCGCGGATGTCCACTTTCGCGTCGAGAAGCGCGAGCGCGGGGGGCGCACCCTCGCCGGCGTGAGCCGCCTCGAGGGCGAGGCGCGGGTCGACGAGGTCGCCCGCATGGCGGGCGGCGCCAAGGTGAGCGACGCCACCCGGCGCCACGCCCGCGATCTGCTGCGAGTGAAACGCTCCCACAAATAGCGGAGCTCCCGCTCCCCGATCTGCCTGCTTCACGCCTCCCGAAGAAAGGTTCAAGGCCCCTCCTGGTGGCTCCGATGTAAAGGGGATCGGAGGGGTGCGTGGTCCGACCGACCTGCGGCCACGCGACGTGTTTCGAGAGGGGGCGATGAGTCATCCCGGAGACTCCCAGGAGCGGGGGCCCGTGCCGGTTCCGCCCGGAGGGGCGGTGCTCGTGAAGTCTGGCTTCTACGAGGGGCTCGAGGTGGCCCTCGATCGCGACTGGCTGGTGATCGGTCGGGGAAGGACTGCGGATCTGGTGATCGCAGAGGCGACCATATCGCGGGCTCACGCGTCGATCGGCTTCGATGGAAAGGGATTCTTCATACAGGATCTGGGGAGTACGAACGGCACGCTCGTGAACGGGGCCAAGGCCGATCGGCAGAGTCTGAAGAACGGTGACGAGGTACGCATGGGAAGGCTGGTAATCGGGGTGAGTCTTCCGGGGTGAACGCTTGAGCTCAGTCGCCCCCCAGTCCGTTGTGGAGATCCAATCGGGTCTTCGCTTCGCAGGGGAGCGGTCACGAGCGGTCGAGGGAACGAGGCAATGAAGCACTATACACTGATGCTCGTGGGCGATGAGCGGTCGCCCGTGCGGCGTTTCCAGATCACAGGGACTGCCATCAATCGGGGGATCGCGGCAGCCGCGGTGGCCCTGCTGATCAGCGCAGCCGCGACCTGGGACTACTGGCGCATGCGCAGCCAGAACTCCGAGCTCGCGTCCCTGCGCGTCGAAGCGGCCGAGCAGCGCGAGCAGATCGATCATTTTCAGACCACCCTCAGCGACATGAGCACCGAGCTGACCCGGGTGCAGGAGCTCGAGCGCAAGGTGCGCATCATCGCCAATCTGCCCGGCGCCGCCGCGGTGGGCGGCGCGGGCGTCACCGAGCGGGTGCCCGTGGGACCCGAGGGAGAAGTGGTGGGCGAGGACATGCTCCGGCTCCCGGTGGGAGTGCCCATCGATCTCGATCACGAAAACCACGCTCCCGGGCAGGGGGACGAGCCGCTCTCTCAGCTGATGCCCGAGGATGCCGCCCTCGAGGGCGCAACGGGAGTCACCACCGACAAGGCGCGCCATGTCCGCCGACTGGAGGAGAAGGGCCGCGGCCTCGTGCAGGTGGCGGACCACCGGGCCCTCTCGCTCGTGGAGCTCATCGACCAGCTCGAGGACAAGAGCACGCGACTGGCCTCGCTCCCCTCGGTCTGGCCGGCTCGGGGATGGCTCACCTCGCGTTACGGCCCGCGCATCTCGCCCTATACGGGGCGGCGCCAGATGCACTCGGGTATCGACATCGCGGCCCGCGAGGGCACCGAGATCGTCTCGCCGGCCCGGGGACGGGTCAGCTTCGTAGGCAGAAAGGGCCCCCTGGGCAATGCCTTGATGGTCGATCACGGCTTCGGGGTGAAGACCGTCTACGGCCACACCTCGAAGATCCACGTGAAGGCCGGGGACGAGGTACAGCGTGGCCAGCTGATCGCCGCCATCGGGAGCACCGGTCGCAGCACAGGCCCCCACCTGCACTACGTCGTCCAGGTGAAGGGCAAGACCAAGAACCCCCTCGACTATATTTTCGACTGAGCGATGATATCCGGCCACCAGGGGTGGACGCCGGGTCGTCGGCGTAGACTCCTTTGCAACGGCGGTCTCGGCGAGGTCGCCCGCTGGTGAGCGGAAATCCTACCTTCCCCCTCGGGTAGGCGTCCTCTCGGGAGTCGCGCTCGAAGCAGCGTCGACCCCGGAGGGGCAGCTCCGCTCTGGAGTGCCTGAGCCCGATGCAGAGAGCCCTGAGCAAGATCTTCGGAACCGCCAACGATCGTACGATCAAGCGGGTCCTTCCCATCGTCGAGCAGATCGCGGCCCTCGAGCCCGGGCTGGTCGGCCTCTCGGACGCCGAGCTGCGCGCCAAGACGGGCGAGTTCCGCGAGCGCCTCGAGCAGGGCGAGAGCGTCGACGACCTGCTCCCCGAGGCCTTCGCGGTGGTGCGCGAGGCCGCCAAGCGCACCCTGGGCCAGCGCCACTACGACGTTCAGATGATCGGCGGCATCGTGCTCCACCGGGGCAACATCGCCGAGATGAAGACCGGCGAGGGCAAGACCCTGGTCGCGACCCTGCCCGCCTATCTCAACGCCCTCACGGGCCGTGGCGTCCACATCGTAACGGTGAACGACTACCTGGCCCGGCGCGACGCCGAGTGGATGGGCGCGGTGCACCGCTTCCTGGGCCTCAGCGTGGGCAACATCATCCACGGGCTCAGCGACGCCGAGCGGCGCGAAGCCTACGGCTGCGACATCACCTACTGCACGAACAACGAGCTCGGCTTCGACTACCTGCGCGACAACATGAAGCTCACCCTCGACGGCTTCGTTCTGCGCGACATCCACTACGCCATCATCGACGAGGTCGACTCCATCCTCATCGACGAGGCCCGCACACCCCTCATCATCTCGGGCCCTTCGGAGGAGAACACCCAGCTCTACGGCATCGTGAACCGGGTGATCCCGAGCCTCAAGGCGGGCACCAAGGGCGAGCCCACAAAGGGCATCGAGGAGACCGGCGACTACTGGCTCGACGAGAAGGCGGGCTCGGCCACCCTCACCGAGGAGGGCATCCACAAGGTCGAGAAGATGCTGGGGGTCGAGAACCTCTACGCCCCAGGCTCGACGTCGACTACGTGGTCAAGGTCGGGGAGAGCGGCAAGAAGGAGGTGATCATCGTCGACGAGCACACCGGGCGCCTGATGCCCGGGCGGCGCTGGTCCGACGGCCTCCATCAGGGCGTGGAGGCGAAGGAGGGGATCAAGGTTCGCAGCGAGAACCAGACCCTCGCTTCGGTGACCTTCCAGAACTTCTTCCGCATGTACGACAAGATCTCCGGCATGACGGGCACCGCGGACACCGAGGCCGAGGAGTTCGCCAAGATCTACGACCTGGACGTGGTCATCATGCCCACCAACCGGCCGCTGGGTCGGGTGGACAGCGCGGATGTGGTCTTCAAGACCAAGCGCGAGAAGTTCAACGCGGTGGTGGACGAGATCGTCGAGCGCCAGCAGACCGGGCAGCCGATCCTGGTGGGGACCATCTCCATCGAGACCTCGGAGATGCTCGCGCGCATGCTCAAGAAGCGCGGCGTCAAGCACAACGTGCTCAACGCCAAGCAGCACCGCCGGGAGGCGGAGATCGTCGCCCAGGCGGGTCGCAAGAGCGCCCTCACCATCTCGACCAACATGGCGGGTCGCGGCACGGACATCATCCTCGGTGGCAACGCCGAGGCCATGGCGCTGGCGAAGTGCGGCGGGGACAAGGAGCACGAAGACTTCCTCGGCCTGCTTGCCGAATTCGAAGCCAAGTGCGCGCCCGAGCAGAAAGAGGTGATCGAGGCTGGTGGTCTCCATATCCTCGGCACCGAGCGCCACGAGAGTCGGCGCATCGACAACCAGCTGCGGGGCCGCTCCGGTCGTCAGGGCGATCCGGGCTCGAGCCAGTTCTTCCTCTCCCTCGAGGACGACCTGCTGCGCATCTTCGAGGCCGACCGGGTGGCTCAATGGTGGGACCGGGTGGGGGTCGAAGAGGGCGAGGCCATCGAGAACCGGATGCTCTCCCGGGTGATCGAGGGCGCCCAGAAGAAGGTCGAGGCGCGCAACTTCGACATCCGCAAGCACCTGCTCGACTACGACGACGTCATGAACAAGCAGCGGCTCGCCTTCTACGGGCGGCGCATGCACGTGCTGACCGCGGAAGCCCCCCAGGCGGAGGTCGAGGCCATCGTCGAGGGGATCCTGGTGGGCATCCTCGACCAGGGCTGGCCCGAGAAGGGCGATCCCGACGACGAGCACCTCGACGAGATCGCCGCCCTGATGGAGAAGCACTTCGGCGTGATCCTCGAGTCCGGCCAGCCGCCCCTGCGTACTGCCGACGGGGGGCGCCCCAACGACCAGGACGCCTTCGGCCGCGAGCTGCTCGACCTGCTGCTGGGCGCGCTCAGCGAGAAGTCGGTCGAGTGCGCCGAGCTTGCCGAGAAGCATGCCGATCTCAACTACCCGAGCTTCGAGTGGTTCGAGCGGGATATCCTGCTGCGGGTGCTCGACAGCCAGTGGAAGGATCACCTCCACACCATGGACGGCCTGCGCGAGGGGATCGGCCTGCGCGGCTACGCCCAGAAGGATCCCAAGGTCGAGTATCAGCGCGAAGGCTTCGCTCTCTTCGGCGAGGCCGAGGGGCGCATGGACGAGCAGGCCGCCGAGGTCCTCTTCCGCTTCGCGCTGCCTGTGCCGGTGCTGGAGGGCGAGGCCCGCGCCAGCGAGGCGCCCAAGGCCGCTGCGGGAGGCGGAGGCGCCGCGCCTCGTTTCGGCAGCGCAGCTCAGGGGCGGGCGGGCGCCGTGCCGGCCTCGGGCAAGGTAGGGCGCAACGATCCCTGCCCCTGCGGCAGCGGCAAGAAGTTCAAGAAGTGCTGCGGGGCCTGATCGCTTCCTCTGCCGCCGCTTCCGCGCTACCACTCTGAGCCCATGACGGCTCGATACCCATGACCGCTCGAAAGCCATGACGGCTCGAAAGCCGAAGCGCGGGGGCGCTGCGCCCGCGGATCCGGCCGAAGGTGTGCCCGGCTTCCGCTTTGCGGGCATCCACTGCGGCATCAAGGAACGCGATCCCGACCTCGCGCTCATCGCCAGCGACCTGAGCGCCAGCGTGGCCGGCGTCTTTACGCGCTCGACGGTGGTGGGCGCTCCGGTCGAATGGTGCCGCGCGCGCGTCGTCTCGGGGCGCGGGCGCGGCGTAGTGGTGAACAGCGGCATCTCCAATGTCGCCATGGGGGTGCGTGGCCGGCGCGACGCCGAGGCCATGGCGCGCCACGCCGCCCGCGCCGTCGGCTGCGAGGCCGACGAGATCTACGTGGCCTCGACGGGCGTCATCGGCGAGCCGCTCCCCATGGCGGTCCTGCGCCGGGGGATTCCCGAGGCCGCCTCGCAGCTTTCCGGAGAGGGCATGCTCGCCGCCGCGGAGGCGATCCGCACCACCGACACCTTCGCGAAGGCCGCCGCGCGGCGGGTGCGCGTGGGCGGGCGCTGGGTGCGGGTGGCGGGCATCGCCAAGGGCTCCGGGATGATCGAGCCCGACATGGCGACCATGCTGAGCTTCATGACGAGTGACGCCGCGGTGGCGCCGCGTGCGCTGCAGGGCATGTTGCGGCGGGTCGCCGACCGGAGCTTCAACCGGGTGACGATCGACGGCGAGGGCTCGACCAGCGACAGCGTGCTGGTCTTCGCCAACGGCCTGGCGGGCAACGCCGTCATTCGCGGCCCGGCCAGCCCCGGGGCCGCCGCCTTCGAGGGGGCGCTGCTCGAGGTGGCCGAAGATCTCGCCCGCATGCTGGCGCGAGACGGGGAGGGCGCCACCAAGCTCGTCACCGTCGAGGTGTCCGGAGCGCGCAGCGGCGCCGAGGCCGAGCGGGCTGCGCGCCGCATCGCGAACTCGCTGCTGGTGAAGACCGCGATCTTCGGGGGCGATCCCAACTGGGGCCGCATCCTGCAGACCATTGGAGCCGGCCGGGTGGCGATCGACCTCGCTCGCAGCGAGGTGAAGCTGTGCGGCGTGTCGGTCTTTCGCAAGGGCGCCTCGGCGGGGCCCGCGGCGCGCCGCCGAGCCGAGGTCAGGCTGGCGGACGACGAGATCACCATCGCGGTGGATCTCGCCAGGGGCCGATCCCGGGCCCGGATCTGGACCTGTGACCTCTCCTACGACTACGTGAAGATCAACGCCGAATACACGACATAGCGCGAAGTCGCACGACAAAGCACGACGATCGACGGACGCCCCCTCGTGCAGGGTGGGGACCTTCGAGCGTCGACCGGCTCTGACGTCGACTGGCTCTGGCGTCGACCGGCTCTGAAGTCGAATGGCGGGCGATTCAAGGGGCCGGTTCGGCGATCCCGGCATTTGTCGGCGAGCGCACGAGACCTCGCTCCACGAGGAAGTCCGCGAGGGCATCGCTCGCGATGGCGTGTGCGGTCTCGTTGGGGTGCTGATCGGTTGGATGCACCCATAGATCCGTGTATCGACGGCCGAGAAAACGGGGCAGCAGATCCAGGTAGGGCGTTCCGTCGCGCTGTGCCCGCTCGCTCACGAGCCCGTGGATCTCGCCGAGCGGGTAGTCCTCGTCGAGCTCGATCATGAAGGGAAAGATCGCGATCGCGAACTTGCTGTTGGAGCTCTCCGCGAGTCGGCCGATCTCGGTCAGGAAGTCGAGGGTGCGATTCCACTTCTCCTGCTCCTCCATCGCGCTCGTGACCAGCTCCTCGATGTAGCGCCTTCCTTCGACGATGCGGACCCAGTTCGCGTAGACGAGGCTCAGCAGATGCGAGGCGCGCAGCGCCGGGGGCGGCGTGTAGAGCTGCCGGAAGTTCTCCCAGACGTCCAGTCCACCCGCGTATTCCGCGTCGTTCGGCGTGAAGACCAGGAGGATCAGGTCGGGATCGAACTCCATCCCTTCGTGAACGAGGTAGTGATACTGGGATCGCGTTCCCCAGCTTCCGACCCCGAAATCGAGCACCTCGATACCCGGGCCGACCCGCTTGCGGAGCTCTTCTCCCAGCCGATAGACGAAGGTGTGCTCCCACCTCACCCCTTCGCCGAAGGTGAAGGAATCGCCCACCACCATTACGCGGTAGAGGTCCGGTCGCTTGGCTTTCGGGTGGTCGGTGCCCCGAAACCCGTGGTTGTTGAGGCGCACGCGAAGCGTCGAGTCGTCGTCGAAGTAGCCCCGGGGATTCCCGTCGTAGCGGAAGGCGAGCTCCGCGTGGGGGAGATAGAGCGGCCACACGAAGGGGATGCGGTCCTCTTTCGCTCGACGCGCCCCGGCTCCTATCACCTGGCGATCCTGGTGGTATCCACGCCAATCGAGCCCGCGCAGGCCGACCTCGAGCAGGGCGGCGGTGAGCACGAGGGACAGGCTGGCGACGAAGAGCTTGGCCGGAAGCTGCTTGGGCGTGGCACGGAACATGGCGCGGGAGAGGGTAGCGGCAGCCCGGCCGGGAGCGAGACCGCCGGTGAAGGATCACCGGCCGTCCCGCTCCCTCCCGATTCACGGCGCCGGAATGAAGCGCTCCTGCGAGATCGCCGCCCGGTTGGCCAGCTGCTTGCTCATCACGACCGCGTGGTAGTCGACGGTGAGCCAGGTGCCCAGCTGCGTCGCGTAGAGCGGGCTCAATGGGTTGCCGGAGGGGCCGCCCGGAACGACGTTCCAACCTCGGACCTGGCCCTGGTTCAGGCCCGGGAAGCCGCCGATTCCCACGTAGCGCCGCACCGGGCCGCCGCCGAAGCGGAAGCTGTTGACCCCGTCGGCCCGGGCCGAGAAGCCCGAAGCGTTGACGACCTCGTAGCCGCCGTCCCGGGAGAGGCCGGGCAGCAGGGGTGAGAGGTCCTCGTAGCCCGCGGCGGGCGGGATCGAGTAGTCGGGATTGAACTCGTGGTCGAAGGTGATGCGGTGGAGCCTCCCCCAGCGATAGTCGTCCTGGTCCGTCGAGTTGCCGAAGGCCGCCGCGTAGTCGTTCGACGCGAGGGCATCCAGGGCATCCCGGAGCGCCGCCAACAGGGTTGCGTCCCGCCGCTCTTCGGCGGAGAGGCCCGCCGGGTCGGGGAAGAAGTTCACCCCCGAGGCCCCGACGCCCGTGAAGGGATCGGCGGTGAGCAGATTGTGGAGCGCCTTCAGGGCGTCACCCGAGCCGGCGCCGAGCCCCACGGAGGCGAGGGTCTGGTCGACCACTCGTTTGATCGCCTTGGCGCGCCATACGTTGTAGATGGTGGCGGCGACGCTCGCGTCTCGTTCGGGCTTCGACGCGTTGCCTTTGCGCATGCCCGGCGGATCACTGGCGTCCCAGCCTTCCGGGATGCCCGTCGGCGTCGAGAAGTCCCAGTCCTCGAGGCGGCCGATCGCCTCTGCGATCTCCCCATCGTCCCCCAGGCTCTCGAGTTCCGGTGGCGCCTGGTTGCTGCTGGCGGCCGCGAAGGCCTCGAGCAGGAAGGGCGTCAACAGCTCGGCGTCGAGCTGCTGGGTATTGGCCTGGAAGTTCTTCATGTCCTGGGCCGAGATCTTCTGACCGAGATCCAGCTTGGCCTCGACCAGCCGCGTGATCCGCCCCGCCCGCAGGCCGTTCGCGTAGCCGGGCGCCAGGTAGTAGACCGCGTTCCGATCGGAGACCCGGAATTGGTTCAGCGGATCGTTGTCCAGGGAGGTCCCGGCCGGGTCGTTGTTGGCGTTGACGAAGAAGGGCGGGTTGATGAGATGCGCCCGCTCCTCGAAGGGAAGGATCGCGTAGGGGATCGCCTGACCCTGGGAGTGCGCCGGGTCCGGGACCCAGTTCTCCGCACCGGAGCCGTCGCGGATGAAGACGGGGCCGTCCTTGCGGTCGATGGGCCCGGCCTCGAGATCCTTGCGCAGGGGCGCCTCGCCGCTGGCGAAGTAGGCGAGGTTGCCGTCCATGTCCGCGTAGGCCCAGTTCTGGGCGCCGAAGTCGAAGTCCTCGAGGGCCTCCACGAAATCGTCGAGGTCGCTCGCGCGATTCCAGCCCAGGAAGGCGTCGAACTCCCGGGTTGGGTGGAAGCCGGTGTACTGGAGGACGAGGGCCGTGGTGATGCCCCCACCCGCCAGCACGCTGGGATCCTCGATATCGAGGATCGGTCCGAAGCTGCGGAAGGGAACCGTCCCGATGGTGGTCAGGTCGGGGGGCAGGGGAACGGGCACCACGTTGTCGTCGATCCCGTCGCCGATCACGTTGACGCTGTAGACGACGCCGAGCTGAAGCTCGACGGGGTGGAACTGCCCGTCGCTGAAGATGCACGCGAGCGCGCCGATCAGGAAGCATTCGGGCAGCAGGACGTGGAGCTCGTCCTGGTAGACGTCGCTCACGTCGAGTCCGTTCGTCGTGGCGCCCCAGGTGATGTTCTCGTTCTGTCCCAACACCACGCCCGGAGCGCCGGGAAAGCTCACTCCGCTCACGTTCATGGGCTCGGATTCGCTCGTCACCTGCAGCCGCCACTCGTAGAAGGTCGAGGGGACGTTGAGGGAGAGGTGGGGATCGTTGGCAATGATGGGTCGGCCGGTCACGCTGTTCGCGGCGCCGACGCCCCACTCGTTGCTGCCGATCTGGAAGTCCCGGCGCTTCATCGCGGCCGCCATGAGGCGGTGCTTGGCGAGCTTGTCCTGAGCGCGCTTCGCGCTGGCGCCGAGCTTCGCGAGGGCGGCGGGGTCCCACTTCGTCTTCGCCGCGTTGGCGGCGTAGAGTCCGCCACCGCCGGCGTCGGGCACCGTCGAGGCCGGATCGATGGGAGCCGATCGGCGCACGTCCTCGAAGAAGAGTGCCTCGCCGTCGAAGCCTCCGAGGATTCCCGCGGTGACGTAGGCCACGAGATCGAGGGTGGGGCCGATGTCGATGTCGAGGGAGAGGTTGGCCGCGAGCCCCTTGCCGAGAACGATGGTGTCGATCTTGTCCCAGGGCCGTGCCGCCGTGAGCTCGAGCTCGGCGTATTCGAGTGGCAGCGGGTTGGTGGCCAGCCAGGCGTTCACGCCCGCCGCGTAGGCCTCGATAATCGCCAGCGTATCGGCCGAGAGGGCGGGCACCGTCCGTTCGGCGGCGCGGCGCAGGCCGACGGTGCGGGCGCTGATGTCACTGCCCAGCTGACCTTGGCCGAGCAGCTCGGCGAGGTCGCCGCTGATCTCGCGGCGGGTCACGTCCATCTGGAAGAAGCGATCCCGGGCGTGGATGTAGCCCGAGGCGCGGGCCAGGTCGAGCTGGTTGGCGGCCATGATGTGCATTCCGCCATCGCGGTCGGTGGTGACGTGCACCGGGGTCTGCAGGCCCGGGATGGGGACCTGGGGAATGCGTGCCATCGCCCACGCGGCGGGTGCGAGCAGCAGGATCGTGAGGGTCGTAACGATGCCGGAGGTCGGCAAGAGGGGAGTGCGCATGACCTGTCTCCTTGAACTTCGCGATGAAGAACCCCGCGATGAAGAACCCCGCGATGAAGAACTTCGCGATGAACCTTGCGAAGTGCGAGTTGATCCCAGATGGAGTCTCGGTGCACCAGGAGGAGGGGGAGCGTCGTGCCGCGATGCCGGTGGTGAAGCAGCTGGCCTACTCACCATTGTGAACCCAAGAGAAGGGCGAGCACAAGTGAATACTGCGAGTCACTATTCCGACCCCTTGCTCGCGCGGTTCGCCGCGCACTTGCAGCCCAGCGCCTGGACCTGAGCAACTGGAAGAACTCGGGGCAGGCAGGGCGACAATGGCTGTAGGCGATCCCCTACGATGGGCGGCTGGATTGACTCCGGGCGTCCCGAGGCCTTGAATAGGTAGAGAGGAGCCGCTCATGAGCGCCGGGATCGGGGCCCACATTCGACGCCAGGCGATCAGCAACGCCTTCTTCAATACGCTGATCAACGGCTGGGTGGCCTGGCTCCTGATCAAGGAAAACCCGGTGCTGCCGCTGTGGGGCGCGCCGAGCGTCGCTGTAGACCTCGTGGCCACCGGCTTCCTGCTTCCCTTCATCATTGCCCTGATCGTGATCCCGCTCAATCGCCGCGACCTGCGCAAGGGGAAGTTCGCCGTGCTGCGCCTCGACCCCTCGATCCCGCTGCATCGCTGGCTCGGGCCCTGGCCCCGCAGCCTGCCGCTTCGTGCGCTGCTCTTCGGCCTGATCGGTGCGCTGGTTGTGGCCCCGCTCACCATTCTGGTATTCGTGGTCCTGGGAATCGACCCGATCGCGCCGATGCACTTCGCGGTGTTCAAGGGCTTCTGGGCCGGGGCCCTGGCGGGAGTGATGGTGGTCCCCATGGCGACCCTCGCTCTCGCCACCCCGGATTGATCGAAACCGAGGAGGAGTTCCATGCTCACTCACCTGCTCTCACCGCTTCGCATCGGCAGCCTCGAGCTGCGCAACCGCATCGCCATGGCGCCCATGGGCGTCGAGATCGTCGACGACGACGGCCATGCCCGGGAGCCCCTGATCGCCTACTACGAAGAGCGCGCGCGGGGCGGCGTTGGCCTGATCATCAGCGAGGTGTGTGCCGTCGCGTATCCGCGCGGCGCCAACGCGGCCCGGCAGCTGGGCCTCTCCGACGATGCCTTCCTGCCCGGCCTGCAGGAGCTCACCCGCCGCGTGCAGAGTCACGGCGCGCGCATCGCCGCCCAGCTCGTCCACCACGGCAAGGTCTCGCGTCTCGACACGAAGGAGGGCCGCGAGGTGCTCGTGCCCTCCGAGCCGCCCTTCCACGGCGCCATGGACCTGATGAACGACCTCACCCCGGAAGAAATCCGGCTCTTGATCGGCGCTTCCGGTGGCGTGCAGCCGAAGCTGCGCCCGGCGACGCCGGAGGACATCGCCCAGGTGGTGGACTGGTTCGCCGAGGCCACCTTGCGTGCGCGCCGGGCCGGCTTCGATGCGGTCGAGATCCACGGCGCCCATGGCTACCTGCTCTCGGGCTTTCTCTCGCGGGCGTACAACCAGCGGGACGACGAGTACGGAGGCTCCCTCGAGAACCGTGCCCGCCTGCTCTGCGAGGTGCTTCGGGCCGCCAAGGAGCGCGCCGGGGCGGACTTCCCGATCTGGTGCCGCCTCGACTCCATCGAGCTGCGCACGCCGAACGGAATCACCCTGGAGGATGCCCAGCGGACCGCGGAGCTGGCCGTGGAGGCGGGAGCCGATGCGATCCACGTGAGCGCCTATCAGGACACGACTTCCGGAGCCGGCTTCACCGAAGGCACCCTCGTCCACAAGGAGGCTGGACACGCGGAGCGCGCCGCGCAGATCAAGGCCCGTGTCAGTGTGCCGGTGATCGCCGTCGGACGCATCGAGCCCGAAGTGGGCGATCGGCTGATCCGCGAGGGCAAGGCGGACGTGATCGCGATGGGGCGCAAGATGCTGGCCGATGCCGCCATCGCGCGGAAGCTCGCCGAGGGGCGCGAGGACGAGATCCGGCCCTGCGTCTACTGCTACACCTGCGTGGCCCAGCCCTTCTTCGACCTGCGGGTGCGCTGCGCCGTCAATCCCGTTACCGCCAACGAAGAGGAGCTGGCCGAGCTCGAGCGAAGCCTGGCTCCCGAGTCTCGCCGGGTGCTGATCGCCGGCGGCGGCCCGGCGGGTCTCGAAGCGGCCCGGGTAGCGGCGCTGCGCGGCCACCGGGTCACCCTCTTCGAGAAGGCCGACCAGCTCGGCGGAACCCTGCGCTTTGCCGCCGTGGTGTACGAGCCCAATGAGCGTTTGCTGAGCTGGCAGGAGCGGCAGGTGAAGCAGCTCGGTGTCGAGCTGCGCCTCGGGGAGGAGCTGACGCCCGCTCTGGCTCGCGAGCAGGGTGCCGACGTGGTGATCGTGGCGACGGGTGCAAGGCGCGAGCGCCCCGACATTCCCGGCATCGAGGGCGATCATGTCTTCGACGGAGACGACCTGCGAGCGCTCCTCACCGGCGCAGACGCCGGCGATGCCGCGAAGAAGCTCTCCCTGGTCGGACGGGTGGCGGTCCGCGCCGGTCGCGCGATCGGGGCGACCCGCGATCCGGCGCGCCTGCGCGAGCTCTCGCGTCGCTACATGCCGGTGGGCAAGCGTGTCGTGGTCGTGGGCGGCGGGCTGGTGGGCATCGAGCTGGCCGAGTTCCTGGCCGAGCGGGGTCGTGTGGTGACGGTGCTCGAGGAGGGTGCGCTCTTCGCTACGGAAATGGCGCATCCCCGGCGCTGGCGGGTCTTGTGCGACCTGCGCGAGGCCGG
>JAFDEK010000058.1 GCA_019310385.1 Deltaproteobacteria bacterium
TGGCTCGAGAAGGCAAGGGCGAGGCCGCTGCGCACCCCACCCGAGATCCCGAAGGCGTTGAGCTGCTCGGGCAGGGGCTCGCCCGTGCCGCCCTTCAGCCGCTCGAGGGCGGCGATCATCTTGGGGGCCCCCACCAGGCCGGCGCTGCCCGCGTCGGCGCGGAACTCTCGCTGGCGCGAGAACCAGAAGACGATGGTGCTGGCCAGGATGCCGAGCACGATCTGGGCCACGAGGGAGCTCAGGAAGAAGCCGATGCCAACGCCCTCCTCGTTACGCAGGATGACGCGGTCGACGAAGTAACCGACGATGCGGGAGAGGAAGATCACGAAGGTATTCACGACGCCCTGGATCAAGGCCAGGGTCACCATGTCGCCGTTGGCGATGTGGCTGATCTCGTGGGCGAGCACCGCGTCCACTTCGTCTTCGCGCATGCCCCGCAGCAGGCCGGTGCTCACCGCCACCAGGGCGGAGTCCCGGCGCGCGCCCGTCGCAAACGCGTTGGGCTCGGGCGCGTCGTAGATCGCGACCTCGGGCATGCCGATGCCCGCGGCCTGTGCGTGCTGGCGCACCTTCTCGACCAGCCACATCTCGGAGTTGCCGCGCGGCTCGCTGATCACCTTGGCGCCCATGAGACGCTTGGCCATCCACTTCGACATGGCGAGGGAGATGAAGGAGCCCCCCATACCGAACACCGCCGCAAAGACAAAGAGCGAGTAGTAATCGAGCCCGATGCCCTGCTCGTCGAGGATGCCCTCGAAGCCCACCAGATTCAGCACGATGCTGAGCACGACGAGGACCGCGATGTTGGTCACCAGAAAAAGCAGAATGCGCTTCACGAAGCTCTCCTATCCCATTGCCTCGAGCGCTCTCGAGGTCACTTGCTGCCAGCGCCCCACAGGCAACCGGATTCACCACTACCCAGTGTGCCACGCCTCGGCGCGGCGGGCCTCCCTGGGCCGTCTCTCCCTGGGAGAGGGTGGGACCCCGTCGTCCTACTCCGAGTTCGGCTCGGAGTTCGGCTCGGAGTTCAGCCTCCGGCACTCCGTTCCCCCGCAGCCAGCGCCACGTGAGAACCGGGTAATCTTGGAACCGCAGCTCCGCAGTCAAGGGCAGCGCAGCTGCGCTTCACAGCTCGAAGATCTCCGCGAAGGGCTCGAGACCGAGGCCCAGCGCCGTGTCGATTGCGCGCCGCTCGCCGCCCGGCGCCAGGTAGAGGGGAAGCCCATCGACCTCGTAGACGAGCAGCGTCGGCTCCGGGACCGCAACCCTTGCCGTGGCCCCCGCCGCCGCCTCGGGCAGACGCAGCGCCCACCCGCGCTGCTCGTGGCCGACCCCTTCGCCTGGGCGGTCATCACCCGCGGCCAGGATGCGCCGCCAGGCTTCGAGCCGCTCCGGCGGAGGCCTCCCCGCCGCCGACGCCTCGGCCTCTGGCAGTGGGAGCTCCTTGGCGGCGAGCCGCGCCAGCTCGCGGACGGCAAAGAGAGCCAGGTCCGCGCGGAAACGCCACAGGTTTCCGTGGCGGGTGCGCACGAAGACGAAGCGGGGAGCGGGCGAAGAAGCGCGCTGGGGATCCCCCGGCGCCTGCGGTGAGGCCGCTCGCCCCGCTCCGGGCTCCTTGCGCGCTTCCAGCCTACCCTCGCCGTCGTGCACGAAAAGGGCACCGAGAAGCAGCGCCGCCCAGTCGAGGTCGCTGTGGAGGCTGCGGTCGGGGGTGATCTGACTCTCCTTCACTTTGCCCGCCGCGGGAAAGCGGCCAGCGACGCGCTATAAACTCGCATACCAGCACACCGCTGTGATCCGCCGCCCTCCGGCGCTGCTTCGGCATCCATCGACCACCCGAAGAGGGCATTCCGCGCTTCCCCGCTGGCCGTAGATGGCCGGCCTCTCGGCGAGATCCGCAGCGCCCGGGACGAAGGCCCACTTGAATGACTGGCTCCGAACATCCCAACGCCCTGATCGCGAAGCGCGCCTGGCGGGCCGTCTCCGAGGCCGACGTCGACACGCTGCGCAAGCTCTGGACCGACGACATCGTGTGGCACGTCACGACCCGCAACCCCTGGTGCGGCGATCACGTCGGCCAGGACGCCGTGCTCGACTACCTCGCCAACCTGGGCGACAGCGGGGACGCCTACGATTCCACCCTGGACGACGTCCTCGCGAGTGACGAGCGCGCCCTGCTGGTGTGCGGCGTATCCGCCGCACGCAAAGGCCACAGCGTCGAGTCCCGATACGTGATCCTGGCCCGCTTCGAGGGTGAGCAGATCGCGGAGGTCTGGACCATGCCCCTCGAGCCGGAAGTGCTCGCGGCCTACTGGGCGGACTGAGGGGACGCGGCTCAGGGCGTGTACCAGATGGGTGAGCTCCAGGCGCGCTCCTGGATGGCGGGGCGGTGCGCGGGGGAGCAGCAGCCCGCGAGGCCCTCGGGCAGCTTGCTGTCATCGCTGCAGTCGACCGCGGCCTCGTTGCAGACGTACTGGCTCCAGCGGCAGGTTGGGTTCTCGACCACCCGCGCATAGTAGAAGGCGCTCTCCTTGGGGTCGAAGTCCGGGTCGCTCCATACACTGCAAAGGCTCGCGGCCCCGCTGCCCCGGGGCTCGCAGGTCGCGAGGTCGACGCTGGCGCCGGTGTCCCCACCCGCGACGTCGATCACTTTTTCACGCACCGTGTCACCCTCGAGCCAGCCCTTCACGATCTGGAGACGCTGCAACGGCGTTCCCGGCGCGCCGGGTGAGCCGGCGTCCTTCAGCGCCCACACGGCAAAGCGCAGCGACCCGCCCGAAGCGGCCGACGAAGGCGCGGGAATATCTCCACCCATGGGCACGCCACCCGCGTAACCCTGCTCGACGAAGTCGCCGCGGTCGCACAGGTCTTCGGGATAATCCCAGCCACCGAAGAAGCGCAGCAGCGGGCGGGTTCCGCTGGTCCCATAGGCCTCCCGGCGCTGCATCGCAGCGAAGAGGGAGTCGCGGGTGTTCTCCTCGGCCCACAGGACGGCGAGGCCGCCGGGATTGAACTCGAAGTCGTCTGGGAAACCGACCGGAACCCCCTCGCCGGCGCCGAGGCCCGCGCCGCCGTGGCCGGGGTGCCGCTTCTCGGCCGTGAGTCCGGGCGCCGCGATGTGGGTGTCCGTGCTGGCGATGAGCCCGAACTTGAAAGGGTTGGCGCCGTGGCGCCGCTCTTCGATCAGGCCCTGCCCCAGGGCCCAGCGCAGGAAGTTGGGCGGCTCCGGCGGCTTCTTGTCCACCAGGAAGGAGAACTTCGCCCCGAAGCGGTCGTACTCCATCTTCTCGAAGCCGCAGAGCTCGTCCTCGCTGGCGCCGCCGATCATGCACTCCGAGTCGCCCTTGTGCTGCATCACCTCCACCAGGGGCTCCCAGCGGGCGCGGCGGTGGGCCTCCTTGGAATCGATGGGCTGCTGCGCGCTCTCGCGGTCGTGAAGCGACGCCGTGCGGAAGATGAGGCCTGAGCTGAGGTTCGAATTGTGGGGAATCGTGAGCACGTCGCAGCCCGGCACGCCCTTCACGCACTTCGCCTCGAGCTGGTCCCACAGGTCGGCGGCACTCCTGGTGTCGAGCCAGCTCACGGTCTGCTCCGGCACCTGTGCGTTGCGGAAGATCACGTTGCGATGGAGGTTGTCGCCCTCCCCCGCCGTCGCCGTCCACTCGTAGCCCACGAAGCTGGTGAAGCTGCAGGCGGGACTGCGGTCGTACGCCACCTCGGCGTCCGCCTGGATCTCCTTCCACACCTGCAGGTTCCTCTCCGCGCAGAGCGCGTCGTCCTTGCCGCAGATTCCCCAGCGCGACTTCAAGACGACGCTGCGCGCCGGGATGAGCTTGAAGGCGAGGTTGGGCCAGTTGCGGTGGATCCAGCAGATGATCGAGCGGTAGCCTGGCGTATCCGGCGACCTGCAGATGTTCACCTCGCCCAGGAGCTCGGCGTGGTCCGTGATGGCGGTGAAGTCGAGGGGACGGTCGAGCTTCACCGTGCGCAGCGGGCGCCCGTCCTTGTCGTAGGGCTGTATCCCCATGGCCTCGCCCTGGGCGAAGCGGTAGGCATCGGAGGGCGTATTGCGGGTGTCCTGGGCGTTGGCGTCGAAGGAGTAGGTGGTGTGGACGTGGGTGTCGCCGAAGTGGGGCCGGCGCAGGGGGTCGAAGTCCTGGCAGGACGCACGCTGTTCGGTGACCGGGTAGGGTCGTGACGGCTGGGCCGCTGCGGCCGACGCCAGCGCGACGCCTGTCACTACGACCGCAAGGGCCGCCACGACCGCAAGGGCCGACACCCACCGGCGCAAGAGCTGCCTCGTCCCCATCGATCCCCTCCTCGGGCCGCCCGACGGGGCCCAGCTGTCAGCGCTCGGCCAGGGCGGCGAGCAGCTTCTCCCAGATGTTCCCGAAGTCCCCGTTGCTCATGACCAGAATCACGTCCCCGGCGCGGCTCTCCCGCGCCCGATCGGCCACGATGTCGTCGACCTCGTCGAAGGCCTCGGCGGAGATGCCGCTCCCCCGCAAGGTGGTGACCAGCTCGTCCGCGGAGAAGAGCTCGCTGGCCTCGCCGGTGGCGCTGTAGATGGGCTCGTCGGGAACGCGCCGCACGATGACGTGGTCGGCAGCGCCGAAGGCCTCGCCGTACTGCGCTTGAAAAACGGCACGCCGGCTGGTGTTGGTGCGCGGCTCGAAGATCGCGACCAGGCGGCGCTCGGGATGGCGGCCTCGCAGCGCCGCCACCGAGCCCCGCACCGCCGTTGGATGATGGGCGAAGTCGTCGACCACGGTGACGCCCGCGGCCTCGCCGCGAACTTCCTGGCGGCGCTTCACGCCGCGAAAGCCTCGCAAGGCCGTGAGCCCCTCGGCCAGCGGCACGCCCAGGGTGTCGAGCACGGCGAGAGCCGCCAGCGCGTTGGCGACGTTGAAGGCGCCGTGCATGGGCAGCAGGGCCTGGACAGGGGCCGCACCCGGCGCGGCGAGCTCGAAGCCCGTTCCCGCTTCGCTCGCGGACAGCCCGGCCGCGGACCAGTCCGGCGCCGGCGCGTCGGGCGGACCCGCGCCCGCGTCGAGCACGCCGTAACGCAGCACGCGGCAGGGCGCGCCCTCCACCACCTCGCGCACGTTCGCGTAGCTCCAGTCGGCCACGATGGTCCCGTCCTCGGGCATGCCGAGGATCAGCTCCCGGAAGGCGGACTTCACGTGCTCGAGGTCGCGGTAGATGTCGGCGTGGTCGAATTCCACCGAGGTGATGACCAGGGTCTGGGGATGGTAGTGGAGGAACTTCGGCGTCTTGTCGAAGAAGGCGGTGTCGTACTCGTCGCCCTCGACCACGAAGTGCTCGCCCGCTCCCTCGCGAAAGCTGCCACCGAAGTCGAGGCTGATGCCGCCGACCAGCAGCGAGGGGTCGCGCCCGGTAGCGAGGAGGAGCGCGGCGATCATGCTCGTGGTCGTCGTCTTGCCATGGGTGCCGCTGACCACGACGCGATGCTTGTGCGCCATGGCGAGCTCGTAGAGGGCGTCGGAGAAGGAGCGGTAGGGCAGCCCCGATTCGATGGCGGCGCGGGCCTCGGGGTTGTCGGGGCGCACCGCGTTGCCGATCACCACGAGATCGGGGTCCCGCTCGCTGCCGAAGGGCGCCCCTGCGAGGTTCGCGGGGTCGAAGCCTTCGACGACCGGAATCCCCCAGTCCGCAAGCGCCGTGCTCATGGGCGGGTAGAGGGCCTTGTCGGAGCCGGTGACCTCGATCCCCCGGGCTGCGAGCAGCCCGGCGAGGGAGCCCATCCCCGTTCCCCCCACGGCGATGAAATGAACGCGGCTCGAGCTGCCGATGCGAACCTGCATTCCTCAGCCGGCCTGGAAGGCGTCGAGGATGTGGTCGTGGACCGTGGGGCGCAGGTCGAAGCGGCTGCGCTTCGCCACCAGGTGGACGCGGTTGGTGAGCATCACCACTACGGCCTCGCGCTCGAGGTCGATCCAGAGCGAGGTGCCGGTAAAGCCCAGGTGCCCCACCGAACGTTCGGAGAAGTGCTTGCCCGACGACGACTGCCCCGTCGTCGGTGTATCCCAGCCGATCGCCCAGTCCGAATCCTCGGGCAGGCGCTGGCGCTCGCTGAAGCGCAGCACCTGCTCGCGGGGCAGCAGATCGCTGCGCCCGTGCCAGACGTCCAGGAAGACCCGGGCGAAGCGCATGATGTCGTCCGCGGTGGAGAAGAGCCCGGCGTGCCCGGCAACACCCCCCATCGCGGACGCATTGGGATCGTGGACCTCACCCCACAAGATGCGGTCGCGCCAGGGGCAGTTCTCGGTCGCCGCAACCCGGCGCCGCAGGGCCGGCGGGACCGAGCTGTGTCCCTCCGCGCCGTCCGGGGGAAGGGGGAAGAAGCGAGTGTCCTTCATTCCCAAGGGACCGAAGACGCGCTCCTCGCAGAAGACGTCCAGGGGCTGCTTGGTCAGCGCCTCCACCGCCACGCCGAGCACGATGAAGTCCAGGTCCCCGTACACGGCGGCCTGGCCGGGCTCGTGCACCAGCGCCGAGCGCAAGACCCGATCGATGATCCACTCGCGCCCCTCCGGCGTCCCCATGAACCGCTCGCCGGTCTTGCGCTCCTTCTGGATCAGCAGCTCGTGGAAGGCACGCCAGGGCTTGAGGCCCGAGGAGTGGGTGAGGAGTTGACGGAAGCTGACCTCCTCCTTGCCGCGGTCGGCGAAGCTGGGCAACACCTTGGCGACCGGGTCGTCGAGGGCGACGGCACCCTCCTCGACGAGCAGCATGAGGGCCGTGGTGGTGGCCAGGGGCTTGGTGAGGGAGGCCAGGTCGAAGATGGTGTCCCGGGTCATGGGGATGCGCTCGGGCCGCACGACCGCGTGACCGCGAATGGAGAGGTGCTCGATCACCTCCTCCTCCCGCGGCATGCGCGCCAGCACCACCGCACCGGGCGTCTGGGCCTCGTCGATGGACTTGTCCAGCGCCTTGTCGACTCGCGCGAGCTTGCGCTTGATGACGCTCCACTTCATGCCGGACCCTCTTCGCTCCTCATCTAGCGTTTCGAAACTCCCGCTTCCAGCAGCTCGATCTCGGCGCGATCGCCGTCGATGGCCGCCCGGGCGCCGACGGGCCACGAGATGTGGGGATCGCAGTGCCCGAAGGGGAGCTCGGTAACCACGGGAAGCTCGAGGGGAGCCAGGATCTCCTCCAGCACCTCGGTCACACTCGGCGTGGGGTAGCGCTCGCTCTCGCAGCCCGTCATCGAGCCGATCCCCACCCCCACCGCCGAAGAGAGCTTCCCCGCGGCCATCAGCTGCTGGAGCATCCGGTCCACCCGGTAGGGATCCTCACCCACCTCCTCGAGGAGCAGAATGGCGCCGCGGGTATCGATCTCCCAGGGCGTCCCGAGGCTCGCCACGACCAGGGAGAGGGAGCCGCCGCTGAGCCGGCCCTCGCTCCAGCCGCCGGCCAGGGACTTGCCCGCGATGCGCGGCAAGGGCCCCATGCCGAGCAGGGAGTTGACCAGGGACTTGCGGGACTCGGCGCTGAGGGACGCGGCGCGATCCAGCATGGGGCCGTGAATGCCCATGAGCCCGGCACAGCGACGCTGCCACAGCAGCAGCGTGGTGACGTCGCTGTAGCCCACCAGGGGCTTCGCGGCGCGACGTACGGCCTCGGCGTCGAGCATGGATACGATCCGATGGCTGCCGTAGCCGCCCCGGGCGCACACGATGGCGTCCACCTCGGGGTCGTTCACGAGCTCCATGAACTCGGCCGCCCTGCGGGCGTCGTCGCCTGCCAGGTAGCCCCGCCGGGCCGCCACGTCCTCGCGCCGCCGAACCTCGAAGCCCAGCTTGCGCAGCATCGTCTCGCCGGCCTCGAGGCGCTCGAGGTCGATGGGACCCGCGGGCGCCGCGATGCCGATGGTGGAGCCCTTGCGGATGGCGTGAGGTCGTCGGAGGGAAGGCACTGCTACGAGGGTACTTTCTATGAGCGAGTTTCGCCCGACGCGGCCGAAAAGGCTCGCCCTACCAGGGCTCTTCGGGTGGTGGGGTGCCGCCCCAGGCGCCGCCGTCGTCGGGCCCGGGATCGAAGCCGCCCCCACCTCCGGCGCCCCGATAGGGGTCCGTGTCCTCGGGCCAGTCCTGGAAGAGGGCGTACCTCCCCTGGAACTCGAGCTGCACCATACCCGTGGGACCGTTGCGCTGCTTGCGGATCAGCAGCTCGGCGAGGTTCTCGTGCTCGGTCTCCTTGTTGTACACGATGTCGCGATAGATGAAGGCGATGATGTCCGCGTCCTGCTCGATGGCGCCGGACTCGCGCAGATCGGCGAGCATCGGCCGCTTGTCGTCTTTGCGGGTCTCCGGGCCCCGGTTGAGCTGGGAGAGGGCGATCACCGGGATCTTGAGCTCCTTGGCGAGCCCCTTGAGGCCGCGGCTGATCTCCGAGATCTCCTGCTCGCGGCTCTGTACGTTGCTGTCGCTACGCGCCAGCTGCAGATAGTCGACGATCACCAGGTCGAGGCCGTGCTGGGCGTGCATGCGCCGGGCCTTGGCGCGGATCTCCAGCACCGTCGGGGCCGGGGTGTCGTCGATCCAGACCGGAGCCGTGGCCAGGGTCGCGGCCGCATCGATCAGGGCACCGTGGGTCTCCTGGGGAATGAAGCCGCTGCGGAAGGCCGAGGCGTCGACCCGCGCCTCGGAAGAGAGCAGTCGCATCACCAGGGACTGGGTGGTCATCTCGAGGGAGAACACCGCGACGCTCTTTCCCATGTGCACCGCGCAGTTGCGGGCCACGTTGAGCGCGAGGGCGGTCTTCCCCATGGAAGGGCGGGCGGCCAGGATGATGAGGTCGCCCTTCTGCAGGCCGCCGGTCATCTTGTCCAGGCCCGCGAAGCCCGTCGAGAGGCCGGTGAGATCTCCACCGTGATTGATGAGCATCTCGATGTGGTCCATGGCGCCATGGACCTCGACCCGCAGGGGGCTCAGGCTGCTGCGCGAGTGCTCCTGACTGAGCGCGAAGATCTTCGACTCGGCTGTATCGAGCAGCTTGGCCGAGGGCTCGCTGCCCTCGTAGCCGATGGAGACGATCTCCGACGCGACGCCGATCAAGTTGCGCTTGATCGACTTGTCGCGAACGATGCGCGCGTAGTGGAGCGCATTGGCGGCCGTCGCCTCGTAGTCGGCGATCTCGGCCAGGGTGACGGCCCCGCCCACACTGTCGAGGAGATCGTTGGACTTGAGGTAGTCGGCGAGGGTGGTGAGGTCGACGGGCTGGTTGTCGTCCTTCAGCTGCACCATGGAGCGGTAGAGCGCCTGGTGGGCCGGGTGGTAGAAGTCCTCGGCTCGGACCTCCATCACGACCGTGTGGATGGCGTTGTTGTCGAGCAGTACGGCGGAAAGGACCGCCTTCTCGGCATTCACGTCACTCGGAGGGATGCGCCGCATTGCGTCCTGGGAAGCCGCTGCGCTCTGCTCTCGAGTGTCTCGACTCCAAGGACCCCGTGCGTCTCCGGCCGCCAACGCTACCCCCCGTGTTCGTCGACAATCGCGGTATCGAACGCAGTATACAACGCCGCCCCGCTCGAGACATGACTCGAATGGGGCGGCGCGTGAAATAACTCGTGCCGACGAAGCTGCCGGCACGCCAGCGGGGACTTCTGTTACTCGAGAGCGGTGACCACCACCTTGATATTGGCCGCGATCTCGCGGTGAAGTTTGACCTCCACCGTATGCTCGCCGATCTCCTTGATGGGCTCGGAAAGAACGACCTTGCGGCGGTCGACTGCGAAGCCCTTCTGCGCCAACTGCTCGGCGATGTGCTGGCTCGTAACCGAGCCGAAGAGCTTGCCTTCTTCGCCGGCCTGCATCTCGAAGCCCAGGCTCACGGACTGCAGCTTGTGGCGAATCGCCTCGACGTCCTTGAGCTGCTTGGCGAGCTGCTCCGAGATCACCCGCCGGTGGTGCTCGAGCTCGTTGACCTTCGACTCGGTGGCAACGCTGGCCTTGCCCCCGGGAATCAGGAAATTGCGCGCGTAGCCCGGCTTCACGCTGACGACGTCGCCCGCGTGCCCGAGCCTCTGCACATCCTCACGTAGAATGACCTTGACGTTTCCCATGGAGGCCTCCGACTACATGTGGCCGGGCGCGTAGGGGAGCAATGCGATCTGTCGCGCCCGTTTGATCGCCACGGCGAGCTTGCGCTGGTGCTTCGCGCAGGTACCCGAGATGCGGCGCGGCGTCACCTTGCCGGTCTCGGAGATGAAGAGCCGCAGGGTCTTGGGCTCCTTGTAGTCCATCATCAGGCGCTTGTCCGCGCAGAAGCGACAGACCTTGCGCCGCTGAAACATGCGCTTCTTCGCCTTGCGCGCCTTCTTGCGTGCTCGGGCGCGCAGCTTGGCCTTGACGCTCCAGCTACCGCGCGATCCACCCTCGTCACTGGAGGGCCGCTCTCGATCGCGCCCGGGGCCCCTCGAGGACCGGGGCGGTCCGCTGCCTTCACTCATGACTTCTCCTTCTCATCGCCGGTCGCCTCGGCCTTCTCCTCGGCCTTCTCCTCGGCTGCCTCCTCGCTCTCGGCAGGCGCGGGCTCTGCGGCCTCACTCGCTGCCTCGGCGGGCGCGGCTTCCGCTTCGCCAGCGGCTTCCGTCTCGGCGGCGGCCGGCTCCTCGACCGGAGCCGCGGCCGCAGCTTCGGCGGCTTGGGTCGCGGCTTCGGCGGCGGCCTGGGTCGCGGCTTCGGCGGCGGCCTGGGCCGCGGCTTCGGCGGCGACGGCCGCCTCACGCTCGACCTCCGCGCGGGCCTTCGCCTCCTCGGCCTCGCGCGCGGCGCGCTCGGCCGCCTTGCGCTCCTGCTCGACCTCGGCCTCCTTGGCCTCGGCCTTGCGCCCCTCGATGTCCGCGACCTCATCGGCCACCTGAATGGTCATGAAACGCAGGATGGACTCGTCGAGTCGCAGGGAACGCTCGAGCTGCGGCACCACCTTGCCGTCGCTCAGGAAGGAGAGGATGTAGTAGTGGCCTTTGTGGAACTTGCGAATCTCGTAGGCGAGCTTGCGCTTGCCGAGATTGTCGCAGAGAAGCCGAATGGAATCGTTCTTCTCGAGGAGCTCGTCCAGCTTTCCGAAGGTGGCTGCGGTGCCCTCTTCGGAGATCTCCGGCTGGACGATGATGGTCGTCTCGTATTCCCGCAATTTGTCTCCTCCTGGACAGGCGCGCTAGGCGCCCGAGCCCCCGACATCACGAGCCACGCCGACGGGGTGGGCGTGGCTCCGCAGGGACTGAGGGATATGGGAGGTGCCGCGGATCGGCTCCTCCAGGGCCGGAATGGATACCATAGAAGGGGCGCTCGGCAAGCTCTGGGATCAGCCGGCTCCCGGGACCGCCTCTGGCAGCACCTTTGGCAGCACCTCTGGTAGCACCTCTGCCAGCAACAACGCGTGCACCCGCGGGTCGTCGCCGAGCTCGGGGTGGAAGCTGCAGGCGATCACCCGGCCCTGGCGCACCAGCACGGGCGCGCCATCCACCCGCGCGAGCACCTCGACGGCGGCTCCGAGGTCCGCCAGGCGCGGCGCGCGGATGAACACGCAGCGCATTCCCTCGAAGGCCCCGGCCGCCGCCTCTTCGGGCTCCGGAGGGTCCGCGAAGGCCGAGAAGGAGTCGACCTGGGTCCCGTAGGCGTTGCGCCGGGCCTCGAGATCGATCAAGCCCAGGGTCCGCACCGGGTGGTTCGAGGCGCTCCGGGCGAGCAGGATCGCCCCCGCGCAGGTGCCCAGCACGGCGTTACCCGCCTCGGCGAAGGCCCGCAGCGGCTCGTAGAGCCGCAGGCGCTCGAGCCCCATGGCGATGGTCGTGCTCTCGCCGCCGGGCAGGACGAGCCCTGCGAGGCCGTCGAGATCCTTCTCGCGCAGGACCGTCTCCGGCCGCGCACCCACGCCCTCGAGGGCGCGCGCGTGGGCCTCGACGTCGCCCTGTATCGCCAGCACGCCCACCCGGGGGCGCGGGTCCCGCTCCATCGCTCCGGACATCCCGATCTCTTCCGCCGCCCCGCCCTACCAGCCCCGGTTCGCCAGGCGCTCGCTCTCGTCGAGGGTCCCCATCTCGATCCCCTCCATGGCCTTGCCCAGGCCACGGCAGGCCGCCAGCACCTCGGCGGGATCCTCCCAGTGGGTGCAGGCGCGTACCACAGCACGGGCCCGGGCCTCGGGGTCGTCGCTCTTGAAGATCCCGGAGCCGACGAAGACCGCCTCGGCACCCAGCAGCCGGCACAGAGCCGCGTCCGGAGGCGTCGCCACGCCGCCCGCCGCAAAGTTGGGCACCGGCAGCCGGCCGTTCTCGTGGACGTAGCGCACCTGGTCGTAGGGAGCGCCGAGCTCCTTCGCCTTGGCCATGAGCTCCTCGGGGCGCAGGGCCTGGAGAGCGCGGATCTCGCCGTTCACCGAACGCAGGTGGCGCACCGCCTCGACGATGTTGCCGCTGCCGGCCTCGCCCTTGGTGCGGATCATCGCCGCCCCCTCGCCGATGCGGCGCAGGGCCTCGCCGAGGTTCCGCGCGCCGCATACGAAGGGCGCCTTGAAGCCGTGCTTGTCGATGTGGTGCTCCTCGTCGGCCGGGGTCAGCACCTCGCTCTCGTCGATGAAGTCGATCCCCATGGCCTCGAGCACCTGCGCCTCGAGGATGTGGCCGATGCGCACTTTGGCCATGATGGGGATCGAGACGGTCTTCTGGATGCCCTCGATCATCTCCACCTGGCTCATGCGCGCGACGCCGCCGTCGCGACGGATGTCGGCGGGAACCCGCTCGAGGGCCATCACCGCGCACGCACCCGCCTGCTCGGCGATCTTTGCCTGGTCGGCGTCGGTGACATCCATGATGACGCCGTTCTTCATCATCTCGGCCAGACCGACCTTGAGCTCGAAAGACTCGGCTCCCTGCCGCCCGCCCGATCCGTTGCCCCCGTTAGCACCCTTTGCGCCCTTAGCGCCCTTCGCGACCTTTGTGCCCTTTGCGCTGCCCTTCTTGGCCATCCTTCGACTCCTCCGTCCTATTCGCTGGCGGATCCTCTTCATGGAAGATCCGGTTGATGTCACACGTGCTGGACGCCAAACGTTCTCGACGTCAGACCTTCGTGATGTCAAGCCTTCGTGATGTCAAACATTCTTGGTGTCAGACGTTCTTGGTGTCAGACATTGACGCTCGCCGCCTCCCGGGCCGCGGGCTTCGCCGCGCGCCGCTCTTCGATCAGCCTCCCGAGCACCGCGACGCCCTGGCGGATCTCCTCCTCGCTCGCCCGGGCGATGGTGAGCCGCAGGCAACGCGAGGCACCGGGCTCCGGCAGGAACTGGGAGCCCGGCGCGAAGAGCACGCCAGCCCGGGCGGCATCGGCCAACAGGTCCCGAGTGTCGATCTCGAAGGGGAGCTCCACCCACACCTGGTAGCCGCCGTCGGGCCGCGTAAAACGGGTGCCCTCGGGCAGCTTCTCCTCGAGGGCCTCGAGCATGACGTCACGTCGGCCGCGCAGCGCGCGCCGCAGCCGGGCGAGGTGCTTGTCGTAGGCACCGCTGCGCAGGAACTCCTCGAGGGCCGCCTGCAGGGGCATCGAGTCCGAGAGGTCCGTGGCGTGCTTGAGGGCGACGAGACCCTCTACGCCGCGGCCGCGCAGGGCCAGGGACCCGATGCGCAGGCCCGGGAAGAGCGACTTCGAGAAGGAGCTCAGGAGCACAACGAGACCGCGGCCGTCGAGGGCCGCCAGGGAGGGAACGCTGCGGCCGCTGTAGCGCAGGTCCATTTCGTATCCGTCCTCGATGACCGGCGTGCCATGGCGCGCCGCGATCTCGAGCAGGCGCTCGCGGTGCCGGAGCGAGGTGGTGGTGCCCATGGGATTGTGGAAGGTCGGAATCGTGTAGAAGGCCTTCACCTCGGGCCGCGCAAGCACGCGATCGAGGGCGTCGAGGTCGGGGCCTTCGGCGTCCATCGCCACGGGGGCCGGGCGCAGCCCAAGCCCCGCCAGGGTGGCGAGAACGTTGTGGTAGGTCGGCGCCTCCACCGCCACGCAGTCGCCGACGTCGGTAAAGAGGCGAATCGCCAACGCGATCCCCTGACTCGCGCCGTGGCACAGGACGACGTTCTCCGAGGACAGCTCGATGCCTGCCGCCCGTAGCCGCCCGGCGATGACCTCGCGCAAGCCCGGGTGGCCCTGGGGCGCGCCGTAGAGGAAGAGCTCGGCTCCGCCCTTCGAGAGCACGCGATTCAGGCAGCGCCGGAACTCCTCGACGGGATAGAAGGAGGGATCGGGAATCAGCGAGTGGAGCGCCACCACGTCCTCCGCCACACCGAAGCGGGGCCGCGCGTTCTCCATTGCGATCAGCTGCTCGACCTGGGGCGCCAGGCTCAGGGCAATGGGCTCCTCGCCGCGCTCGGGCTCCCGCGGCGACCGCCGCACGAAGGTGCCCCGCCCCACTACCGACTCGACCAGCCCCTCGGCGGCCAGGGCCTCGTAGGCGAGGGAGATCGTGTCCCGGTTGACGCCGAGCTCGCTCGCAAGGGCGCGGATGGTCGGCAGGCGGTCGCCAGCGCCGAGGCTGCCCCGCTCCACCTGCCCGCGGATGTCCTCGGCGATACGCCGGTAGACGGGCCGGGAGTCGCGTCCCCCATCCTGAATGCCACTGCTCGACATTCGGGCAGGATATGGCCCAGACACTACCCGGTCAATCCGGACAATATGCCATCTTTTCGACCACGAATCACCTATTTTGACCGGACAATGGAGCAACTTCTCTTGTCCGCAGATCCGCGGGTCGGCGACCTCTCCTGACGACCGCGCAGGTAGACTGGGGCCGGTGGAGTGCGAAGCCACGGGTCATTCTGGAAGCAGGCCGGGGCTGCGGAGAGAGCTACCGAGACGGCTACGGAGAGAGCTGCGAGGAATGAGCCGCCAGCTGCGCGAGAAAGAAGCCTACGACCGGCACGCCCTTCAGCGGGAGTCCCATGAAGCCCGCTTCCCGCGGTCGATTCGTTTTCACGAGTACCTCGCCGCCCTGGTGACGAAGTACATGCAGGCCTGTCAGGGCGCGCGCGTGCTGGAGATCGGGTCGAACGCGTGGACGGGGTATCTCCACCAGAGGCATTTCCAACCCGAGGAGCTGGTGTGCATCAACATCTCCGAGGAGGAGCTCGAAGCCGGTCGGCGCCACTACGAGAAGCTCGCGCCGCCCTTTCCCATCGAGTTCATCCTGATGGATGCCCACGATCTTCAGCTCGCGCCGGAGAGCTTCGACGTCGTATTCGGCGGCGCGATCCTGCACCACCTCGACCTCCAGGTCGCCCTGGATCAAATCTACCGGGTCGCAAAGCCTTCCGGTGAGATCCTCTTCCACGAGCCCCTCGGCTCGAATCCCTTCGCGGCGCTCGTCAGGAGATTGACTCCTTCGGCGAGGACGGCCGACGAAAGGCCGCTCTCCGCACGGGACCTCCGACTCATTCGATCGAAGTTCGAGACCCAGCTGCACTTCCTGGAGTTCACCTGCGTCCTGCCCAATGCCATCACCGCTTCGCTGCTCGGCTCGCAATCGAAAGCGGTGGATGCGCTCTTCTACGGGGTCGACCGGCTCGCCTCACGCATACCGCTGCTTCCGCTCCTGTACAGGGATGTGTTGATCCATGGCAGGAAGAAATGAAGCGGACCTGCACCGACGGTGGGCTAGCCTCCGTCGTCCCGATTGAAGCGGTTCATCGCCGCCTCGACGCCCTCGCTGAGCACGACCTCGAGCGCCTCGACGGCCAGGGGGATGCGCGGCGCGAGGCTGCGCTCGTCGTCACCCGAGAAGGGCTGCAGCACGTGGTCGACGGCGTCGCAGCCTGCCGGGGGGCGGCCGATGCCGAAGCGCAGGCGCGCGAAAGCCTTGCTGCCCATCGCTTCGATGATGCTCGCCATGCCGCGGTGGCCGCCCGGGCCGCCTCCGGCACGCACGCGTAGCCGGCCCAGCGGGAGATCGAGATCGTCGAACACGACCACCACATCCCGAGCCGGGTCGACGGCGTCGAGCTCAGCGAGTGCC
Organism: Deltaproteobacteria bacterium; assembly: GCA_019310385.1. Classification (GTDB taxonomy): domain Bacteria; phylum Myxococcota_A; class UBA9160; order UBA9160; family UBA4427; genus JAFDEK01. The sequence continues at coordinate 16,024 of JAFDEK010000058.1, forward strand.
GCGGCGACGGAATCCCCCGAGCGATTCATCCAGGTATGGGGCTCGAGCACGGCCACGTCGAGGGAGCCGAGGCGACCGCAGCCGTAGCGCCCGGCGAAGCGCTCCGCCCCGAGCCCGATGCCCGCGCGCCGAGCGAGGGTCTCCACGACCCGAAAGCCGATGTTGTGCCGCGTGGACGCGTAGGCGGGCCCGGGATTCCCGAGCCCCACGACGAGCTTCACGGAAGCCTCCGCGTGGGCGGCTCGGTCCCCAGCGCTCCGGCTCAGCTCTCGGAGTCTGACTCGGACTTGTCGTCGCCTTCGGCAGCCTTGCCCTCTTCGCCCTCGCCGGCAGCCTCCTCGCCCTCGGCAACGACCTCTTCTTCCTCTTCGGCCAGCTTCGGCGCCACCACGTGGGCGACGGTGACCGAGTCCTCCACGCTCTTCTCGCAGCCATCGGGAATGACGAGGTCTCCGACGTGGATCGCGTCGCCCATCTCGAGGGCGCTCACCTCCACCGAGATGGAGTCGGGAATGGAGCCCGGCAGACAGGCGAGCTCGATCTCGCGCATGGTCTGCTCCATGATCCCGCCGAGCTTCGTGCCGGCCGCGGTGCCTTCGAGATGGATCGGCACGCTGACGGTGAGCTTCTCGTCGGCCTTCACCGCGAAGAGGTCCGCGTGCACCAGGCTTCCGGCCACCGGGTGGCGCTGCAGCTCCTTGATGAGCACGATCGCGCCCTGGATGTCGCCCTCTCCCTTCAGGTCGATAAGGGTGTTGATCCCCGCATCGCTCTTCTTGAGGATGAACTCCAGCGCGCTGACCTCCAGGCTCAGGGAGACCGCCTCCCGCCCGTGGCCGTAGAGCACGGCGGGCATGAGCCCGGCCGCCCGAAGCTTGCGGGCAACGCCCTTGCCGGTCTCCCGGCGAATCTCGACTGCGAGTGAACTATCGCCCACGACTCTCTCCTAGATGATTTCGAAGCGTCTTTCTCGTAGCGCCGGTCTCGAAGCGCCTCTTTCGAAGCGCTTCCGTCGAAGCCCTTGTCTCGAAGCCCTTGTCCGGCGGTCTCGACCGGGCCTTCCTTCGTCCGTTTGCTGCGGCAACGAAGGGGAGGCTCAGTCGAAGAGCGAGCTGACGCTCTCCTCGTTATTGATGCGTCGAATCGCCTCCCCCAGATGGGAGGCGACAGAAACTACGTGAATCTTCCCACAATCGCGGGCGTCGGGCCGGAGCGGGATCGTGTCGGTCACGATCATCTCATTGATCGGTGCCTCGCTGATGCGCTTGATGGCGGGCCCCGAGAGCACCGGATGCGCGATCGCGGCGTAGACCGCGTTGGCGCCATGCTCCACCAGGGTGCGGGCGCCCTCGGTAAGGGTGCCCGCGGTATCCACCATGTCATCCACCATGACGCACACGCTGCCCTTCACGTCACCGATGATGTGCATGACCTTGGCGACGTTGGCGGCCTCGCGGCGTTTGTCGATGATGGCCAGGTTGGCGCCGAGGCGCTTCGCGTAGGCGCGGGCGCGCTCCACCCCTCCTGCGTCGGGAGAGATGATGGTGACGTCTTGGGGAATCCGCTGCTGCACGGCTTCGAGCAGGGCCGCGGTAGCGAAGAGATTGTCGACCGGGATATTGAAGAAGCCCTGGATCTGTCCCGCATGGAGGTCCATGCAGAGCACGCGATCCGCCCCCGCCGAGGTGATCAGATCGGCGACGAGCTTGGCGGTGATGGGAACCCGCGGCCTCACCTTGCGGTCCTGGCGCGCGTAGCCGTAGTAGGGGACGACGGCCGTGATGCGACGCGCAGAGGCCCTGCGCAGCGCATCGATCATGATGAGCAGCTCCATCAAGTGCGTGTTCGCCGGCGCGCAGGTCGACTGCAGGACGAAGCAGTCCATCCCCCGCACGTTCTCGGTGATCTCGACGCAGCACTCTCCGTCGCTGAAGGTGCCGACCTCGGCCTTGCCGAGCTCGATGTCGAGCACCTTCGCGATGTCTCGCGCCAGCGCGAGATTCGAGTTGCCGCTGAAGAGCATGATGGGTTGCATGGAGCCTCTTTGTGGCGCGCTTGCCTTCGCGCTCGCCTCTCGAATTCTTCTGCAGGTGCTCGTGCGATGGCGAACGATCCGGCGGCGGATCGAGCGAATGGTTGGGGCGGCAGGACTCGAACCTGCAGATGGCGGCTCCAAAGGCCGCTGCCTTACCATTTGGCGACGCCCCAGAATCCTCCGTGGGGCCGTGCCCGCGATTCAGGGCAGTGACTCCCGTCCTTGCCGTCTATCCCTGTTCTATTCCACGTCCCGGCTCTTCTTCGTCCCGCTGTTCGTCCCGGCGATCGTCCGCGCCACGCGCAGCCACACCGGCGCCTCGAACTCCGCGGCGCTCAGGCCGGCGCGCGCCTCCTCCTCGCTTCCGAAGACGCCGAAGACCGTCGCTCCGCTCCCAGACATCCCGACGTCCAGCGCACCCAACCCGCGCAGCCCCTCACACAGGCGCGCAATCGGCGGACACAGGCGGCGAGCCGCCGGCTCGAGATCGTTCACCAGAAGACCCGCATGGAGGGCGCTCTCGAGCGCCTCTCCAACGGCCTCTTCGACCGTCTCTTCGACCGTCTTTCCCAGCGCCTTCCCGAGCCCTGCCGGACCGCTCCGGAACCCCGAAAGCGCCCGCATCGTAGAGCCTGCCTCGACCGGCGTCAACGTCGCCGCAAGGACGTCGTAGTGCCGGAAAACCTCGGCGGTGGAAAGGGATACACCGGGATTGGCGAGCAAGAGCCAGAGCTCGGGAAGCCCTGGGAGAGGCTCGATTCGCTCGCCGATGCCCGTCACGAGGGCCGGGGAAGGGGCGAGGAAGAAGGGCACGTCGGCGCCCAGCTCGAGGGCCAGGGAGGCGAGTCGACCCTCGGGGAGCGAGCCCGGCAGCAGGCTGTCCAGGGCGCGGAGCACCGCGGCGGCATCGCTCGATCCTCCCCCCAGGCCCGCCGCCGAGGGAATCTCCTTGCGCAGCTCCAAGGCGACCCGCACGGGCGGGTTGCCCGCCGCCTCGAGGAAGCGCAGTGCGGCGCGCACGGCGAGATTCTCGGGCCCACGGGGCACATCCGCTGCGGGCTCCGCGCCGCCGGATCCGGCGAGCCGGAAGCTCAGCCGCTCCTCGGGCGGACCCGATCCGCGCTCCGGCTCGATCTCCACGCGCAGGTGGTCGGCCAGATCGAGGGGAACGAAGAGGCTCTCGAGCAGGTGGTAGCCGTCGGCGCGACAGCCGAGCACCCGCAGGCCGAGGTTCACCTTGGCGGGCGCCGGGAGGGAGAGAACGCCCGCCGCCGACCCCGCGTCTGCGCGGCGGGTCTGCGCCACGGCTCCTTCAGCAGCCTCCGTCATCGGAGGATGACTGGCCGCGGTCGATCTCCACGAATCGGGTGTGGAGCTCGTAGAGGAGGCCGTCCAAGAGCTTCGCCTCCTCGCTGTCGAGATTGCCGCGGGTCTTCTCGCGTAGCATCTCGAGGACGTCGATACTGTGGCGCGCAAGGGCGAGATCCGGCTGGGCCTTCTCCCCGCCCGCGGGAGGCGGCACAAGGCCCATCTGATAGAGGGCCGAGGTCGAAAGGGAGAGAACGAAGGTGGAGAAGTCGATGGCGGGCAGCGCGTTCTCGCCGGCCCCGCCGCCTGCCTCCCGCTCCGGCTGGTCGATCTTCTTCCTATCGCGCTTCGTATCTCGGCTCGTGTCGGGACTCATGTCAGGATACCTCCTCGCCAGCGCCAGCGACCGCCGCCGCATCGAGAATCGTCATCTCCCGGTGGGCGGCGACCACGCGCTGGATCGCGGTCAGGGTGGTGCCCGCCGCGAGCAGCCAGAGCACGGGTACCATCCAGTTCAGGATCGCACCGGCCGCGAGCAGTCCGATCCGCTCGCCGCGCTCGAAGATTCCGCCCTCCAGCTGCGGGACGTGCAGCTCGGCCCGGGCCTTCGCATAGGAGGTCAGCACGGAGGAGGTCAACACCAGAGCGGCCAATAGGGCGTGGCCGAGCTGCCCGACGCTGCTCAGGTGAATCACGATGCCGAGCAGCACCACCACGTCGACGAAACGATCCAGCGTGGAATCGAGGAATCCGCCAAAGGTCGTGGAGATGCCGAAGTGTCGCGCCACCACTCCGTCGACCAGGTCGAAGAAGCCCCCGGCGAGCAACACGCAGCCGCCCAGCCTGTAATGACCCGCCGCGAAGGCGACCGCCGCCAGCAGCGAAACCAGGGCTCCCGTCACCGTCAAGAGGTCCGGATTGATCGACCGCTTGAAGAGGAAGGGAAAGAGCGTGTGGATCACGCCGTCGAGGCGCGAGCCGAAGTGCTCCTTGATCACCTGTCAGGCCTCGGGAGGGGCGTCCGCCGCCGGCTGCGGCTCGTCGTCCTGATCCGGGCTGGCGGCCTTGCTCGCCACATCGGGTAGCTCCGCCTCCATGGCGTCGCGGTCGGCCGCTTTGAGCCACTCCGCGCGGGTCTGAAGACGCTTGTCGTACTTGAGCTTTTCTAGGGCCCCATGCTTCATCTTTTCGTATTCTCCGTGTCGATCGATGTTCTGGAAACCTGTGTTCTGGGAATCGGTGTCCTGGGAATGGCTCGGGCACGCGGATGTGTCCTCGGCCGAGCGCGCAAAACCTTAGCAAATTGACACGGATAGGAGGGGCCGGTAGCTTGCGGCGGCATTCGCACTCATGGCCCCGAGTGTCCTTCTTCATGCCGCAGACTCCCAGCGCGCCCCACTCCCGACCCGCCCACTCCCGACCCGCCCAGGCCCCCGCGGCCCGGCGGCCGCGAACGCGCGCCCTCGCGAGCCTGCTCGCCCTCGCGGTGCTCGCCCTCTTGGGGGCCGGCTGCCAGAACGTGGCCTTCCCGCCCTCCTGCGTGTGGCCCTTCTGCGGCTCCGACGACGACGTGCTGGTCTTCGAAGACGTCCCCCCGGCCGACGAGCTCTACGCGGAGGGGGAGCAGATTCTCAAGGGGCGGAGGATCCTGAAGGTCTACACCGCCATCAACTACGACAAGGCCATCGAGACCTTTCAGACCATCATCGACAACTACCCCTACAGTGAGTGGGCAGTGAAAGCGGAGCTGAAGATCGCCGACGCCTACTTCGACGACAAGCGTTACGAGGAGGCGCTCTCCTACTACCGCTCCTTCGCCGATCTCCACCCGCAGCACGAACGGGTCCCCTACACGATTCTCCAGTCGGCACTCTCCCACTACGAGCAGATCCGCTCGGTGAATCGAGACCAGACCGCCGCCCGGGAGTCCCAGCGTTACCTCGAGCAGCTGATCCGCCAGTACCCCTACGCGCCCGAAACCAGCCAGGGCGAATCCCTGCTGCGGGAGATTCGCACCCGCCTCTCCCGAAACGTGATGCAGATGGGGGACTTCTACAGGAAGCGGCTGGAGTACCAGGCTGCGGCCGAGCGCTACCGCAGCCTGCTCAACACCTATCCGGGGCTCGGCCTCGACGCCGAGGCGCTGTACAAGCTCGGGATCTGCTATGAGAATATGAACCGCGACGACGAGGCTCTGCGTCTCTTCCACGTCGTGGTCGAGAACTATCGGGACACGCGACTCGCCGAGAACGCCGCCGAGCGCATCGCCCGAGCGAACTAGGAGGCTCGCGAGTCCGAGATGACCCAGGCCGTACGCATGACCGCGAGCGAGCGCGAGATCTACGCCCGGGGCCGGGCCCTGTTCGACCAGGGCGACGTCGAGGGCGCCCTCGCCGAGCTCGGCAAGCTGCTCGAGACCCGCCGCGGCTTCGCGGACGTTCACTACATGGTGGGAGTCCTGCGCGACCGGCAGGGAGATGTCGAGCAGGCCGCCGTCAGCCTGCGCGAGGCCATCCATCTCAATCCTTCCTACGCGGAGGCACTGCTCGCCCTGGCGAGCGTGTGCGAGCGCCGGGGCGACTTCGAGCACTCTCGCGAGTATGCCGAGCGGGCCGGCGCGGTTTCGCGTGCGGCGCCAGGGGCCCTCGACCTCACCACCCGGGGCAAGCTCGCCAACCTGCAGGCATCAGTGGGCGACGCCTACGCGGAGGTGGGCGAGCGACGCGAAGCCATCGACGCCTACCGCAAGGCGCTGGATCGCTGCCCGCAGTTCCACGACATCCGCTACCGGCTGGGTGTCACCCTGCGCGAGGCGGGGCTGCCCGACCAGGCGATCCGCGAGTTCAAGCGGGTCCTGCGCGGGAACGCGAAGCTCTTCGATGCCCACGTGCAGCTGGGCCTGACCTACTACGCCCTCGGACGCGCACAGGACGCACGCGAACGCTGGGAAGCGGTGCTGCGCCACGACCCCGCCCGGCGCGATGCCCGCATGTACCTGCGCCTGGTCACCGAGCGGAAGGAGGCTCCCCTGAAGATCTCCCCGCCGCAGCCTCCCCCCGGAGTCGGCGGAGATCCCCTCTAGATGAATCTCGAGCTCGGCAGCCTCTCTCCGGTCGACGCTGCAGCGCTCGCCATTTTGCTCATCGCCGTCCTGCGCGGTGCGTGGATCGGCCTCATCCGCGAGGGCTTCTCCATCGCGGCGCTCACCGCTGCGGTCTTCGCGATCCGCTTTGCGAACACGCCGGCTGCGGAGTGGCTCACCCGGGTCACCCGCGGCCAGATCGGCCAGGCCGCCGCACCCTGGCTCACGGGCTTCGTGATCCTGGTGGCGACCGTGTTGGCGGTCGCCTTCGTGGGCCGCCTGCTGCGACGCGGCGCCCACTTCGCCGGACTGGGCTGGGCCGATCGCCTGGGCGGCGGCGCCCTGGGCGCGGCCGAGGGCGCGCTGGTGGCGGGCATCATCGTGATGGGGATCGTGTGGGTGGTCGGGCGCGACCACCCCGCCCTGGGCGACTCCCGCAGCCTCGAGGCCCTCGACCGGGTCGCGGCCTACGTGAGCGAGCACGCGGACCAGCTGCCGGACGTGGCGGCGCCGCCTTCGCGGTGAGGCTTCGGCTCCGGGTGATGCTCGTGCCCCGATCGAGATGCTCATCTTAGCGGGGGCATTTTCCACCACATCGATCCATGTCGGCTAGACGCCCGAGTATGGGCGTCATGTCGAGACCCTGCGGGGAGCCCCGCGACAGGCCCGTTTCGTGCCTCGGAGAACGCGTCGGTATGAGCCAAGTCATACAGTGCCCAAGGCTAACGAACGTACGTTCATATCGACTTATTGCACCGATCCACCCAGAAGAAAGGAAGCCGCATGGCCACCCTGGAAGAGATTGTCACGCCCCTCAAGACCCTCTGGCGATTCGACTACGACAGCAACGTAAAGGCGCTACGTGACCTCTACGAACTGGCAAAGAAGGAACAATGGAACGCCGCAACGGACGTGCCCTGGGAACTCGAGACCGACCCTGCCCGGGTTGGGACGCTGGATATGGGCGGCGAGGATCCGATTCTGGAGATGGACTTCATCAAGGAGCTGCCGGAAGACAAGCGCGTCGACCTGGCGAAACGCCGCTCGGCGTGGCAGCTCTCCCAGTTTCTCCACGGCGAGCAGGGCGCGATGCTCTGCGCCGGTCAGCTCGTTGAGACGGTGCCGGACATGGACGGCAAGTTCTACGCGTCGACGCAGGTCATCGATGAGGCGCGACATGTCGAAGTCTTCCATCGCTACGTCAAACGCCTGGATCGCGTCTATCCCATCATGCCCAATCTGAAAGCTCTTCTGAACGCCGTCCTCGGGGCCGAGCTGTGGCAGATGAAGTGCGTCGGCATGCAGGTCATCGCCGAGAGCCTGGCCATGGGCAGCTTCAAGATGATGAAGAAGGGAACCGGCGACGAGCTGCTCCGGCAGATCGTAGAACTGACTGCCCAAGATGAGGCGCGGCATGTCTCCTACGGGCTGATCTACATGAAGGAGGAGCTGCCGAAGATGGCCGAAGACGAACGCAACGCCGTCGAGGACTTCGCCCTGGCGGGTGTGGGGCTGCTCGCAGGTCCCGACAACGAGGCTGCGTTGGGGGCACCGTTGCTCCAGATGATGGGCGAAGTGGGAATCGATGTGGACGTCGCGGTGGCGGAGATGGCGGCGAAACTCGCCACACCCGAAGCTCGCGCATCGCGTTTCAATCCATTCCAGGAGTACGTCGTTCCGCAGCTGAAGCGCATCGACCTGATCACAGAGCGCACAGCGCCCGGCTATCGGGCGATGGGCCTCGAGGTATAGACCTGCGCACAGGGCGATCGACACGGGTCGCCCTGTGCGCAAGCCCGGCTCCGGGAGCTCTGACTGCGGGCCCCGCTTGATTCCGTCCGAGCGACCACAAAGGGACCCACGCTATTGTTACGGTGTCGTCGATATATGCCACCAGAAGAAGCGAAGGGAATCGCGGCTTGGGCGATGAGAAAATGTACCTCGAAGTGGACGAAGATCTCTGCACCGACTGTGGGCTCTGCGAGGAACGTGCGCCTGAAAACCTCGAGATGAAACCCGACAGTGGCGGCGCCCGGGTGATCAAGCAACCCATTGGGGAGTCGGAGAGGGCGAATTGCACCGAGGCGATGGACTACTGCCCGAGCGGCGGCTTGAAGGCAGCAACGCCCAAGGCCGAAGAAAGTGCCGCCTGAGGGC
>JAFDEK010000059.1 GCA_019310385.1 Deltaproteobacteria bacterium
AGCTCCACCCGACCCGAGGCCGGCGACTTCGAGCACATCACCCTCGAGGCCCACGGGCTGAAGTTCAGCGCCCTGGCGATGGGCGAGGGGCCGGTGGTGCTCTGCCTCCACGGCTTTCCCGACCACCGCTGGAGCTTTCGCCACCAGCTGCCGGCCCTCGCCCAGGCGGGTTACCGCGCAATCGCGCCTCAGCTGCGCGGCTACGAGCCCAGCTCCCAGCCCGAGCGGAGGGTTGCGGCCTACCACCCGCTGCTCCTCGCATCGGACGTCATCGTGTGGGCGAAGAACCTGGGCGAAGGCGAGCCCGTGCACCTGGTGGGCCACGACTGGGGTGGCATGATCACCTACACGGCCTGCCAGCTCATGCCCGAGCTCTTCCGCACGGCCTGCGCGATCGCGGTGCCCTCGAACCAGGCGGTCGAGGACGGAATCCGCCGCTATCCCGTTCAGCTGCGCAATTCCTGGTACATGTTCTTCTTCCAGCTGCGCGGTCTCGCCGACCGCGTCGTCGAGGCCCGCGACTTCGCCTTCATCGAGAAGCTGTGGCGGGACTGGTCGCCGGGCTGGGAGTGGGATCCCGCCGACATGGAGCGCCTCAAGACCAGCTTTCGCGAGCCGGGGGTGTTGTGGTGTGCGCTGGCCTACTACCGGGCCATGATCAACTTCACCTTGCCCGCGTCGAAGAAGCTGCGCGAGACGCTGCGCGATCCCATCGAGGTCCCCACCCTGGCGATCACCGGCGCCGCCGACGGCTGCCTCGATACCCGGCTCTTCGAGTGCATGGATCCCAAGCTCTTTCCCGCCGGTCTTTGCATCGAACGGATCGAGCAGGGCGGGCACTTCGTTCACCAGGAGCAGCCCGAAGCTGTGAACAAGCTGCTGGTCGAGTGGCTCGCCCGCTGAGGGCACGGCTCCTCCGTTGCTCGCTGGCGGGCAACCGGTAGGGCGGAGGATTCGTGAACCCAGGCGCCGGCGAGCCCGCCCAGCGGGACTGGTTCTGGCTCGAAGTCCTGACCCTGCTGGCGGTGCTCGTCTCCGGCGCGGGCCTTCGTTACTGGCTCTCCACCGCGCTTCCCTACGACGGCTGGGAGCTCTCGGCCCTGGCCGACGCCCGGGTGCGCGACCACAGCCTGCGCGTTCCCTTCATCATGATCAACGGTGCGAGTCTCATGGCCTTCTACCTCATCGTCCGCCGCTCGGCGGGCGTGCCGGCCGCCTTTGCGGCGCTGCTCCTGCTGCAGACGAGTCTCCTGTTCCAGAACCAGGCCCTGCGCATACGCTGGGTGGCGGCGGCCATCCTGCCGGCCATGGTCGGCCTGGCGCTCTGGCGCTTCACCCGGCCCCACCGGCGGCTGCCGCAGCGCTTCTCGCAGGCGCTGATCGCCCTGGCGCTGTTGTTGGCCCTGCGCGGCGCCTATCTCGGGTTGACCCTGCCGGCGCGGGTGCAGGCCATCAAGCTGGAGACCACCGCGAATCCCGCGGCGCTCTTCGATTCCCTGCGCGCCTGCGGCGGCGGCGTGGTTACGCCTCTCGAGCAGCTTCGCGGGTGCTCTCTCGCCTGGCCCGAGCAGCGCTCCCTGGCCCAGCAGGAGGCACTCTTCGAGCACGCATCCCGCCTGGGTAGCGGCGTCACGACCCTGGCCGACGCCGAGCCGGTGCCGGAGCCTACGGGGCAGGAGCGGGTCGCGGTCTTCGATGTCGCGGGCGTCGGCTTCCTGGTGACGACCCACGGCTCCCAGGCCGAGACCGCGGAGCGGGTCGCGAGGTCGGCGGCGAGGGACTTCTTCGGCGAGTAAGAGTAGAAGAAGGAGAGCTGAAGGAGCAGGCGGTCGGCGCCTACCCCGCTCGGTTCTTGGGGAAGATCGCCGCCGTCTCGAACACCTCGAGGCTCTCGAAGATGCCCTCTGCGAGATAGGGGTCGGCCTCCGCCCAGGCGCGCGCGGCGTCGAGGTCGTCGGCTTCGAAGATCACCACGCTGCCGCAGGGCTGCGAGTCGGCGTCGCGCAGCGGTCCCCCGTAGCGGATGCGGCCCGCGACCTCGAGCTCGTCGAGGCGCGCGAGGTGCGCTTCGCGATGGACCTTGCGCAGCTCGACGCCGCGGGCCGAGTCGCGGCCGATGTAGACGTAGGTGGGCATGCGGGTACGACTCCTGTGACTTCGTCCTGTGATTTCGTCCTGTGATTTCGAGGCAGCGGGCTCGCAGCCGGGCGGCCGGATGCAGAGAATAGGGAATGCTGCGCCGGTCCCTACCACTCGACGGGTCCCTACCACTCGACGGGAAAGAGGCGGTGCGAATCGGGAAAGCCCTTGAGCTCCACCTCGCGTGCCGAGCCGAAGCGCAGGTCTCCGACGCTCTCGCTGAGCTGCTTCAGCAACGATGAGACCAGGATCTCACCGCCTGCGGCCTGGGAGGCGATGCGCGCCGCGAGGATTACCGTCGCGCCGAAGAAGCGGTCGGCGTCGCGCAGCACCTCGCCCGTGTGCAGGCCGATCCTCACGCGGATCGGCTGCTCCGGGTGCCGGCTCGCGTCCTCTTCAAACGAGCGTTGTATCGCCATGGCGCACTGGAGGCCGCTGCGGGCGCCCCCGAATGCCAGCAGGAAGCCGTCGCCCTGGAGCTCCACCTCGTAGCCATCGTGGGTCGCGCAGGCCTGACGCACGATGGCGTTGTGGCGGCGGATCACCTCCCGTGCTGCGAGATCCCCCAGGCGACGCGTCATCTCCGTGAAGCCCTCCATGTCGCTGAACATCAGGGTGACTGTTCCGTCGGGCGCGCTGTGGGGGCTGAGGTCCGGCCGCCGATTATCGATGGAGGCCGCCACGACGTCGATGGTGTGCTTCACCTCATGGGAGGTGGAGCTGCCCTGGGCGCGCAGCTTGTCGGCCAGCACGTGTTCGAGCCAGGGCGTGCCCGCATCCATGTCGCGGTAGACGCCCAGGGCCGCGTCGAGCTTCTCGCTCGCCGCGCGGCGTTCGCCCGCGTCGAGCAGCGCCCGGCCCCAGAGGTGAAAGGCCTGGGCTTCGCCCCAGCGCTCTTCTACCTCTCGTGCGATGCGTACCGCCGCTTCGAAGTGGGAGCCGGCCTCGTCGATCCGGCCAGCCGCCGCCGCGAGACAGGCCAGGGCCGTCTGGTAGAAGAGCAGCGTCCCCGACCAGTCCTCGCCGTTGTCGAGGATGCTCCGACTGGATTCGACGTAGCTAGCGGCCTCCTCGACGCGTCCGAGCTGGCAGAGCGCGATGGCGAGATGGCACTCCACGTAGACCTGGATCGCCGCCGCGCCGCATGCGCTCACGATGGCGTGCTCCTCCTGCCAGGTCTCGACGGCTCCCGCCAGGTCGCCGCGGCAGAAGCGCGCGAGCCCGACGTCGAAGAGCGCCAGGACCTCGGTCTGGGTCACGCCGTTGGCGCGATACAGCTCCACGATCTGCTGAGAGACCCGCTCCATGCGTTCCCAGTCCCCGTTCCAGCACGCCAGGCTCGCGCGCGCGGACGCACTGTCCAGCTCCTCCATCAACGCCCGCGCTTCCGAGAGCCGCCCCATATGACCCAGGCCCCAGGCGTGGAAGCGCTGGATCATGTCGCGTTGTGCCGGCGCCTGTGCCATGCGGGTCGCCTCGAGCTCCGGGACCGTGTACTCCTGATTGAGGTGCCAATTGGAAGTGACGTATCCGAAGTAGGCGCCGAAGCTGGCGACGAAGAAGCCCAGGGCGGCGTGGTCGAGCTCTTCGTTCGTCGCGCGGGCACTCTCGAGCATTTCGCGCGCTTCGCGGAAGCGGCCAAGGGCGATCAGGTGCACCGAGCGCAGGGCGGCGCTATTGGCCCGCGCCGCCTCGGACTCGACCCGCTCGGCGATCTGCATTCCGAGATCGGCGTGCTTCACGCCCTCCTCTAGCGACAGATCCGCGAAGGCCACCGTCGCTGCCACCGCGTGGAGGGCGGCCACCGCGGCGCTCTCGCCGGCCTCCTCGACCAGCCGCAGCGCGGCGTTCACGTGCTCGCGCGCTCGGGGGATGTCCGCGCGATCGGAGTAGGTGGAGAGGTCGCGGGCCAGGCGCGAGTGGATCTGGGCGGCGCGGCCCTTCCTGCCCATGGCTTCGTAGATGGCGAGCGCCTCTTCGAGAAAGGCGACGCCGCGCTCCCAGTCCTCGCCCGTCATGTAGATGAGGTCGCCGAGGCGCTCGAGCAGGGTGACCCGGCGCTCGTTCTCGACGCCTTCGTCCTCCATCAGCTCGAGGGCCGAGCGCCAGTGCTGGGCTGCCTCTTCCCAGGCGGAGACCCGGGCCGCGACGTCGCCTGCCCGCATGGAGTAGTCGAGGGTCTTGTCCAGGTCTCCGGCCGCGCCCGCCATGCGGAAGTGCTTGGCGAGCTCGGGCAGATGGGAGTCGAGGCTGCGCGACTTGACGCCTTCGATGGCCTCGCCGGCCTTGAGATGGAAGCGCTGCTTGCGGGGCAGGGAGAGCTCGTCGTAGAGGGTCTGGCGCACCAGGGCGTGGGAGAAGCGGTAGCCGATGCCGTCGCGCCCCTTGGTTTCTCCGATGAGCTGGGATTCGAGGGCTTCTTCGACGGCGGAGAGCAGCTCCTCCTCGGCGAGCCCCGTCATGCGCTCGAGCACTTCGAAGTCGAACTCCCGCCCGAGCACCGAGGCGTGGGAGAGCGCCGTGTTGCACGGATCCGAGAGGATGGAGAGGCGGCGCCCGATCACCTCGCGCACGCCTTCGGGTATGCCCAGGTCGTCGATGCTGGCGGCGTCAGAGACCCAGCGGCCCTCCTCGCTCCGGTAGATCTTTTCCGACTCGAGCAGGTGGCGGACGATCTCCTCGATGAAGAAGGGATTGCCCTCGGTCTCGCGCTGGATCGCCTGGGCGAGGGCGACGCCGCCGGCGTCGAGCTCGTGGTCGGCCGCCGATTCGAGCAGGGTCTGTACCTCCTCGGCGGTGAAGCCGCGCAGCAAGACGCGTTCGAAGCCGCGCTCGCGCCGGAGCTCCGCGAGCACCGAGGAGAGCGGGTGCTTGCGATCGAGCTCGATGTCCCGGTAGGTGCCGATGACGAGGAGGCGGCTGCCTGCCAGCTTGCGCACCAGGTGCTGGAGCAGGAGCAGGGTGGGGCGATCGGCCCAGTGCAGGTCGTCGAGCACCAGGAGCAGCGGGGTCGCGTGGGCGGCGTTGAGCAAGAAGCTCACCACACTCTCGAAGAGCCGGTAGCGCTCCTGCTCGGCTTCGGCGGGACGGTTCTCGGGCAGGTCGGGCAGGCGGTGGCGGATCTCGGAGACGAGCCTCGCGACGTCGGATGCGCCCTCGCCCAGCTCGCTGCGCAGCTCCTCCTCGGACTTCTCCAGCACATAGTCCCGTAGCGCCTCGACGAAGGGCAGGTAGGGCAGGCCCGCCTCGGTCTCGTGGCAATTGCCGCGCAGCACCTGGTGCCCGCGCAGCCGCGCGTACACACCAACTTCCTCGGTGAGGCGTGTCTTGCCGATGCCGGGCTCGCCGACCAGCATGACGAGGCCGCCCTGGCCGCCGACGGAGGCGTCGACTCCGGCACGCAGGCGTTCGAGCTCCGCCTCGCGACCGATGAAGGTCGAGCCGACGAAGCGCCCGGCGCCCGCGCCCGCGCGAGGGCGCGGCGCCTCCTTCACCGGAGGCGCCGGCGCCTCGCGGATCTGCGAGATTCGTTCGCGTACGCGGCCGGCATCGGCGGGTCTTGCGGTGGGGTCCTTTTCCAGGAGGCCGAGCACCAGCTCCTCTACGTCGGGTCCCACCTCGGGGTTGTGCCAGGAGGGCGCCACGGGGCGTGTGTTCAGGTGTTGGCCCATGATCGCAACCGAGTCGTCTCCCACGAAGGGCGGGCGACCCGTCAACATCTCGTAGAGCATGGCGCCGAGGGAGTAGAGATCCGAGCGTGGCGTGACCTCGCCGCCCACCGCCTGCTCCGGGGGCATGTAGGCCGCGGTGCCGACGATCATTCCCTCCTGGGTGAGACGTGAGCGGTCCGAAGCCACGGCGAGGCCGAAGTCGCCCAGCATGGCGGTGCCGTCCTCTGCCAACCAGACGTTGCCCGGCTTGAGGTCGCGATGGATGATGCCGTGGCCGTGGGCGTGCTCGAGCGCGTGGCTCACCTCTCCGGCGATGCGCAGCGCCTCGTCCATGGGGAGGCGTCGCTCGGGAGATTGCTGGATCTTCACCTCGACGTCGCCGCCGGACATGTAGCGGGTCACGATGAAGATCTGCGTGTCCTCCTGGCCTACGTCGTGCACCGTCACCGTGTGGGGGTGGTCGCCCAGACGTCCCATGGCCTGGGCTTCGCGTCGCACGCGCTGGAGGCCTGCCTCGTCGAGGCCATGGGTCTTGAGTAGCGCGATGGCAACCTCGCGGTCGAGGAGAGAATCGCGTGCCAGATAGACGCGCTTCTTGGCGCCTTCGCCCAGGAAGCGCTCGATGCGATAGCGGCCCGCGGCGATCGACGAAGGCATACCCGACGCGGACAAAGGCGTACCCGACGCGGACAAAGGCATACCCGACGCCGCACTCGAGTGCTGGGAGGACGCTCCGTCGAAGATCGACGCGTCGCCCAGCGCGGTGTGGGCGTTGCTCCCGCCGGGCCCCGCAGTCCCCGCCGCGACGGCCTGGCCGCAGCCGTCGCAGAAGTCTGCGTCAGGCGGTAGCTCCCGGCCGCAGCCCGCGCAGGCCAGGGCAAGCTGCGCGCCGCAGCCGAGGCAGAAGCGCGAGTCGGCGCGATTGTCGCGGCCGCAATGGGGGCAACTCAAATCGCCAGCTCCTCGAGCCGGCCCGCAGCGCAAGACCACGGCGCAACCAAGGGAGGGCGGAACGGCTTCCCGAGCACCCTACAGGGATTCCTGCGGCCGATCAAGAATTCGACTGCCGTGCCGCGGATGGCGCGACCTGGCGCCCGCTACCTCCTCTCGGGAGCGCGCCTCGCGCTTACCGCCGAGCGCTGCGATTCACTAGAATCGATCTGCCTCCGTGGAACCGGGAGGCGGGGAGGCGATCGGTGACGAGATCGTCCAAGCAGAAAGCCGAGACTCCTACCCGGCGTAGCCCGCGCCAGAGCCGATCCCGCGAGCTCGTCAAGGCGGTTCGCGAGGCCGGGCGCCTGCTGCTGGCCGAGCGCGGACCCGAGGGGCTCACCATGGCCCGCATCGCCGAACGCGCCGGCGTCAGCGTCGGCTCCCTCTACCAGTACTTCGAGAACAAGGATGCGATCCTGAGGGCGATCCACGAGGATGTCGCCGAGGAGGGCCGCGACAGCGTCCAGGTGCTGGCGGACTCCCTCCGGGACATGGACCCGAAGAAGCGAATCCGCGTTGGCATCGAATACGCGGCACAGCGGCATCGGAAGATGCTCGAGCTGGCTCCGGAGTACTACCGGGAGCATCACAAGGAGTTTCGCATCGGGGGGGCGCTGCCGGATGTCTCGGAAGAATCGAGGGAGATGGGGCAGCAAGCCGTCTTCTTGGCGCGTCAGCTCCTGCGCGCGGAAGAGGTAGAGCTGGGCGAGCGCGTCCAGGTGGACTACGCGGCCTTCCTGCTCGGGCGCGGGATCTCGGCCATTCTGCGGGCGGCACTGGAGGATTCGCCGGAGCTGCTGCAGGACCCCGGCTTCATCGACGAGGTGGTGCTGATGATGGCTCGCTATATCTATCCCGACTAATTCAGTTCGATTCGGCGCGCTGGCCACCCGCCCGGTGAGGCTGAAGCGAGTCGCCCGGAAGGCTGCGGGTAGATTCAAGAGGATGCGAAGTCGGACAGGCTGTCGAGCTCGGGCTGCGCCTCGATCCCGAAGCGCTGGATCGCCTCGGCCGGGCCATCGAGCTCGCCTGATTTGACGGTCCGTCAGATCTTCGAGTACGCTCGCTCGAGTGGCTGGAGGATCCATACACGCCGAGCCCGATTGGGGCAGCGCCGTCGACTTCGAGGACGTGTCGGGGCAGGTCGCCATCGCGGGGGTCGGCGAGGCCGACCACAGCAAGGCCTCCGGCCGCGGTGTCCTGGAGATCGCCGCCCAGGCGGTAGAACGGGCCCTCGAGGACGCGGGGATCGAGCCCGAGCAGGTCGACGGGATCATGTACAGCGGCGGCATCGGTCCCCAGTTCGACGAGACCGCCTACCGCGAGCACTTCGGCACCCAGGGCGAGCTGTGGGTCTCGCAGCAGGGCGGCGCCATGACCTGGGCCGCCACCGCGCCCTACCGGGCTGCCCGGGCGCTCCAGAGTGGCGACGCCAGCGTGATCCTCAACGTCTTCTCGGTAGCCTGGGCGACGGACAAGCGCGGCGGCGGCGCGGGCCCGGGCCGCTTCCATCGCGACGAGCAGTTCAAGGCCAACCTCGAGCTGCCCTTCGGCTGGTATCCCCAGCCGGTCTACTTCGCCACCATCGCTCGCCGACACATGCACGAGTATGGCACCAAGGCCGAGGATCTCGGCGCCATCGCGGTCACGTGTCGCCGCCACGCCCTCGGTCATCCGGGCGCCGTCATGGCCGGCAAGCCCCTCAGCCTCGACGACTACCTCGCGCGCCCCATGCTGGTGGATCCCCTGCGCATGGAGGACTGCTGCCTGGTCTCCGACGGCGGCGCCGCCTACGTGATGACCGCGCCCGAGCGCGCGCGGGATCTGCGCAAGCCCGTGGTGACACTGGCGGGTGTTGGAGAGGGTCGCTCGGGGGCCGGGCTCTACTGGAGCCAGCAGGGCGACTTCACCGCGACGCCCCAGGTCTTCTCGGCGCCGCCAGCCTTCGCCATGGCGGGGATCGGGCCCGACGACGTAGACGTCCTCACCCTCTACGATCCCTTCACCATCGTGGCGCTCATGCAGATCGAGGACATGGGCTTCTGCCGCAAGGGGGAGGGCGGGGCTTTCGTGGCCGGCGACAACCTCTCCTTCGACACGCCCGGCCTCGCGTACAACACCCACGGCGGCCTGCTCTCCCACGCTTACGTGCTCGGCATTGCCCACGTGGTCGAGGTGGTGCGGCAGCTGCGCGGTGAGGCCGCAAACCAGGTCGACGGGGCTCGGGTCGGGGTCTACGGCGGCTACACGGGGCACCTGGCGAGCACCCTGGTGCTGCGGAGGGAGCCATGAGCGGCGCGTCGCCCCTGCCCGATGTCGACTGGGAGCCCGTGCGTGAGTTCTGGGCCGCCGCCGCCCGGGAGACGCTGGTGATTCCACGCTGCTCGGGCTGCGAGCGTTACGTCTGGTACCCGAAGCCCGCTTGCCCCCACTGCGCATCCCAGGACATGGGCTGGCAAGAGGTGAGCGGGCGCGCTGCGCTCTTCTCCTGGGCGGTGGTGGAGCGGGCCCTCTTCGCGCCCTTCGAGGACAAAGCCCCCTACGTGACGGGGCTCGTGGCCCTGGAGGAGGATCCGGCTGTGCGCCTGGTGACGAACATCGTCGACTGCTCCGCGCAGGCCTTGCGCATGGACATGCCGGTCTGCGTCGTCTTTCGACCCCTGGAGTTCAGCGGCGTGGAGGGGAGCGTGACGGCGCCCTTCTTTGCACCCCGAGGATAGTGGGCCGGCGCGCCACCGGAGCCGGCCCGTCGACAGATCAGTGGGACGCCCGTGCGTCCGACGAGAGGAGAAGTGATCGTGTCCGAAAGCTTCCGCGACATTGCGAGCATCGACTACCCCATCATCGACGCCGACGCCCACGTGAACGAGCCGCCGGATCTGTGGCTCTCGCGCCTGCCCGACAAGTGGAAGGAGCGGGCGCCCCAGACCGTCGAGACCGAGCACGGCATCGTCTGGAGCTTCGACGGCGGCAAGGAGAAGTGGCCGTTCGGATTGACCGCGACCGCCGGGCTCAGCTACTTCCAGTACCGCCCCATGGGCGCCACCTACGAGAGCATCCGGCCGGGCAGCTTCGATACGAAGGCGCGCCTCGCGGATCTGGATGCGGACGGCATCTACGCCCAGGTCCTCTACCCCAGCGTCACCCTCAAGGGCGCGAAGGTCTACTCCGAGGAGCGCGAGCTGCAGCTCGCCTGCGTGCGCGCCTACAACGAGTGGTTGCTGGAGTTCTGCGCGGGCTCGGGCGGCCGCCTCGTCCCCCAGGCCATCCTTCCCACCTCGGGCATCGATGACGCAGTGGCCGAGCTGGAGTGGGCGCTGAAGAAGGGTCACCACGGTGTCATCATCTCCTCCTTCCCCAACGGCAGCCTCGATCCGGCGCCCGAGGACGATCGCTTCTGGGCGCGCCTCGTGGAGACCGAGCTGCCGGTCTCGGTCCACATCGGGAGCTTCCTGCGCGGCGCGCCCAACGCGGGCGCCGGGGCAAAGGGCTGGACCTCCCTGCGCTTCGTCGGCAAGGCGGCCTGGACCAAGGCGGGCGGGCAGACCCTGGACGTGGTCTGCGACCTGCTCTTCTCGGGCATCTTCGAGCGCTTCCCGCAGCTCAAGATCGTGCTCGTCGAGGCCAACATCGGCTGGATCCCCACCCTCCTCGAGCAGGCCGACGACATGTTCCGACGCTATCGCTGGTACACCGGCGCGGTGAGCGAGATGCGCGAGATGCCGAGCCAGGTCTTCTTCCGCAACTTCTACGCCACCTTCATGGTGGATTCGGTGGGGGTCGAGCTGCGTCACCGCATGAACCTCGACCACATCATGTGGTCCACCGACTATCCCCACAGCGGCAGCGACTGGCCGGAGTCGGGCCGAACCCTCGAGCGCGTCTTCAACGGTGTGCCCCGGGACGAGGTCAAGCGGATGATTCACGGCAACTGCAAGGAGCTCTACGGGCTGGACTACGTGCCGGACCGGCTGCCCCATCGCTAGAAGCCCGGGCGAGAAAAAGTCATTTCGTAAGAGAAGCGAAGAAGCTTCGTGTCGATCTCGTCTGTACTCCGGAAGATCCGAGAGTCTCACCGGATGTGGGGCATTTGACCCACAGGCGAGCATTTGGCTTTTTCGGGCGCGCGTCTGCGACTGCTATCGAGTGTTGACGCATGTTGCCGCTTCGTGAGAGAGTGCTTGGAATCTTTGACCAATGTTTGGAGGAGTACGCATGGGTTTCTTGAAGTCTGCTCGGCTGCCGCTCGTCGGGCTCGTATTAACCGCCGTCGCCCTGATGGGCAACAACTGTCATGGCCTCAACCCCATCGCCGAGATGGAGCTGAGGGATGCCGGCGTAGACAAGTACCTCGGCGAGTTCACGCCTGTCGCGTCGGTCGACGTTGGCGACGGCTGGACGAAGCACACTTTCGACCCCGACGGAGGCAACGGTCCGATCTGCATCGCCGGAACCGCCTTCTCGGCATTCACCCGCGCGGGCAACCCGTCGAAGCTCTTGATCTTCGAGCAGGGCGGCGGCGCTTGCTGGCAGGACTTCTACAACTGCAACGTTCTCTCCGAGGCCCAGGAGCCGCCCACCGCTCGAGAGGGAATCTGGGACTTCGACTCGCACGACAACCCCTTCGCCGACTACTCGATCGTCTACATGCCCTACTGCGACGGCTCGGTCTTCTCCGGCGACAACGACGTCTTCGACCCGGCCTTCGGAGCGGCGATCGGCGTGCCCGAGGCCGTGGTCCGCTTCCATCGCGGTCTGCGCAACCAGTCGGCCGGCATGGACCTGGCGGCGGCCACCTTCCCGAATGCCGCACGAGTCACGGTCGCGGGCTCCAGCGCGGGTGGAGCAGGCGTCGCCGGCTTCGCACCCTTCCTGGCCCGCTTCGTCTACGGGAACCAGGTCAAGCTCACGGTCTTCAACGATGCGGGGCCGGTGGCGATCAACCTCGACGCGACGGCTGACATCGAGGCGCGCGCGGATGACTGGCAGTTCGGCCAGTTCTATCCCGCGAGCTGCACGGAATGCGACGATGAGGGCCAGGCCACCGCGATCATCGGGTGGCGGCTGGACAACGACTACAGCATCCGCGAGGCCTTCTACGAGACGGACAGTGATCTGACCAACCGCTTCTTCATGGACATGCTGGGTGACCCGGCGGGCTATCGGGACCTCATCGTGACGGAGCACGGCCTGCTGAACGCCTCGCACCCGCATCGCTACAAGCGCTTCATCGTCGCCGGCGACACCTCGCATACCGCCCTCCAGTCGTCCCTGTTCTACAGCCAGGACGCCGACGGCGTGCTGCTGAACGAGTGGGCGGGCGACTTCCTGGTGCCGAGGCCCTTCTGGGTCGACATCGTCGAGGACGCGCTCCCCTAAGGGCCCGTAAGGGAAGGAAGGGTGCGTCTGCGCTAGAACCCGAGTCGGCCGGCTCGAAAGAGCCGGCCGACCTTGGCGATGCCCGTAGCATCCCGAGCATGGCGCCGCCGAGTCCATTGGCGGTGATCGAAACGCCGAGCCCGGGCGGCGCTTCCGTGCGGGAGTCCTAGCCGATACCATCGTCGCCCGTGGACCCGCTCACTCTCACCCGGCCCGACGACTGGCACCTGCACCTGCGCGACGGAGCGCTGCTGCGCGACGTGCTGCCCCACACGGCGCGGCAGTTCGCCCGCGCCATCGTGATGCCCAATCTCGCTCCACCCGTGGCGACCTGCGAGCAGGCCGCGGCCTACCGCGAGCGCATCCTGAAATGCCTGCCCGAGGGCTCGGACTTCGAGCCCCTCATGGCCCTCTACCTCACGCCCCGCACGACCGCGCAGGAGATCGAGCGCGCCGCGGCGAGCGACTTCGTGCACGGGGTGAAGCTCTATCCCGCCGGCGCGACGACGAACTCCGAGGCGGGACTGGCGAGCCTCGAAGCTGCGCATCCGGTCTTCGAGGCCATGCAGGCGAGCGGGCTGCCGCTGCTCGTCCACGGGGAGAGCACGGATCCCGCCTGTGATGTCTTCGAGCGCGAGCGGGTCTTCCTGGAGCAGACCCTCGCTCCCCTGCTCGAACGCTTCGACACCCTGCGAGTCGTGGTCGAGCACATCACCACCCGCGACGCGGTGCACTTTGTCGAGTCGGCCGCGGAGCGGGTCGCGGCCACCATCACGCCCCACCATCTGCTGCTCAACCGCAACGCCCTCTTCGAAGGCGGCATTCGTCCCCACCACTACTGCCTTCCGGTTCTCAAGGCCGAGGCACACCGGCAGGCCCTGGTGGAAGCCGCAACTTCGGGCAGCGCGAAGTTCTTTCTCGGCACCGACAGCGCGCCCCATCTGCGCAGCGCCAAGGAGCAGGCCCGGGGCTGCGCGGGGATCTACAGCGCCCACGCGGCCCTCGAGCTCTACGCCGAGGCCTTCGAGAGCGCAGGGGCGCTGGATCGTCTGGAAGCCTTCGCGAGCTTCCACGGGCCGGACTTCTACGGCTTGCCGCGCAACCGTGGGCGCGTCACCCTGCGCCGCGAGCGTTGGGACGTGCCCGCCATCTACCAGGCGGCGGGAGCGGAGCTGGTGCCCCTGCGGGCGGGAGAGAGCGTTGGCTGGAAGCTCGCGGGTGCGAGTCGCTGAGCGAGCGGGGCCAGGGTCTTTCCGGGACGGCTCGAGATCCAGCTTCCACATCGTGAGCGTCTTCCTGGAGCTGACCCCGGGGGCCGGCCGAGCTTCCGGGTGTGCCACTTGCCTCGACTTGCCCGGCCAGAGAGGATGATCGAGACTTCGCACGAAGCTCGAGCCGCGCGGAGAGACAATGGACTTCCAGAACCTCGATCACATGCCTGCCATCAAGGCCGTAATGACCCCCTTCCCCTACTCGGTGGATCTCGGCGAGTCTGTCGCGGCGGCGGAGCGCATGATGCGCGAGCACGAGGTACGCCACCTTCCGGTCTCCGACGAGGGAAAGCTGGTCGGAGAGATCTCCCAGCGCGACATCGGCGTTGGCTCGAAGCCCGGTGTCGGGCCGAGGGAGGTGTCCGAGCTGCGGGTCGCGGACCTCTGCGTCAGTGATGCCTACGTGGTCGAGCTCAACACCCGGCTGGACGAGGTGCTGCGCGAGATGGCGGAGCGGAGGATCGGCTCCGCCCTGGTCGTCAAGGGGGAGAAGCTGGTCGGTATCTTCACCATGAGCGACGCCTGTTGGGTCCTGGCCGACCTGTTGAGTGCTCGCTTTCGCGGCCCCGGAGACGACGAGGCCGCATGACCCGGAGCGCGCTGGAGGCGTGCGCGGGCCTGGCTCTGGCCGCCGCGCTCGTCGGGCCGATCGCGACCGCATGGGCTGGGGAGGGGCTCGGCGCCCTCGGCTACGCTGCGCTCTACGGCCGCATGCTCGAGCAGCACACCCGGGCGGTGCCCGAAAAGGTGGGAACCCGGGTCGACTACCGCGGCCTGCTCGAGGACCCGCGCTGGAAGGAGCTCGTGGCGCGGCTTGCGGCCGTCGATCCCGAGCTGTTGCAGACGCGCGAGGAGCGTCTGGCCTTCTGGATCAACGCCTACAATATCCTGGCCATCGATATCGTGCTCAGCCACTATCCGGTGAAGAGCATCCGCGACATCGGCACCTTCTTCTCTCCCGTCTGGAAGATGGAGGCCGGGCGCATCGTGGGGAAGGCACGGTCCCTGAAAGAGATCGAGCACGCGATCCTGCGGCCCCTGGGCGAGCCCCGCATCCATGCTGCCATCGTCTGCGCCTCGATCTCGTGTCCCGACCTGCGCAGGGAGCCCTTCGAGCCGGAGCGCCTCGAGGTCCAGCTCGACGAGCAGCTGCGAAGTTGGCTCGCCAACCCGCAGAAGGGCTCGCGCCTCGACGCAGCTTCGGGGACCCTCACCCTCAGCCCCATCTTGCACTGGTTCGAGGAGGATTTCGAGACGCACGGTGGTGTCGTCGAGTACATCGTGCCCTACCTCCCCGACCCGATCCGACGCCGGATCGCGGGGCGGCGCGGAGAGCTCGCCCTTGCGTGGTTCGACTACGACTGGGGCTTGAACGACTAGAGGCCAGCTCGCTGCGGTCCTTGCGCGAGGCTGGGGCTTGCCGCGAGAATCCCGCGGATTTGGAAGAGGAGAGCGCAATGGCGGATGCAGGGGCGGACGACCTGGGGCGTGAGCAGTACGTCAGCCTGGGGACCTTTCGCCGGGATGGACGGGAGGTGAAGACGCCCGTCTGGATCGGTGAGCACGGCGGAAAGCTCTACGCCTTCAGCGAAGGCGAGGCGGGCAAGGTGAAGCGCGTGCGGGCGACGGGCCGGGTGACCCTCACCCCCTGTGACATGCGCGGGAATCTGCGCGGCGAGCCCGTAGCGGGGCGGGGCGTCATCGTGAACGAATCCGCACTGCTGAAGGCTGTCTATGGCGCCCTGCGGCGCAAGTACGGTTGGCAGATGCGGCTCCTGGACGGGCTCTCGACTCTGTCCGGCAAGATCGGCCAGCGCGCCGTGATCGAGATCGCGCTCGACTGAAGAAGCGGCCAGGCACCGCCACGGCAATCCGCAGGATTGCCCGCTAGAATTCCGCGGCGCCCGAAGGCAGCGTGGCCCGGGGCCGGGGCGGGGATCACAAGGAAGTGGAAGCGCGAAGATGAGTGACAAGGTCGCATTGATTACCGGTGTCACCGGGCAAGACGGCTCCTACCTCGCGGAGCTGCTCCTCGACAAGGGCTACGAGGTGCACGGCATTGCGCGCCGCACCTCGCTCTTCAACCGCGGACGCGTCGAGGAGCGGGTGAGTCGAGCGCGGGACGAGGGGCAGGTCTACGAGCTCCACTACGGCGACATGGGCGATTCGAGCAGCGTGAACCGCATCCTCGCGGAGGTGCGGCCCACGGAGCTCTACAACCTCGCCGCGCAGTCCCACGTGGGCGTCTCCTTCGAGCAGCCCGAGTACACCTGCGACGTGGATGCGACCGGGGTGCTGCGCGTGCTCGAGGGCATCCGCTCGAATCGACTCGATACCCGCTTCTACCAGGCCTCGACCTCCGAGCTCTACGGCAAGGTGGAGGAGATCCCGCAGACCGAGACCACGCCCTTCCATCCCCGCTCGCCCTACGCGGTGGCGAAGCTCTACGGCTACTGGATCGTGCGCAACTACCGCGAGGCCTACGGGATGCACGCCAGCAACGGCATCCTCTTCAACCACGAATCGCCCCGCCGCGGCGAGAACTTCGTGACCCGCAAGATCACCCTGGGCCTCGCCCGGGTGAAGGCAGGCCTGCAGCCCCTGCTCGCCCTGGGCAACCTGGACGCCAAGCGCGACTGGGGCTACGCGAAGGACTACGTCGAGATGATGTGGATGATGCTGCAGCGCAACGAGCCCGAAGACTTCGTGGTCGCGACGGGCGAGACCCACACCGTGCGCGAGTTCGTCGAGCGGGCCGCCGTGGTGGCGGGCTACGACGTCGCCTGGGAGGGCGAGGGCGCCGAGGAGTTCGGCCGGGACCGCGCGAGCGGCGAGGTGATCGTAAAGGTCGATCCGCGCTTCTACCGACCGGCGGAGGTCGAGCTGCTGCTCGGCGACCCCAGCAAGGCCAAGCAGATCCTCGGCTGGGAGCCCAAGGTCACCTTCGAAGAGCTGGTGGACATCATGATGAAGGCGGATCTCGAGCTCCATTCACTGGCGTGAGCGAGGCGGCATGGAACTCGGACTCGGCGGGAAGCGGGCCGCGATAGCGGGGGGAAGCTCGGGCCTGGGGCTCGCGACCGCCCGGGCCCTCGCCCGGGAAGGTGTGCGGGTAGCGATTTGCGGTCGCGACCGGAGCCGGGCCGAGGCGGCTGCCCGTGAGATCGGCGCCACTGCAATCGCCCTCGTTGCCGACGTATCCGAGGTCGAGCAGGCGACGGGCTTCGTCAGCGACGCCCGATCACAGCTCGGTGGCCTCGACATCCTCGTGAGCAACGCCGGCGGTCCGCCCCCCGGCACCTTCGAGTCGACGCCGGTCGAGGCCTACGCGGGCGCCATCGCGCTCAACCTCATGAGCGTCGTCGCCATGTGCAAGGAGGCGGTTCCCGCCATGCGGGAGCAGGGCTGGGGCCGGGTTGTGGCCATCACCTCCCTCGCGGTGCGCGCTCCCCTTGCGACCTTGATCCTGTCCAACACGGCACGGGCCGGTGCGACGGGCTTCCTCAAGACCCTCGCCCGAGAGGTGGCGGGGGACGGCGTCACGGTCAACTCCCTGCAGCCGGGACTCCACGCGACCCGGCGCCTCGAGGGCCTCTTCGGGGCCGACCTCGACACCCTGGCCGAGCAGATCCCCGCCGGCGCCCTGGGCCGCCCTGAAGACTTCGGCGCCATAGCGACCTTCCTCTGCTCCGAGAGCGCCCGCTTCATCACCGGGGCCGCGATTCCCGTCGATGGGGGATCCTACGAGGGGCTGCTCTGAGTCACGACGACGGTGGGCCGGCGGCGACGCCCCCGAGCGCGCGGGTGTGCGCGCTCATGCGGATCGTCACCGTCCCGACCAGGAGCGCGGCGCGAGACGGGCTACGGCGACGAGCTGCTCGGAGTCCTCCCTGAAGGGGTTGCCGCGAAAATCGCCGTGGAGTGAGAGCAGCTGGAGTCCCGCTGCCTCGAATTGCCCGGGAAGCTGCGAGGCGAGCAGGTAGCGCTGGGGAATGTGTCCGTCGCTGGGGGCGCCGCCGTCCCTGGATCGGTAGCGGTACACGACATCGAGTCGCTGCTGCGCGGGCGTCCAGCGGCTTGCCTCCGTGACGTCGTAGACGCGGCCATTCTGCTCGACGCTCACCAGGGGCTCGAACTCCTCGTCCTCCCAATGCGGGTCCGGAGTCGTCCGCAGGGGGGTCGTGGCCTCGGCGAGCTGGTGGAAGGAATCCGCCGCGTAGGCGTCGAGAATCAACAGTCCGTCGTCCGTGAGGTGGGCCGCGACGCATTCGAGGCAGCGCGTGCAGTCGACCTCCGAGAGCAGGCAGTAGAGGCCGCTGTGGGGGATGAGGATGCGGTCGAAGCGGCGGGTCAGCTCGAAGTGCCGCATGTCGCCGCGGACGAGGGCGATACGCTGGGCCGCGGGAGCCTCGAGGCGCCGCCGGCGCGCCGCGGCCAGGGCCAGCAGGTCGCCATCGCGCTCGAGGCCCAGCACCCGACTTCCCGCGCGGGCGAGCGCTTCGAGGACCCGCCCGTAACCGCAGCCGAGCTCCAGCACCGCCGAGGCGCCGGCGCATTGCCGGCTGTAGAAGGCCAGGTCTCCTGGAGTGCCACGATGCAGCAGGGCGTAGAGATCGGCGGGGTAGGGGGCTTCGCTCACGACGGAATCTTAGAGCCTGGCAGTACACCGGCCAGTGGGTCGAAATCGTTCAATTCCCTGGGCTTTTCGGACGAAATCCATGGAGGTGCCATGCGCGCGGTATGGCGCCTGAGGGCGCCGGCTCGCGTGCGGATGGTGACCCGTGAGGGCGCGCATCCGGGAGAGCTGAGGCATTCCGGCTGGAGGCGAAAGAGCATGACGACCGACGAGGCCCCCGAAACGGCCGGCGCGCAGGGCGCCCCCGTGCCTCTTCGGGGACACCGGGTCGAGAATCGGATTACCCGGGTCTTCTCGCTCCAGACGGATCCCTTCACTTCCAAGCACGACCCGCGCTTCGTCGTGGGCAGCAAGCCCATGCGCAAGGCTCTCGTCAGCCTGCGCGACCATCTCAAGAATCGCAGCCAACTGATCCTGATCACCGGTGAGGCGGGAATCGGCAAGACCGCGCTGCTCGACGCGGTCCTGCGCGACTCGGGCTCGAAGGCCCGCATGGCGCGAATCGACGATCCCACTCGGGGCTGGGCGGAGATCGGACAGGAGATCGGGGCCCAGCTCGAGCTGGCCGGCGGCCGTCTCTCCCCCGGCGCCGTCGTGACCGAGCGCGGCCACGGCCGCATCCTGCGCATCTTCATCGACAGTGCCCAGTGTCTGCCCGAGGATTCGCTCAGGCATCTTCAGGCTTACCTCGACCTGCAGGCGCCTCCGGGCAAGGATCTGCATCTCGTGCAGCTGGTCCTGATCGCCCGCAACAGCGCCCCGGCCCCCGTGTTCGGCTGGCTCCGGGAGCGCGAGCATCAGCGGGTCGGCTTCGAGCGCCTGGATTCGGCCGAGTCGCGGCGTTACGTCCTGCGGCGTCTCCGCCTCGCTGCCGGCGAGGACCGGCAGGTCTTTTCCGAAGAGGCCCTGCACCGCATCGCCCAGGCCACCGATGGGTTGCCGGGCGCCATCAACCAGATGTGCCACGTGGCCCTGGACATGGCCGCGAGTCAGGGTGACATCGACGTCGATTCGAACGTCGACTCGGAGCTGATCCAGGAGGTGAGCCGGCGTCTCAAGGAGTCTCGCAGGCGGCATCGCAAGGCGGTGATCGCCGCCAAGACGAACGCGGCTGCGGAATCCGTATCAGAGGCGGCGGTCGCCTCGGAGGAGCAGGGCACGCCCGATGCGGGTGAGCCCCCTGCCGCCGGCACTTCCCATGCGGTCGAGGCGCCCAGCGACACCTTTGCCGTGGCTTGGGATCCCGGGCTCGAGGTGTCGGAAGCTGCGCGCGCTGTGTCCCGGCTCGAGGTCGCCGCCGACGAGGAGGCGTACCCGGGGCACCGCGTGCTGTGGGAAGGGAATCAGCTGCTCCTCGACGAGATCGACGGGATCGGGGAGAGCGCTGAAGCCGGGCCCGCCGCTGCTCTGGGCCGTGGGTCGCTACCGCGCTGGTCGCTCGCCCTGGCGAGTCTCCTCCTCGGGGGCGCGGGGATGGCGCTCCTGCTCGGCTTCTTGGAGCCTCCCGTAGCGCCCAGACCCGAAGTCCCGCTGGCCCGGGTGCAGGTGCAGCCGGCTCCCGCTCCCGAAGTTCCGCTTCGGGAGGCGCCTTCGGCCGCCGAGCTCGTCGCCCCGGAGCCCGAGCCGCCGCCAGTCGTTCATGAGCTCGTTGAAGAGGTCGTTGAAGAGGTCGCTGAAGAGGTCGCTAGAGACGTTGTTGAAAAGGCCATCGCGATCGAGGCGCCCACCGCGCAGAAGCCTCCGCCCGCAGTGCTGGCAAAGCCCGGGACGAGGCCGGTCGAGGTCGATCGTGCGCCCCGACCGCGTCCCTCTGCTCGAGCTGCGACCTCCCGTGCGACGCCTCCGCTGCCGACTGCATCGCCCCAGCCCGTGGCCGCGATCCCCAAGCCGGCACTGCAGGCGCCCGCGGCTCCCGTGGCTCCGGCGCGCAGCGCCCGCGAGGTGCTCGAGCGCGCCTTCGCGCGCTTCTATGATTCGGCGCAAACCCGCACAGTCGAAATCTTCGAGCACGCCGATTCCGGCGAGAGCCCCGTCGAGATCTTCAAGCTGGCGCGCAAGCAGGAGCGCGGCCGCACCTTGTCCCTGGGCGTCCTGGTCGGAGTCGGGCCACGCGAAGAGCGGCGCATCCTCAGCATCGAGACCGGCGAGGCCGACGACAAGCGCTTCGCCTACCTGCCCGAGTCCGGAAAGACCATCAGCCTCACCCGCTCCGCGCAGCTGGAGCCCTTCGAGGGAACCCCCTTCCGATACGACGACTTCCGTCCGGTTGCCGTGGAGCGCTTTCACGTCTACGGGCAGGAGCGGAGCGAAGGGGCGACCGGGCGCTTCACCCTGGTGTCCGCCAAGCCGCGCCATCGCGCCCCCTACTCGCGGGTCGAGTTCCTGATCGACAGGTCGGACTACACGCTGCTCGAGCGTCACTACTACCGCGGGAGCGGTCTGCGCCCCTATCGCATCGTGCAGACGCCTCGGGAGTCCATGCAGAGCGTGGGCGGAAAGCTCGTGCCCATGCGCCTGATCGCGCGGGACCTGAAGACCGGAGGCATCGCCGAGGCCAAGGTGGTCGACTTCGACCGGGATCTGGACGACCGCCTGGATTCGCGCCTCTTCACTCTCGTCCGCATCAAAGAGCCCGAGCTCGACATTCCCAACTTCTGACCTGCAGGGTCGACCTGCAGGATCACGGCTGGGCGAGCTCGAGGCGCTCCACCTCGATCCCCACCTGCTTGAGCAGGTCTACGGAATCGCGTAGTCGGTACTCCTCGCCGTAGTAGACCTTGGTGACGTTGCCCAGATTGATGAGGCGCTTCGCGCAGGCCGTGCAGGGCAGGTGGGTGACGAAGACGATCTTCTCGACCTGCCGCGGCGAGTCGCAGTTGATGACCGCGTTCTCTTCGGAGTGCAGACAGCCGCAGTTGCCCGGCTCCGCGCGGTCGCACTCGTTGGCGAGCCCCGTCGCGTTGCCGTTGTAGCCCACGGCGAGCACCTTGCGGTAGTCGGTGCTCGTGATCACGGTACCCACCTGCAGGCGGTGGCAGGTCGAGCGATTCGCAAGGGTCTGCGCGAGCTGCAGGTAGATCGCTTCGAAGCTGGGGCGGGTGCGCTGGCTCATTTCGCTTCCTCTGCTGCGTTCTCGTTTCGGGCGGCGAGATAGAGTACCGAGCGCAGGGCGTGGGGGGGAAGGGGGAGACGGATTCGTCGATCCTTCCAGGAGAAGGGCAGGTCGGCCGGCCTCTCGTCGAGCTGCACCGTCTCGGCCCGGGCGAGATCGAAGCCGAACTCGATCTCGGCCTCGATCTCGCGATCCGTCGGGTTGAGCAGGCGCAACACGCTCCCCGGCCCCGTCTGCGCGGGCTTGAGCGCCGAGAGAAGGAGCTCCGGAGGATCGACCCGGAGCAGGGCGTGTCCTTCCGGTACCCGGGGGCTCGGGCCCGCCGCCACTGCGCGCAGGCCGAGCTCCGCGTCCCGGGCCGCGGTCGGCGCGAGCTCGGAGCCGCCGTCGAAGAGGTGCATGTGGGCCTCGAAGCGCTCGAGACACTGGGCCCCGGGCGTTGCGAGGGCGGGGCCCGCGTCACCCGGGCGACTGTGAAGGTCGCGCCGCGAGAGCCACCCGACGGCGCGCATCAGGGTGATCGCGATGCTGCCTTCGGCCGTCACCTCGGCCTCGGGCAGGCCCGGGGCCGCGAGGGTGAGGCCGCCCGCGCAGATCCAGCCCTGAGAGGGGAAGGTGCGCGGGGCGGGGTGGATCCAGCGCGAGTCGTCGCGGGGGGCCGTGCTGCGGCGGGCGGCGTCGAAGGTGCTGGCAGCGTGAAAGCCCTGGATGCCGGTTCCGGTCGGAAAGAGCAGGCGCAGCCGGTGGTCCCGAGCGGTGTTTTCCACCTCGACGTGCAGGTCCACGCGGCGAAGCCCCGGCGTGATGCGGGCCTCGACGGTCACCGGAAGCTCGACGCTCTCGGCGCTGCGCGCCTCCCGCCCGGGGTCGAGGTGCGCGGGTACGCGCAGCACCCGGCGCACCCTCAAGCCCTGCATTCCGCCCGGGTGGCGCCAGCGGCGAATCTCGAGGCTCTCTACGGGGGGCGAGGCCGCGTCGGCTCCCACGGCGTCGAAGTCGTAGCTGTCACCCCGATCGCCCAGGTCTTCGAAGGCGGCGAGGCCGCTCACGCGGGTCTCGCCCATGCGCACGGCGAAGGTCCCGGCCGCCTCGACTTCGACCTCGACTCCATTCTCGACCCCGGCTTCAACCCCGTTCTCAACCCCGGCCTCCCCTCTGTCCTCCGCCCCGCCCCACCCGATGCGTCGGCCTTCGTCGAGCTGCTCGGGAGCGGCTTCGGTCTTGCGCAGGGAAAGGCGCTTCCAGCCGAAGGCCGGGACCGCCTCGGCGACGAACTCGAGGTCGTAGACGGGCTGGTCGGGTGCGAGGCGCGGACGCGCGTCCGTTGCGACGGCGACCAGGCGGGCGGGCTGGCCGCCGACTTCGAAGCCCTGCGCGCCGCTGTTGGCGAGGAGCAGGGGATCGATACCGGCCGCCGTGAAGGCGGGAAAGCCCGCGAGGGGGAGGCGCACCCGATCGCTACGCGGGTGGGGTGAGGGGTTGAAGACCGCAATCTCTAGCTCGCCTTTCCCAGCGCCTTCCCCTTCGCTCTTGCGAGCGACCTGGCGCTCGGCGCCCAGGCCCGCAATGCGTTCGAGGGCGCGGAGCGTGGTCTCGTCGGCGAGCTCTTCGGCGCTGTCGTAGCGAAAGCGCATTTGCTCGTGGACCCGATCGTGGGAGCAGCCGCAGATGGAGTCGTGAGCCTGGTTGGCGAGCAGGGCGCGCCAGGCCGTGTCCAGGGCGGCGCGCTCGTCGGGCGTACCGGCGTCGCGCCCCAGCGCGCACCAGGGCTCGGCCCATCCCTCGAGCGCCGCCTCGCAGCGCCGATTGCGCAGCTTGAGCGGCATGCGGGTGGACCAGACGCCGGGCAGCAGATTGGCGCTGCGGCCGGCGACCAGCTCTCCGCTGTAGCGCGGCAGCTCGTCGGGCATCTCGGCCACGAAGTCGTCGAGCAGACCGCGCCGGACCGTCCAGCCACTGTGCTTCGCCAGGGCCTCGGCGATTTCTCCGATATTGGCGTCGGGGAGCATGTGGTCCATGCCGTTCATGAGCAGCACCGAATCGCCGCGGGTGTGCTCGGCCAGCTCCTCGGTCAGGGTCTGGAGTCGCTGCACGGCCTTCTCGACGTCGTCCCCCAGCCCCCAGCCGGGGAAGTAGCCCCTGGCGAGATGACAGCAGCGAAGGGTCGTGCCATCCGGGGACTGCCAGCGGTACTCGCTCGGCAAGGTGTCGAGCTCGTCGCCGTTGCCCCGCCAATAGATGAAAGGCTCGAGGCCGAAGCCGGCGAAGAGCTGGGGGAACTGGGCGGGGTGGCCGAAGGAGTCCGGCGTGTACGCGATGCTCGAGCAGGGACCGAAGCCCTGGGCGACCCGACGACCTTCGAGAAGGTTGCGCACGTGGGCCTCGCCCGAGGGCAGCAGGGAGTCGGGCTGCACGTACCAGGGCCCGATGGCGATGCGCCCGGCCCGGCAGGCTGCCTCGAGCTCGGGCCGCCGCTCGGGGCGGATCTCGACGTAGTCTTCGAGCACGATGCTCTGCCCGTCGAGCTGAAAGAAGTAGCCGGGGTCGGCGGCCACCAGATCCAGCACGCGGTCCACGGTGTCGACGAGGCGCGCGCGAAAGGACTGAAAGGTGCGGTACCACTCCCGGTCCCAGTGCGTATGGGAGACGATGGTGCAGCGCATGGTCAGGCTCCGGGCCCCACTCGCGGCTCGCACGCCGAGGGCAGCGCGGCTATTCTGGGGACTCCGCGGCTTGGACGCAACCGACAGCGAAGACCGGGAGATCCATCGGATGGCCAACCTCTTCGAATTCAACGTGAAGGACATCGACGGCGCGATGCGCTCATTGGGGGACTTCAAGGACAAGGTCACCCTCGTCGTCAACGTCGCATCCAAGTGCGGCCTGACCCCCCAGTACGACGGGCTCCAGCGTCTCTATGGTCAGTACCGCGAATCGGGCCTCGAGATTCTCGCCTTTCCCTGCAATCAATTCGCAGGGCAGGAGCCCGGCAGCGAGGCCGAGATCAAGGAATTCTGCGAGCTGGAGTATGGAACCCGCTTCCCGCTCTTCGCCAAGATCGAGGTCAACGGCGACGGGCGCGCACCCCTCTACGCCTGGCTCGCCGGCCAGGAGACCGAGCCCCAGGGGCCGGGCGACATCGAGTGGAACTTCGCCAAGTTCCTCGTCGGTCGCAGCGGCGACGTAATTGCGCGCTTTGCGCCCCCGGTCGAGCCCTGTGCCCGCGAGGTGACCGACGCCGTCGAGGCGGCGCTCGAGAGGGCCTGAGGTCCGCGCGTCTCTCTCGCGTATGCGCCTTCTCGCCATCGCCATCGCCATCGCGCTCGTGAGCTGCGTCACGACCGGCTGCTTCGTCTTCGACGAGCTGGACAGCGGCTTGGCGATCATGGATCAGCACTCGCGCAAGAAGCCGGAGGAGCCGAAGCCGGCCGCGCAGCCCTCTGACTCTTCGGGTTCGAGCTTCCTATCCGGGATCGATGTCGCGGGCCAGTTCCGAAAGTTCCAGGACAAGGTCGGCGAGGCCATGGCGAAGCCGCCCGACCCGGACAACACCTTGGTTCACTGTGAGGTCGAGGGCCGGGTCCGCTTCACGCGCAAGTACGACTGCCAGGCCCTGGGCGGTCGCCTCGTCATGCGCTGAGCGGCGCGCCGCCGGGCCTTCGACGAGTCCCGGCCGCTCCGGCCCCCCGCTCCGCGAACCGTTATGCTTCCCGTCTTTCGCGGCCCGACCGTTGGCCTGCGTCCGAGCTCGAGCCGGGCGTCGGAGCCGCAGCTTCCCCATGACCCGGGCCTGAGGTCTGCATGAGCCAGGACAAGCCGAAGGCCGTCTACCGCAACGACTATCGCGTGCCCGACTACTGGATCGAACGCGTCGATCTGCACATCGAGCTCGACCCCGAGCGCACCCGGGTGCGCTCGAAGCTGGTGGTCCGCCGCAACGAAGACGTGGC
This sequence comes from Deltaproteobacteria bacterium, assembly GCA_019310385.1. Classification (GTDB taxonomy): domain Bacteria; phylum Myxococcota_A; class UBA9160; order UBA9160; family UBA4427; genus JAFDEK01. The sequence goes on from JAFDEK010000059.1 coordinate 25,152, forward strand.
GGGGGATCCCGCGCCCTTCGCACTGGTGGGCGAAGATCTGAAGCTGCTGGAGCTGCGCCTCGACGGTCGTGAGCTCGGGCCCGGTGAGTACCGCGAGAGCGAGGGCGAGCTCGTCGTCGAAGGAGTGCCCGCACGCTTCGAGTTCGAGACCCTGGTGGAGATCAATCCCCGCGCCAACACCGCGCTCTCGGGGCTCTACCTGAGCAGCGGCAACTACTGCACCCAGTGCGAGGCCATGGGCTTCCGCCGCATCACCTGGTACCTCGACCGCCCCGACGTCATGGCGCGCTTCACCACGACCCTGGTCGGGGACCCGGAGCAGATCCCGGTCATGCTCTCCAACGGCAACCTCGTTGCCGACGAGCGCCTCGAGGACGGTCGCCGCAGCGTGCGCTGGGAGGACCCCTTCCCCAAGCCCAGCTACCTCTTCGCGCTGGTGGCCGGCGATCTGCGCTGCCACGCCGGGAGCTTCACCACCCGCTCGGGACGCGAGGTGAAGCTCGAGATCTGGGTCGAGCCCCAGAATCTCGATCGCTGCGAGCACGCCCTGCGCTCCCTGCAGAAATCCATGCAGTGGGACGAAGAGCGCTTCGGGCTCGAGTACGACCTCGACGTCTACATGATCGTGGCCGTCAACGATTTCAACATGGGCGCCATGGAGAACAAGGGGCTCAACGTCTTCAACTCCAAGTACGTCCTGGCCCAGCCCGAGACGGCCACCGACGACGACTACGAGGGAATCGAGGCCGTCATCGGCCACGAGTACTTCCACAACTGGACCGGTAACCGGGTCACCTGTCGCGATTGGTTCCAACTCACCCTGAAGGAGGGTCTCACCGTCTTTCGCGACCAGGAGTTCAGCGCGGACATGACTTCGGCGGCGGTCAAGCGCATCGACGAAGTGAAGCTGCTGCGCTCGGCCCAGTTCGCCGAGGACGCCGGTCCCATGGCGCACCCGATTCGGCCCGAGTCCTACATTTCCATGGACAACTTCTACACGTCGACGGTCTACAACAAGGGCGCCGAGGTGATCCGCATGGTGGATACCCTGCTCGGACGCGAGGGCTTCCGCCGCGGCATGGACCTCTACTTCGAGCGCCACGACGGCCAGGCGGTGACCTGCGACGACTTCCGCGCTGCCATGGCGGACGCCAACGGCGCCGACCTCGCTCAGTTCGAGCGCTGGTACTCCCAGGCGGGCACTCCGGTGGTGGAGGCCGAGGGGAGCTACGACGAAGAGGCGGGGAGCTATGCCCTGCGCCTGCGCCAGAGCTACCCCGATCCCGAAGAAGGTGTGGCGCTGCCCGAGCGCGAGCCGCTGCACATTCCGGTCGCACTGGGCTTGATCGGAGCGCAGGGCGAGGACCTGCCCCAGCGGCTGGCCGGGGAGGGCGCCGGGGAGGCTGCGACCGATCGCGTCCTCGAGCTGAAGCAGGCGGAGCAGACTTTCACCTTCGTGGGCCTGGACGCGCGTCCCGTCCCCTCGCTGCTGCGCAACTTCTCCGCTCCGGTGAAGCTGCGCATGCAGCGCGATCGTGCCGAGCTCGCCTTTTTGATGGGCCACGACCGCGATGCTTTCAACCGCTGGGACGCCGGCCAGAACCTGGCCAGCGAGCTGTTGCTGGAGCTCTCCGCCGAGGCGGCCGCCGGGCGTGAGCTCGTCCTCGATCCCCTCTTCGTCGAGGCCTGGGGCCGGGTACTCGCCGACCCCGAGCTGGACGGCTCCCTCAAGGCCCTGGCCCTCGGGCTTCCCTCCGAGAAGCTCCTTGGCCAGGAGCTCGCGGTGGTGGACGTCGACGCGCTCCACAGGGCGCGGGAGTTCGCGTTGCGGGAGCTCGCGAGCGCCCACCGGGCGCAGCTATGGAGCGTCTACGAATCCTGTGCGACAGAAGAGGCCTACACGATCGATCGGGCCTCGATTGCGCGGCGCCGGCTCAAGAACACGGCGCTCGGTGTTCTTTCCGCCCTCGGCGAGGACGAGGTCACGCAGCGCATTGCGCGGCAGTTCCGCGATGCCGACAACATGACCGATCGCCAGGCCGCCCTGGTGCTCCTGGTCGACGGCGTGGGGCCCGAGCGCGAGGAAGCCCTGGCGGAATTCTACGAGCGCTGGAAGGGGGATCCCCTGGTGCTCGACAAGTGGTTCGCCGTCCAGGCCCTCTCGAAGCGGCCCGACACCCTGACACGGGTCCTCGAGCTCTTCCGGCACCCGGACTTCAGCCTCAAGAACCCGAATCGGCTTCGCTCCCTGGTGGGGAGCTTCTGCGCGGGCAATCAGGTGCGCTTCCACGCCGCCGAAGGCGCCGGCTACGCCTTCCTCGCCGGCATCGTCCTCGACCTCGACGCCCTGAATCCCCAGATGGCCGCGCGCATGGTTTCGATCTTCAATCCCTGGCGGCGCTTCGACCCGGGCCGGCGCGCGCTCATGGAGTCGCAGCTGGAGCGGATCGCGTCACGCAAGGGCCTTTCCAAGGACGTCTTCGAGATCGTGGGCCGTGCTCGGGGGCGCTGATGCGCCGCGCCCCCTCTACTCTGGCGCCTCCCAGGTGATGCGGACCTTGCGCCTGCCCCAGCGGCGGGCGGCCTCGACGTCGATCCCCATGTAGATGTCGATCTTCTCCGTCCAGCGCTTGTTCATCTTGTCCTTGACGACGTATTCGCCGTCGAGCCCCTCGATGCGCACCCGCGCGTTGTGGCCGAGACCCAGGGCGATGAGGTCCCGGGAGACCGCGATGGACTTCATGCCCGGACGCAGGGTGTCGCCCCAGGCGCCCCGGTTCGGGTCGTCGTTGGTCTGATTCGCGACCGAGTTGTACGCAGTGGCGGTCACGACGAGGGTTCGGGTCTGTGTGTCAGGGTCGGCGTCGGCTCCGGCTCCGCATCCCAGTAGACAGGCCAGAAGCAGGCCCGGGAGCGGAGCCGACTGCCTCAGGGTGTTTCCAATGTCGATGTTCCGGCGTATCAATGTCGTCGGGTTCCTTCCCTATTCGGTGCAGGGCAGGGGGCAGGGTATCGACTTCGGCCCCAGGGGCGCGAGTGCAGAGCCCTTTCGGCTCGGAAAACCTTGCGTCTTCAGTGGGTTGGGGTTAACCACAGCAGCTGCGCCGACGCTCGGTGGCGACTCCAGAAGAAGCTCCAGGAAGCTCCAGACTGTGCTCGAAGAGACGCTCCACAAGATCGCTCTCGAGGTGAATCGATTCGTGAACGGCAGCAGCCCTGGGAGGCCCGGCTCCAGCCGGCGCTTCGGCCGCATCTTCACGCTCGCCTACTGGATCGTTCTGGCTTGTCCGGCCTCCGCGTCAGCCGACGAGGAGCTCGGGCGCATTGCCACGGCGTCCAACCAGTTCGGGGGCAGCTTCATCGATGTCGAGAGCCCCGAGCTGCTGGCCCGGCTGCCCGGCGCCAGCGAGGATCCTCGCCTGCGCGAGCTCTGGGTGAGCGGGATGCGTCTGGAGCAGAAGGAAGAGCTGGTCGCATCGGCGGAGCAGTACCAGCGCATCGTCGAGCTGCGCCCCGGGGCTTCCCTCACCTACTGGCGCATTGCGCGCAACTACTGGCGCAAATCCGAGAGCCTGTCCTTCGACGCCAAGAAGGAGCGCATCGAGTACTTCGAGATCGCCCGGGATTGGGCCCAGCGCGGCATCGACGCCGACCCCGAGTGCGGCGAGTGTATGCTGTGGAAGTTCGTCGCCATGGGGCGCCTGGCCACGACCAAGGGGCTGCTCTCGGCTGTGCGCACTGTCTCCGAGATGGGCTCCCTGCTCGAGCGGGGTATCGCGCTGCAGCCCACCTACGCGGACAGTCCCAACAACACCGCCCTCGGCAACCTCTACTACGCGGGCGCGGTCTTCAATCGGGTGGTTCCGGATTCACTGTGGGTGAGCTGGATCATCGGGGTCCGGGGGGACAAGGAGCAGTCCCTCGATTACATCCGCAAGGCGGTGGCGATCTCGGACGCGCGCGTGGATTATCGGGTGGAGCTCGGCGCGGTCCTGCTCTGCCTCGGCGTGGAGAAGGAGGACTCGGGTCGCCTGGCCGAGGGTGCCGAGGTGCTGCGCGGGGCGAGGCAGATGAAGCCCTACCTGAGCACCGACTATCTCGATCTCGGCTACGCCCAGAAGCTGATCGAGTCCCCTGGCCTGGCCTGCGGCTTCTCCCGGGACGGCTTCATCGACATCGCCGAGGTCATCGAATCTCGCGGCGACGGCTGATATTCTCTGTGGCCGGGTGCTTCACGGAGGACCCGGGCGCTTCACGGAGGACAAGGGTGCTCTTCGCGGGTCGGGTGAGCGTTGCGTTTCTTGCAGTCACCGTGCTGCTCGCTTGCGGCGGCGGCGAGGGCCGCGGGCCCGGATCTGCATCGGGCGCTCCGCCGCTGCGCTTCAGCGCCATTCCCGATCAGGACGAGACCCGGCTGCGGGAGCGCTTCGAGCCCGTGGCGGCGTATCTGGCTCTGGAGCTCGGCGTGCCCGTCGAGTACGTCCACGCCACCCGCTACGCGGACGCGGTGGAGCTGTTCAAGAACGGGGACGTTTCCCTGGCTTGGCTCGGGGGGTTGACGGGGGTGCAGGCGCGCCACACGGTGCCCGGCGCCCGCGCCGTCGCCCAGGGCGCCGAAGACCCCGACTTCTACTCCTACTTCATTGCGCACCGCGACACGGGGCTCGAAGCCGGAGACGCGTTCCCCTCCGCTATCGCGGGGCGGCGCTTCGTGTTCGGTTCTCAGGGCTCGACTTCCGGCCGTCTCATGCCCGAGCACTTCATTCGTGAGCACACGAGTACGAGCCCGGAGCGCTACTTCGCGGCGGTCAGCTATTCGGGCAGTCACGACCGCACTGCGGAGCTCGTCGGAACGGGGCAGTTCGACGTCGGCGCGATCAACTACAAGGTCTACGAGCGCCGGGTTGCCGAGGGGCAGACGGATCCCCAGCGGGTGCGGGTGATCTGGCAGACACCCACCTACCCGGACTACAACTTCACCGCTCACCCGCAGCTGGATGCCACCTACGGCGCCGGCTTCACCGATCGCCTCCAGCAGGTCCTCATCGCCATGCGCGACCCCGACCTTCTCGGCGCCTTTCCACGCAAGCGCTTGATCGCGGCTCGCAACGAGGACTTCGCTGCGATCCGGGATCTCGCCCTCGAACTCGGGTTCATTCGTTAGCCGTGGAAGCCACGCGACCCGCCTTCCTGCTCGACTCGGTCGGCGTCGACCACGGCGAGCTGCGCGCCCTCGACGGGGTGAGCCTGGAGATTCGCGAGGGAGACTGCGTGGGCTTCGTAGGTCCCAGCGGTTCGGGGAAGACGACCTTGCTGCGCTTGCTGAACGGCAGCCAACGTCCGACCCGGGGCGCGGTTCGGGTCGCGGGTGAGCAGCTCGGAGCGCTCTCGGATTCCGGGCTGCGGGGGCTGCGCGCCCAGATCGGCTTCGTGCACCAGGACCTCGCGCTGGTGCCGAACCTGCGCGTGGCGCAGAACGTGATGAGCGGCGGGCTGGGGCGTCTCGGCTTCGGGGCGGCGCTGCGCGACATGCTGCTTCCCCCGCGCGAGAAGCTGCGCGAAGTCCACGCCTTGCTCGAGCAGCTCGGTATCGAGGAAAAGCTCTTCGAGCGGACCGACCGCCTCTCGGGCGGCGAGCAGCAGCGCGTCGCCATTGCGCGCGCTCTCTTCCAACGGCCCGTCGCGCTGCTCGCCGACGAGCCGGTCTCGAGCGTGGATCCCGCGCGGGCCCGAGAGACCGTGGCACTCCTGGTTCGGGTCTGCGCCGAACGGGGGCTCACCCTGTGCGTGAGCCTCCACAACCTCTCGCTTGCCCAGTCCCACCTCTCGCGCCTGGTGGGCCTGCGCCGCGGCCGCGTCGTCTTCGACGGGCCCAGCCGGGAGATCGCTGCCGAGCAGTTCGAGCAGCTCTACGAGATCGAAGGGGCCGCAGGGGGGCGCGATGAGTACGGCTGACGCGCTGCACCGCCCGGCGGTCGTCGGGGCAAGGCGCGTGGCGCTGCTCCTGCTCGGAGCGGCGGGCGTCTGGTCCTTCGCGACCCTGGATCTCGCGCTCGCGGATCTCGTGCCTTCGAGCGGTGGGCTCGAAGCGGCCCAGCGCTTCTTCTCCCGGGCCCTCTCGCCGGCGCTGCACTCCGAGGCACGGCTCGCTTCGGCTGCCGCGCCCCCGGTCGTGGTGACCGCCATGGCAGCGGCCTGGACGACCCTGGTCTACGCGGCCGCCGCAATGAGCCTCTCGCTGGTGCTGGGGATCGCGCTCGGCTTCGGAACCTCGTCGGCCCTCTGGCTGGATGAGCCCGCGGACTCCGGCCGGGGCGCCGGGTCTTCCGGGGCGCTCGCGCCGCTTCTCTATGCAGCGGGGCGCGTCCTCATTGCGCTGATGCGCTCGATCCACGAGCTGCTCTGGGCGGTGCTCCTCCTGGTCGCCGTCGGCCTCAACGAGCTGGCCGCCGTCCTCGCCCTCGCGATTCCCCACGCGGGAATCCTCGCGAAGGTCTTCTCCGAGCTGATCGACGAGGCGCCCCGGGACGCGTCCCGGGCGCTGCGCGACGCCGGTGCCTCGAAGCTGCAGATCTACTGCTTTGCCCTGCTGCCCCGGGCCCTGCCCGATCTCGTCACCTACGCGTTCTACCGCTTCGAGTGTATGCTGCGCTCCTCGGCGGTGCTGGGTCTCTTCGGCTTTCCCACCCTGGGACTCTACATTCGCCAGTCCTTCGCGAGCACGAACTACGGCGAGGTCTGGACCTATCTCTACGCACTCCTCGCCCTGGTGCTGGCATTCGAGGCCTGGAGCGGCGCTGTACGCCGCAGGTTGCAGGCGTGACGGCTCTCCGACCCAAAGGGGCGGTGGACCCGGATGCGCGCGTCGAGCAGCTGTGGCGGAGACGGCCGCGTGACACCTTCGTGCGCAAGAGCCTGGCCTTTGCCGCGGCTCTCATGGCGGGCGCATGGTTCATCGGCGGCTTCGATTGGGACGATCTGGTGTCGCCCAGGCGCCTGGGCAACCTGGAACGCTTCGCCAGCGAGCTGCGGCCCTTCCCGCTGCAGGACCAGGCATGGGAGTGGGGGCGCGCCGGGGAGTGGGCGATGGAGCTCTTCCGGGAGAGAGGGGCGGAGGCCGCGGCCTCGACCCTGGCGATCTCGATCCTCGCCGCGCTCCTGGCCGGAGCTGCGGGCCTGATCTTCGCGCCGGGCGCGGCGCGCAGCTTCGTCAGGCCGGAGCGGCCTCGGCGGCGCGGCAGCGGTCGACCTCGCTCGAGCGCGCTACCTGGCCGCGGCGCTGTACCTGGCCGCGGCGCTTCACCTGGCCGCGGCGCACTACCCCGAGCCGCGGGCCTGCTGCGCGCAGGGATGGTGCTCGCGCTGCGAGCCGCGCTCGCGTTGCTGCGCGCCGTGCCGGAGTACCTCGTGGCCTTTCTCATGCTCGCCGTCCTGGGACCGAGCCCCTGGACGGCGGTGCTCGCGCTGGCGATCCACAACGCGGGTGTCCTCGGCCGGCTCGGCGCCGAGACCATCGACAACGCCGATCCGCGGCCGCCGGCGGCTTTGCGCGGACTCGGGGCGGGACGCGGCCAGGTGGCGCTCTTCGCGCTCTTCCCCGCCCTCTTCGCACGCTTTCTTCTCTACCTCTTCTATCGCTGGGAGAGCTGCCTGCGCGAGGCCACCGTGCTCGGCATGCTGGGCATCGTCTCCCTGGGCTACTGGATCGAGGACGCCCGGGTGCGCGGCCAGATGGACGTCCTGCTCTTCTTCGTCCTGCTCGGCTCGGCTCTGGTCGTGGTGGGCGACGCCGTCTCGGGCGTGGTGCGGGGCTTCGTGCGCCGCGCGGACTGACGGGGCTCTAACAGTCTGCTAGCCCGGACCCCAGAGCGCGAAAAAGCGCCCATTCCTCTCATACCGCACGGGGGACAGGCCGAGGTAGGCGAAGCTGCGCGTTCGATGCGATCATGGCGGCGGGCTCGAGCAAATGGGAGGATGGACGATGATCGACGTGGTAGACGTGGCAGACGTGGAGGGCGGAGAGGGGCCCCGGGCGCTTCGCCGGAGGCTACGCGAGGGGCTGTTGGCAGCAGCGGCCGTGGCGCTGCTCGCCTCTTCGGGCGGCGGCTGCGCGACCCAGGTGAGCCGGGGCGGTGAAGGCACGGGCAACCCGGGCCTCGACGACGCTCCCATGAGCACGGGCCTCGACAAACGCGACATCGACTACCTGGTGGACCAGAACCTCGGGGCGCTCTTCGAATCCTCCTTCTGGCGGCGGGAGGTGGTCGGGCAACGCGGGGAGCCCCTGCTGGTCACCATCTATCCCATTCGCAACGACACCAGCGAGCACCTGAACGACGAGATGAACACGCTCCTCTCCTCCATCGAGACCGCGCTCGTGGACAGCGGCGAGGTGGGTGTGGTGAGCCGGGAGCGGCAGGACGAGATGATGCGCGAGGTGGGGCTGCAGCAGTCCAGCGAGATCGATCCCTACAGCGCGGCCCAGGTCGGGCGGCAGCTCGGGGCGCGCTACTACTTCACCGGCAAGCTCGGAGCCGTGGACGAGCGCCTCGACAAGGCCCGGCGCCTGCAGTACAGCCTCTTCATCCAGGTCATCGACGTCGAGACCAGTTTGATCAAGTTCCAGCACGACGCGGCTCGCAGCAAGGCGATCGAGCGCTGACGGCGGCCAGGAGGCTGCGCGAATCGTGCCCCCCCGACCCCTGGTATCCCTGCTGCCGCCCCGCCTTCTCCTTCAGGGCCTGCTGACCCTCGTCCTCCTGGGGCAGGCCCCGGGCTGCGCGAGCTATTCCGAGCGCACCGCCGAGGCCCGGGCCCGGGCCGCCCAGGGCGACTATGCGGCGGGGGCCGCGGACCTGGACCGCCTGCTCGGAGTGAAGGAGCCGGGCGAGCAGCCGACGAAGTTCGGCGACCACACCGGACTCATGCTCCTCGAGCGGGGCATGACCTTCCAGGCCCAGGGGCTCTATGGACTCGCGTCTCGGGACCTCGAGGTCGCGGACAAAGAGCTCGAGCTCCTCGATATCTCGGCCGACGTCATCGGCAACATCGGCAAGTACATCTACAGCGACAGCGCACCGCGCTACAAGGCCTCGCCCTTCGAGAAGCTGGCCCTCAACGCCATGAACATCTTGAACTACCTCGCCGAGGGCGACCTGCGCGGAGCGCGGGTCGAGTCGAAGCGCTTCACGGTGATGCGCGACTACATCGAGGAGCGCGATCCGAACCGGGCCCACGGCACCATCGGTTCCTACCTCTCGGGCTTCGTATTCGAGCAGCTCGGGGAGCGTAACGAGGCCATGCGCTACTACGACGAGGCGTTGGACGGCCGCTCCCTCGTGAGCCTGAAGGAGCCCGTGGCGCGGCTGGCCACCCAGACCCGCTATCGGGGCAGCAACATCACCGACTTCCTGGGACGCCGGGAGTCCCTGGTAGAGCCGAGCTGGCGACCGCCAGAGGGCCCCGAGACGGGAGAGATTCTCACCGTGGTGGCTCTGGGCCGTGTGCCCTTCAAGATTCCGAGGCGGGTGCCCATCGGCGCGGCCGTGGGGATGGCCGGCGCCTACGTGACCGGCAACCTCGACGTGCTGCGCTACAGCGCATTCAAGGTGGTGGTCTATCCCGAGCTCGTGCCCGCTCCCCGGACCTTCTCCAGGTTCGCGGTGGAGGTAGACGGGGAGAGCGTCCGGGCGGATCTGGTGAGCAACCTCGCCGCCGAGACCGAGCGTGACTATGAGTTCATCCGGCCCAAGATCATTGGCGCTGCCATATCTCGCATGATCGCCCGGGCGGTCATCGCCGAGGGCTTCCGCGCGGCCGGCAACCAGGAGAGCAACGGGCTCGGCAACATCCTCGCGCTCCTCGCCGAGGGCACACTGGTGGGAATGGATACCCCCGACACCCGCTCGTGGACCCTGCTTCCGGCGGCGATCTACGTGGCGAGGACGCGGGTCGCGCCGGGGCCCCACACCGTGCGTGTGGACCTGGGCGGAGGCGAGCGGGCGCAGCGGGAGATCGAGGTCGACGTGCCTGCCGGCGGCTACGCGACCGCGGTGGTCACGACCTTGCGCTGACGCGGCTCAACCCCGTGCGTCTTCGGGCCGATCAGTTACCCGGTTGCACCTTTCTGCCCCGGGGCCCCTCCCATGGAGAGACGATGACGTTGCGGGATCGACCCGAGGCCCAGGCTCGGGCCCTGGCCGTGGGCATCCTCGGCCTGGTCGCGCTCTCCTATGCGCCGTCGCTCTCGGGCGACTGGGTGTGGGACGACCTCATGCAGATCGCCGGCTCCGGAGCCCTGGCGCGTCC
>JAFDEK010000060.1 GCA_019310385.1 Deltaproteobacteria bacterium
CATCCACAGGGTGCCGGTGTCGTCGAAGGCCAGGCCCACGTCGGTCACGTCGAACCCAAGAGCGCCCACCCGGGTCGCCGCGCCCGTCCCCGCGTCGAAGCGATAGAGCTGGTCGTCGCTGGCGTTCACCGCGTAGATCCCGCCATCGGGGCCGATGGCCAGCCCCGAGAAGTCGCCCTCCACTCCCAGCGATCCGATCGGGGTGGCCGCGCCTCTGTAGAGATCGATTTCGTAGAGCTCGCCGAGATCGCTGAGCGAGTAGCCGAATACCGGCACCGGCAGCGAGGCGGCGTCCGAGGGATCCGATCCCTCCCGGTACTCGGCGAGGTTCGTCCAGTCGTCGCCATCGAGATCTTCGTCCGCGTCGTTGAAGCGTGCGCCCAGCCCGAAGGAGACCTCCCAGCCGTCGGGCATGCCGTCCCGCTCCGTGTCCTGCCGGTTCGGGTTCGTGCCGTGGCGCTTCACCTCGTCACCGTCGGAGAGCGTGTCCGAATCCGTGTCGGGGCGCGTGGGGTTGGTGCCCACCGCGTACTCCTCGGGGCTGGTCAGACCGTCGGCGTCGGCGTCGAGCTCGGCGTCGGCGGAATCGAGGGGGTCGAGTCCCCAGTCGAGCTCCCAGCCGTCGGGTGCGCCGTCGCTGTCGCTGTCGGCCGCCAGCGGGTCCGTGCCGTGGTCGACGATTTCGTCCAGGTCCGAAAGGCCGTCGCCGTCGCTGTCGGACTCCCCGGGATTCGTCCCGTGCTGCTCGACCTCTTCTGCGTCGGAGAGCCCGTCGCCGTCCGTGTCGCTCGCGGTCGGATCACTACCGTGGACGTGGACCTCGTCTCCGTCGCTCAGGCCATCGGCGTCCGAGTCGGTCGCTGTGGGGTCCGTTCCGGCCTCGAACTCGCCCAGGTTCGCGAGCCCGTCCGCGTCGGTGTCGAGGAGCCCATCCTCGTGATCCGTGGGGTCGAGCCCGTGCCCCAGCTCCCAGGAGTCGAGCATGCCGTCCCGATCCGAGTCCGGCAGGGCGTCGAGAGCCAGGCAGTCGAAGAGGCCGGCCTGCGTCTTCGTGATCAGCTCTGCCTTCCCGGTAGTCTTGTCGATCCGGAAGACCGTGCCGCTCTTGCTGTCGAGTCCCCACAGCCGCCCCCACTGGTCCGCCGTCATGCCGGAGTCCAGGGGGAGGGATACGTTGACGAGCGGACCGACCCGATTCGCGGCGCCGCTGCTGCGGTCGATGACGTAGAGGCTGCTCGAAGCTCCGCTTGCCAGGGCGTAGAGGTTGCTTCCGTCCCAGGCGAGGGAGTCCACACCCTCGACGCCGAGGGGGCCGACGGGGGTCGCGGCACCCGTGAGCGGGTCCACCCGAAAGAGTTCGGCCGGCGACTTCGCCACCATCCAGAGAGGGCCCGTGTGCTCGAAGGCCAGGCCCAGCGAGTGCACGTCGACCCCCAGCTCGCCGACCAGGGTGGGTGTTCCCGTGGCAAGGTCGATGCGAAAGAGTCGATCGCGGCTGTCCTCGACCGCGTAGAGCTCGCCATCGGGTGCGAAGGCCAGGCCCGTGAATTCCACGGGCACGTGCACGATCGCGCCCCTGTAGGAGAACCCCCGCCGGAGGTCGATGCGGCGGATCTCGTTGACGGGGGTGATCGAGTAGCCCATCAGCTCCAGGGGCTTGAAGAATGCGCTCGTGGGATCCGTGCCGCCCTGGAACTCCAGCACGTTCGTCCAGTCGTCCCCGTCCAGATCACCCTGGGAGTCGTCGGCCAGGGGGTCCAGGCCGTAGCGAAGCTCCCAGCCGTCGTACATGCCGTCCCCTTCACTGTCGGGGTCGGTCGGGTCCGTCTCGTGGATCTTCGCCTCGTCCCCGTCCGAGACGTCGTCCGAGTCGCTGTCCGGGTCGGTGGGGTCCGTGCCCGCGCCGAATTCCTCGAGGTTCTGGAGCCCGTCGCCGTCGGGGTCCAGGGTCGCGTCGCCCGAATCCAGGGGATCGAGGCCGAAGCCCGCCTCCCACCCGTCGAGCATCTCGTCCCCGTCGCTGTCGGGGTCGAGCGGATCCGACCCGTAGACGAGGACCTCGTTTCCATCCGAGAGGGCGTCGTCGTCGCTGTCCGGGTCGAGGGGATCGGTGGTGACGAGGAGGAGCTCGACGCCGTCGGGAAGGCCGTCGCCGTCGCTGTCCCCGCGGCGCGGATCGGTGCCGTAGAGGTCGACTTCGTCGCCGTCGCTCAGGTCATCCTGGTCGCTATCGGGGTCCGTGGGATCCGTTCGCGCGAGGTATTCCTCGCGGCTGTTCAGGCCGTCGGCGTCGCGGTCGTCGAGGGCGTCGTCCGAGCTCGCCGGATCGAGGCCGTGCTCGAGCTCCCAGTGATCCGGGGTGCCGTCCTGGTCCGAGTCGGGGAAGGAATCGAGGGCCAGGGAGGCGAAGCCGCCGGGCAGCTTCGACGCGAGCGGATAGGCCTCGCCGGTCGGCTTGTAGATCTGGAAGAGCGTCCCGTCCTGGGAGTCCAGTCCCCACAGCCTGCCCCGCGAGTCCGCGCTCAGGCCCGCGGCGAGGGGCAGGGAGAGGTGGACGAGGGGACCGACCGGAGTGGCGGCGCCGGTGTCCGGGTCGACGGCGAGGAGGCGGCTCGGCTCTCCGGTCTGCAACGCGTAGAGAGTGCCGCCGTCCCAGGCGAGGCCGTCCACGCGCTCCTCGCCGAGGGGGCCGACGGAGCTGGCCGCGCCGGTCTCGGTGTCGACGCGCAGCAGCTCGGGCGGCGATTTCGCGACCATCCACAGGGCACCGCTCTCGTCGAAGGCCAGGCCGGGAGCGCTGACGTCCATGCCCAGCTCGCCCATCCATTCGGCCGCGCCGGTGTTGGGGTCGATCCGATACAGACGATCGGCGCTCTCCTCCACCGCATAGAGCGCGCGGTCCGGGGCGAGGGCGAGGGCGCCGAAGACGCCACTGAAGACGCCGCCCTCGCTCAGGGGCCCGATCACAGTCGAGGTGCCGCCGCGCAGGTCGACGGCGTGAAGCTCGCCCAGGGCGCCGATCGACCAGCCTACGAGCCGCATGGGCCTCGAAGCGGGGTGGGTCGGGTCCGAGCGATCCTCGAACTCCTCGAGGTTCGTCCAGCTGTCGCCGTCCAGGTCCCCCTCCGAATCGACCGCCAGGGGATCCAGGCCGTGCAGCAACTCCCAGCCGTCGGACATGCCGTCGCCTTCGCTGTCGGCTTCGACCGGGTTCGTGCCGTGAAGGCTCACCTCCTCGCCGTCGGACAGCCCGTCCGCGTCCGTGTCGCTGTCGGCGGGGTCCGAGCCATGGACGTGGACCTCGTCGCCGTCGGAGAGGCCGTCTGCGTCCGAATCGACCACGGTGGGAAGCGTGCGGGCCTCGTACTCGTCGGCGTTGGCGAGCCCGTCCCCGTCGAGGTCGAGGACGCCGTCGCTGGGATCCTCCGGGTCGAGTCCGTATTCCCGCTCCCACCATCCGGGCATTCCGTCGAAGTCCAGATCGGGGAAGTCCGGAAGGGCCAGGCACTCGAACTCGTTCACCACCGTCGTCGAGATCACTTCGGCGCTGCCGTTCGCCTTGTCGACGCGGAAGAGCAAACCCTCCTCGCTCAGCCCCCAGAGTCGGCCGCGCTTGTCCGCCGTCAGGCCGGATTCGTAGCTGATCCAGACACTGTCCAGGGGCCCGACGAGGGTGGCGGCGCCGCTGCTCCGGTCGACGGTGTAGAGGCTGCTCGCTTCACCGGTCCCGAGGGCATAGAGCGATTGGCCGTCCCAGGCGAGGCTGTCCACGGTCTCCACGTCCAGCGGGCCGACGGAAGCCGCTGCACCCGTCGCGGTGTCCACCCGAAAGAGCTCGGGCGGCGTCTTGGTCGCCATCCAGAGCACGCCGTCGTCGTCGAAGGCGAGGCCCGCCTCCGCGATGTCGACCCCGAGCGCGCCCACCAGGGTGGCGGTGCCGGTGGCCCCGTCGATCCGGTGGAGTCCATCGCCCGCGTCCTCCACCGCGTAGAGCGTCCCTTCGCGGTCGTAGGCCAGGCCTTCGAAGTCACCTTCGACGTCCAGGGGCCCGATGTAGTCCAGCACCCCGCTGCGCAGATCGATGCCGTAGAGCTCGTTGTCGCTGCTGATCGTGAGGGCTTGGAGGACGGCGGGTATCGAGCTCGCGTCCGTGGGATCGGTGTCGTCCGCGAACTCCTGGAGGTTGGTCCAGCCGTCTTCGTCCAGGTCTTCGGCCGAATCTTCGACGAGGGGATCCAGGCCGTAGCGCAGCTCCCAACCGTCGGGCGTTCCGTCTCCGTCGCTGTCGGGGTCGCTCGGATCGGTACCGTGCAGGTCCAGCTCTTCGTTGTCGCTGAGGCCGTCCGAGTCCGAGTCGGGATCCGTGGGACTCGTGCCCGCGGCGTGCTCCGCGAGGCTCGTCAGGCCGTCCCCGTCCGGGTCGAGGCCGGCGTCGCCCGGGTCGAGGGGATCGAGGCCCCAGCCGGTCTCCCAGCCGTCGGGCATGCCGTCCCCGTCGCTGTCGGGGTCGAGGGGGTCCGTGCCCCGTTCAGCGACTTCTTCTCCGTCCTCGAGGGCGTCCCCGTCGCTGTCGGCCTCGAGGGGCCCGGTTCCGTGCAGATCGATCTCGTCCCCGTCGCTGAGCCCGTCGCCGTCGCTGTCGGGATCGATGGGGTCCGTAGCGTGGGTGTGGATCTCCTCCCCGTCCGTCAGGCCGTCGCCGTCCGAGTCGGCCAGGTTGGGATCGGTGCGCGCCTGGTACTCGGCGAGATTGTCGAGTCCGTCGCCGTCGCGGTCGAGGGTGGCGTCCGCGGGATCCGCGGGGTCGAGCCCGTGCCGCGTCTCCCACGGGTCGTCCATGCCGTCCTTGTCGATGTCGAAGATGGGTAGATAGCCGCAGTCCACGCCTACGGTCTGAAAGGCCGCGTCCGCGTCGATCACCCGGTGGTGGAGATCCCGGGTGGACTCCAGGACGCCGCAGGCGGCGCTCTCGAAGGTCGCGTTGGGTGACCAGTAGTTCTGGTTCGCGTGGGCGAAGACCTCGAAGGCCGTGCGCGGCGTCCACGTGGACGTGTTGGCCAGGAGGTAGTAGGCGCGGTTGAAAACACCGCTGCTGAAGTGGACGTCGAGTCCGACATGGTACTGATCCGCGTGTCCGATGGAGCGGTGGTCGAGAGTCGGATCCTCGAAGTAGCGCAGGGCCGGTCGCCTCTTCATGATGTCGGCCCCGACGAGCCAGTCGACCTGGCCCTTCCAGTAGAACTCCGCGGCCTCGCCCGCGATGTCGGAGAAGGCCTCGTTCATGCCTCCCGACTGGGACGCGTAGATCAGGCCCGAGTTCTGCTCGGTGAAGCCGTGACTCACCTCGTGGGCGGCAACGTTGATGCCCACCAGGGGGTGGAAGACCTGCGCGCCGTCTCCGAAGGTCATGGTGGCGCCGTCCCAGAAGGCGTTCTCGTAGCTGGTGGAGTAGTGCACACGCATGGTGAGCTGGAAGGTCAGGGGCGGGATGCCCAGCCAGTCGCCGAACATGTCGAATACGACGCCCCCGAAATAGTGGGCGTCGTTGAGGGGCGAGAAGGCGCCGTTGATGGATTTGAATTGGTTCTCGGGGCAGCGAAACACGAAGGGGGTCGTGCCCGCCCAGCCGTGATTCAGGTTGACGGTCTTCACGTTGGCGTTGCTCATGCTGCAGGAGCCGCCGTTGCGGGTCACGTCGAAGGGCCCGAAGTCCTTGCCGTACTCGTAGCGGCCGGTTTTCTCGTTGCCGCCCGGGCCGAAGCCGTCGGCGCCGGTGAGCCCCTCCCACTGCTTCACGATCACGCCGCTCGACGCGTCGACGAGGAAGTAGGGGCGGGTGGGCGCCTCGCCCTCGCTGTCCGCGAAGTAGTCGATGGCGTAGACGGCGCGGGGCGCCTCGCCCTCGACGATCTGGATCACGAGCTCGCTGGATTCTCGCTGTGACTGCCAGCTCGGGTCGTCGTGTCCCAGGCTCTGTTGGGCGATGGCCAACGCTTCTTCTGCCGAGATCTTCGCGGGGCCGCCGGCGGGTCCCGATCCCCCGCCCAGTGCACTCTCGTCCAGCCCCTGGACCACCTGGCCGGTGGCCCGCGACCCGCCCCCGAGCGCGCTGGAGTGGAGCAAGATGTGCTCGCCCCAGATCGGCATGCCGAGATGGGTCTGTTGATAGCGGGCGTGAAGGTTGCCGCGCTTGTCGACGTTGCGTCGCAGCTCGACGAAGCCCGCGCTCTTGGCGAGGCCCAGGGCCTCGGCCAGGGCCCGGGTGCTCGCCTCGTCCGGCGCTCCGTCGGGCGGAAGGGTCCAGTGCGAGACGTCGAGGGAACGGGCGTCGACGAGCTCGTAGCCGACCTTCGTGGAGGCGTGCGCGGCGCCGCCGGCTGTGCTCGGGTCTCTTCTCGGGGCCGGCGGCGGGGCGCTCCCGACGCGGTCATCGGGTGGCCGGGATGGGCCGTCCGCCGCCCCGTTTCGGGCTACGGAGCGATCCTGGGCTTCGGGCGTTCCCTGCGGCGTCGACGGGGCATTCGAGGCCTGGGCCGGTGCACGGTGCTCCCGGCCGGATCCGTAGAGCAACGCGACGCCCAAGAGCAAGACCAGCACACCCAGGGCCACGATGACGAGCCAGATCCCGCCGCGCCCCTGCCCAGACCACCGAGTTGCCATGTTCCTTCCCCGCCTTGCGAGAGCTCACGGTGCTCTCTCTCGCTTCCGTACCTAAGGGTACTTGCGATTCGACGCATCCCTAGCGATCGACCCCATGCAAGACAGGCCGATCGCGAAATTTGTTCCCGATTCCATTGAGAATGCGCCCGAATCCGCTTCCCTCGTCACGCCTTGGGGGAGGCGTCCGGATGGGTGACGACGGGTCGGCCCGGGTCAGCTCGGCAGGCGCTGCCGATCTCCTTGCTCGGCCCCAGGCCCCAGGGGCTGGCCAAAGGAGAACTCCACGTGATTCCCGTCGGGATCGCGAACCCCGCAGTAATAGCCGACCGGGTAGTCCTCTTCCGTGGGCTCCCAGATCAAGCGGCCTTCGCTACGGGCGCGTTCGGCGATCTGGTCGACGGTCTCACGGGTCCCGACCGCGAAGCCGAGGTGGGAGAAGTCGCGAGCTTCATCGTCGCGGCACGCTCCGCCCGGGATCAGCACGAAGATGAGCTCGCGCTCGCGTCCCGGCTCGGAGATCCACACCACACGGGAGTCCTGCTTGGAGCCCGGCCGCTCGTGAACGACCTGCATGCCGCAGTAGTCGCGATAGAAGCGCAGGCAGGCCTCGAAGTCGTATACGTGGAGCGCCACGTGGGTCAGGGTCGGCGTCATGGAGCAAAGGTGGCCCGCCTCCGGAGTGGGGGCAAGCGCGCGCCGTCTGTCAGGGCGGGGTGCGAGGCCCGACGGCCTCCTCGTCACGATCGTGCTCGGCCATGGGGTCGATTTCGAGGTAGCGGCTCAGGTAGTGGACGCCCAGGTAGAAGGGACCCGTGTCGAGGGCGGCGATCACGATCTTGAACACGTAGCCCGAGCCGATGAATACCCAGAGCTGGGGCCACAGGTCGGCGTTCGGGTCGATGGGCAGGCCCCTGGCGTAGAAGTGGGTGATGGTGATGACCGCGAAGGTGTCGACGAACTGGCTCACCATGGTGGAGCCGTTGTTGCGCAGCCACAGGTGCCGTCCCCGGGTGAGCTGCTTCCAGAAGTGGAAGAGGAAGACATCGCAGAGCTGGGCGGCGAGGTAGGCGAGCATGGAGGCCACGACGGCGCCCATGGTGAGGAAGCGGATGCGGTAGAAGGCGAAGTCGTAGGCGTCGGTGGGCGGTAGCCCCGTGGCGGCGTCGATCTCCGGGGTCGGCGGCAGGGCTCCTCCGAGCCAGAGGAAGCTCACCACCCACAGGTTGAGCCCCAGCCCCACCCAGACGACGAAATTGGCCCGGTCGCGGCCGTAGATCTCGCTGATGAAGTCGGTGCACAGGAAGGTGATGGGGTAGGGGAGCACGCCCACCGCCAACGCCATGGGGATCTCCCGGCCGAAGGCCGTGAAGGAGAGATCGATGAAGCGCGAGATGCCCAGGATGTTGAGCATCGTCATGGAACCCAGGAAGAGCCCGGCGAGCACCAGGAAGACCCGCTCGCGGCGGGCGTGGAGCGCCGAGGCTTCGATGGCGTGGAGCCTTTCCATGGCGGGCGATGATATCGCGGCGCCGCGGATTCGCCCGATGCCGCGGGATCCCGCTAGGATCCCGCGGTATGAGCTCCTTCGTCCAGGCCTCCAGCGCGACGCTGATCGCCCATGTGGTGATCTTCGTCGCCATTGCGGTGCGCGTGATCATGAGGCGACCGGCCACGGGCGTTGCACTCGCCTGGCTCTTCCTGGTCGCGACTCTTCCCTTCGGCGGGGCGGTCGCCTACCTCCTCTTCGGCGAGCGGCGTGTGGGCGGGACGCGTGCCCGGCGCATCGCCGCGCTACGTCCGGACTATGACGCCCTGGTCGCTGCGGTGATCCGCGAGGGACTGACCGACATCGAGTGGTCGCGTCACTGGCCGGCGGCCCGTGCCATGGATCGCCTGGGCACCCAGACCGTCGGTATCCCGACAGTGCACGGCAGCCACCTGACCTTGCTCTGCGACACCCAGGAGATGCTCGCCGCCATTGCGCGGGACGTCGACGCGGCCGAGACCAGCGTCCTCATGGAGTTCTACATCTGGAACGAGGGCGGGATGGGCGACGAGGTCCTCGAGGCGGTGATCCGTGCCGAGGAGCGGGGCGTGCGCTGTCGTCTTCTCATCGATGCCCTGGGCGCCCGACCCTGGTGGCGCGGCAAGCAGCCTGCGCGTCTGCGCGCGGCGGGTGTCGAGGTGTTGCCCGCGCTGCCCGTGGGCCTCTTCCGCACCTTCGTCGGTCGCAACGATCTGCGTCTACACCGCAAGATCGTCATCATCGACGGCAAGCTGGCCTGGACGGGGAGCATGAACCTCGTCGATCCGCGCTTCTTCAAGCAAGAAGCCGGTGTGGGCGAGTGGGTCGACGCCATGGTGCGCGTCGAGGGTGCGGCCGTCGCACCCCTGGCGGCGACGATGATCGGCGACTGGCAGATCGAGACGGGCGAGGAGGTCAGCGAGCTGGTGCAGAGCGCGGGCATCCGGCTCGTGGAGCCCGAGGGAGGGGCCGACGTGCAGGTCGTGCCGTCGGGCCCGGAGGAGACCGAGGACGGTCTCTTGCAAATGCTGATCGCGCTGATCCACGCGGCCCGGGACGAGATCGTACTGACGACCCCCTACTTCGTTCCCGACGAGTCGCTGCTGCGCGCCCTGCGCGGCGCGGCAGGGCGTGGCGTGGAGGTCGTCCTCATCGTGCCGGAGAAGGTCGACTCCTACCTTACTCGCCATGCCAGCCGTTCCTACTACGACGACCTGCTCGAGCTGGGTGTCGCGATCCAGCTCTTTCGCGGCGGGCTGCTCCACACCAAGTCGATCACCGTCGACGGGGCCATGTCGATGTTCGGGACCGTGAACTTCGACATGCGTAGTCTGTGGCTCAACTATGAGATCGCGCTCTTCGTGTACGACCGGCTCTTCGCCGCCGACCTACGCGCTCTTCAGGCCACCTATCTCGAGGACTGCGTCCGCCTCGACCCGCAGCGTTGGGCCCGGCGCCCCTTCGGCCGCAGGCTCCTGCAGAACACGACCCGCCTCTTGAGCCCGCTGCTCTGAACGCCCGGGCGCGGGGCCCCGGACGCCCTCCGGATCAGTCCCGTCCCTGATCCACGCGCAGGGTGCGCAGGCGGTTGATCGCTGCGGCGATCTCGAAGCGGCGCGGGCGCGCGAAGTTGCCCGGGTTGCGGCCGTCGCCGCTTCCGTAGGGGTCGAGCACGTCGAGGCCTCGGGAGTCGAAGAGCGCCTCGAGGGCGTCGAGCAGGTCGCCGAGGGAATGCTCGTCGTCCATGAGCCGCTGGCTCGCCAGGTGGATCGCGAGCCCCACCGCCCGGGTCTGGCTCGGATCGACGAGCTGCTCGACGCCGCGCAGGTCGATGGGGTCGCTGCCGTAGACGATCTCCTCGCGTCCCCTGGCGTCGATCTTCAGCTCGCGCCGCCCGCGCGAGGCGTCGAAGCTCGCGGCCCGGGGATGGCGGGCGATGGGCGCCGAGATCGGCTCGCGGGCCTCGCTGCGGCGCTCTCCACCCTGCCGCCGTGCCACCTCCCGAGCCTCGTCGGTGCAGTCGAAGGGCTGGTACTCCCGCAACATGATCACGCGGTCGGCTACTTCGAAGTAGTCGCCGCACCCGCCCATCACCAGCACCGTCGAGACGCCGAGCTCGCGGTGGAGTTCCTGGACCCGTTCGAGGAAGGGCGTGATGGGCTCGAACTCCTTGGCGACGAGTGCCTGCATGCGGGCGTCGCGCACCATGAAGTTGGTCGCCGAGGTGTCTTCGTCGAGGAGGAGGCCGGAGGCTCCCGCCTCCACGGCCTCGACGATGTTGGCCGCCTGGCTCGTGCTCCCGCTGGCGTCGTCGCTGCAGAAGTCGCGAGTGCTGCGCCCGCCCGGCAGCTCGCTGATGAAGGGATGAATGTCGACCCGCTCCACCCGGCGTCCGTCCTCGGCGCGGATCTTCACGAGGGTCGAGGCCGAGACGACGCTCTCGCGGCCGTCTTCCGGAATGTGGGGATACACGCCGCGCTCGAGCGCGCGCAGCAGGGTCGACTTGCCGTGGTAGCCACCGCCGACGATCAGCGTGACGCCGGCCGGCACTCCCATACCGGTTAGCGTGGCGTCCCCAGCGCCGCCCCCGGCGACCGGGTTGGGGACCTCGATGGCAACCTCGAGCTCCGGGGGCGAGCGGAAGGGAACCACGCTGGCATCGCACAGAGGGCGATCGCTGGCGCCGCTCTCCCTGGGAAGCACCGCGCCGTTCCCCACGAAGGCGACCAGTCCCAGCTTGGCCAGGTGGGTGCGCACGTGCTCCTGGTTCTCCACACACTCGACGAAGCGGAGCGCCTCGTCGCGGTCGCTGGACTCCAACCGCAGACCCGCCAGTACGATCTCGGGCAGCCGCTCCAGCAGCAGCTGCTCGGCCTTGCGGCCCAGCACCCGGCGCCCGGCTGCGGGCAGACCCACCTCGACCCGCGCCTCGACCCAGTCCGGCGCGATCACCACGGCGCTGCGTTCGAGCACCTCCTGCCCGCCGGCATCGATGCGGATGAGCCCGCTCTTGCCGCTACCGTCGCCGGGCCCGGCATCGGAGCCCCGGCCGCGCTCCCGGCGACCGCGGGCGCCGCGATCGTGGCGGTCGCCGTGCTCTCTGCTGTGCCCGGTGCCGTGGCGGGTGATCGCCCGCCGCACTGCCCGGGCGAGGAAGTCACAGAGCGCCACCCGGCGCACTCGGCCCGCGAAGAGCTCGGCAGGCAGCGCGGCCTCGCTCATGGGGACCCGCACGCGCAGCTTCGAGGGCGCCGCGAAGGGATCCCCTTGGACGTGGTCTATGTACAGGGTGCAGCGCGGAAGCACGAAGCTGCCGCGGATGTCCTGGTAGGCCTTGTAGCCGCGGCCGTCGATGCGCTGAAGGCGCCGGGCCAGCTCGCTGGCGTCCTGCTCGTTCCGGGTGTCGGGCACCGTATCTCCCTTCGCGGCGAGAGCTTAGCTCGGCCTCGAGCCGGCTAGTCCTTCGAGCTCTCGTGGCGCGGCCGGCTCTGCGCCGCAGGTTGGGCGATCTCCCGCACCTTGCCGTCTTCGGAGAGGATCGCGAAGCGCGGCCGCGGGGAGTCGAGGCGTTGCAGCAGCGTCTTGGGAATCGAGACCGCGTAGTGGTATGAAGCCGCAGCCGTGTCCGGGCCCCCTGCGTCTTCCTCCGTGCCGACCTGCGGGACTCCCGATCGCTGCACCGCCCGGGTGAGGGCGAAGCGGCCGTCGGCGAAGACCAGCAGCGCCAGCGGCGTGGCACCGTCCGCTCCGCTGAGGATGTCGAGGGAGAGGTACTTCGGCGCAGCGGCGCCATCCGCTGTCGATTCGCTCACGCGCGTGGGTTCGGGCTCGAGGGCGATGCGCGCTCCCGTGGACGCGGCGAGCCACGTGCCCTCGCGATCCTGCTCCAGACGCAGTGTCGTTTTCGCAGGACCGCCGCGATCGCGCCAGCGAAAGTCGCTGCGGTACTCGAGCTCGCTGGCGCGGCCCCGGGACAGCGCGAAGACCCGCAGTCCGGGTGGCTCGGCTCGTGCCCGGTGTTCGTAGGGGATGAGAATGCGGAAGCGGGGACGCTGTGTTGTGCCGGAGCCTGCTTCCGCCTCGTCTCTGGCTTCGGCCGCCACGAAGGGGAGCTCGCTGAGGAAGCGGCCGTCCGCAAAGACGAGGGCCGTCTCGGCGCTGTCTCCGCGCTGCAGGTCCCGGGCCTCGCCGCCCAACACCAGACCATTCTCCACCAGCAGCCCTCGAATCGCGCCCGGCAGGATCGGGAGGAGTCGGCCAGTGGAGGAGAGCAGGAGCGCGGCCCCGCCCTCCCTGTCCGTGATGATCTGGTAGAAGTCGTGCGGGCCGGCTCGGGTGGAGACGAGGATGGGCTCGGAGCCGGCCTCGCCCGCGTCTTCCAGGATGAGGATCTCCAGCTCGTTGGCGCCCTGGCGAAACGCGGACTCCGGCAACATGGCGGCGAAGCGTGCGCCCGAGCCCTCTGGGTCAAAGGTGTGGACGGTCGCCTCGATGCGGCCGTTGAGCGCGACGGCGACGCTGGCGGGGGCGGGGTCGCTTTCGCGGGCTCGCACCTCGCCCATGACCCGGGCGGGAATGAAGGGGCCGGCCACGAGGGCGCGCCGCGCGCTTTCGACCCGGCCCGGAAGCTGCGCGGGAAGCTCGAAGCGCCGGTTCGGCGTGCCCTGGCCCTCTTCGCCAATGGGAACGCGAAAGAGCAGCTTGTGCGCTCGCTCGCTCTTGTCCGATCCGAAGAGAGAACGGCCGTCGACGGGCTCGAGCAGATCGATGCCGAGCTGGTCTGCGATGGTGGGGAGGAGATCGATCGTTTCGACGTTGCGGTCGACGACCTCGGCGCTGCGCTGGCCGGGCCGCTTGATGAGCATGGGGACGTTCAGGATGTCGCTGCGCGTGGTCGGCGTAGAGAGCCGGGAGCTGCTTCCGGGCACGAAGCTCTCGCCGTGGTCGGCGACGACTACGATCAGCGCTTCGTCGTAGAGGCCCGTCTCGCGCAGGCGGGCCATCAGCCGCCCCACCAGATGATCGACGTAGCCCACCTGCAGGAGATATCGCTGCAGCCCCTGGGCGACCAGCCAGGGATCGTCCAGCCATCCGCCCTTCGCGTGGCCGGCGGGGTAGTAGATCTCCTCGTCGGGAAAGGGGCCGTAGGAGCGGCCCGAGGGCAGGTACTTCCAGGGCGGGTGGGGCACCGGCGCGTGGAGGAAGTGGAGGACGCGTTCCTCGCGCAGTCCGATGCGCTCGAGGAAGCGATCGAAGAGCCAGCCCGTGTCCGCCACGAGGCCACGCCGATCCTCGCCATCGCGTGCTTCGCCGAGCTGTCCGAAGCCCTTCCAGTCCTGATCGACGGGGGGCAGCGGGCCGCGCAGGGGCTCGGGTAGCAGGTGGCGGAGGTAGACGAGGCCGAGGTCCCTCGCCAGGCCGGACATGCGCTGCAGGCGCGGTTGCGGCAGCTCCAGCTCTTCGCACAGGAGCTTCGGACACAGATGTGTGACCGATTCGTCGACTTCGAGCTGGTAGTGACCCGCCAGCAGAGTGAAGAGGTTCTGCCGGTGCTCGCTGAATGTAGCTAGGCGCGCGCGCTCGGGATAGCGGCCCGTGAGGATCGCGGGCACCGCGATGTCGGTCTTCTCTGCCACGCTGCTCGCGTTGCGGAACCAGGTTGCGTCCTCGGCGAAGGCGGCCAGGTGGGGGTAGCGCTCGGGGTCGATCTGGTCGGATGGGTCCACCAGGGCGAAGAGCGAGAGGGCGTCGAAGATCACGAGCACGACCGGGCTGCGGCCTGCGACCGTGGTGAAGGGCTCGAACTGCTGCGGCGGGGGCTGCAAGAGCTTCGACGCGGGCGAGTGGAATAGGAAGAGCGCCGGAATGAGCAGCAGGGCCGGCGAGAGGGCCGTGGCAAAGCTGCGCGCCGCCGCGTGCCTCCAGTAGATCCCGGCAGCGACCAGAACCTCCGCGGCAGTGAGAGCGCCCGCGGCCAGTAGAGAGACACTGCCCACGAGCAGAGCGGGGAGTGCGAGCAGCATCGGGACGCCCAGCCCCAGTCCCAACGCGAGGAGCACGAGGTCACCGCTCTCGACACGGTGGGCGACCAGGAAGGCGGGGTGGCGACCCATGAGATCGAAGAGCGGCTGGGCGATCGCGATGGCTCCCAGTGTCGCCAGGTGTAGAGAGGCGCGGGCGAGGCCGCCGCGACTTGTGAGTCGAAAGCGTTGTATGACCCTTTCCCCTCCGCTGGGCGACCGGCGAGCCGGCCGATGGCAGGAGTCCAGTTTGTCACGCGGGCCACTGGTCGGGCAAGGGTGGCGCCTGCGTGCCGCGCTTCAACCGAAGAGCGGGAGCTGGTCTGCCTCGGGATTGCGGAAGTGCAGGGTCGAGAGCTCGGGAGCCGAAGCGGCGAGCCCGGCTCTGCGGCGGCTCAAGGCGAAGAGGTCGGAGATCTGGCGGGCGAAGTGTCCTTCGCCGCGCATGCGGGATCCGAAGCGGGTGTCGTCGAGCTCGCCGCCGCGCAGGTCGCGGATGCGGCCCAGCACCTTGGCCTTGCGTTCGGGGAAGTGGCGCTCGAGCCAGGCGGTGAAGAGCTCCTTCACGCCGTGGGGGAGACGCAGAACCAGGCAGCCCGCGAAGCTGGCCCCCGCCCCGGCGGCCGCGGTGACGAGG
This sequence comes from Deltaproteobacteria bacterium, assembly GCA_019310385.1. Taxonomy (GTDB): domain Bacteria; phylum Myxococcota_A; class UBA9160; order UBA9160; family UBA4427; genus JAFDEK01. The sequence goes on from JAFDEK010000060.1 coordinate 14,843, forward strand.
GAGGGAATCTCGTGATCGGTGAGGCCCGGGATGACCGGTGCCAGCATGACGCCGACGGGGATGTCGGCCTCGGCGAGGGCCTCGATGGCGCGCAGGCGTTGGCTCGGGTGGGAGGCCCGGGGCTCCATGCTGCGGTGCAGGGCAGAATCGAGGGTGGTGAGCGAGAGCGTGACGCTCGCCGCGTGGCAAGCGGCAAGCTCGCCCAGCAGGTCCGTGTCCCGGGCCACGAGGGCATTCTTCGTGATGATGCCCACCGGGTTTCGAAAGGCCGCGAAGACCTCGAGGCAGCGGCGGGTCAGCTGGAAGCGCCGCTCCAGGGGCTGATAGGCATCGGTGACGCCGCTGATCCCGACCACCTGGGGGCACCAGCCCGGGGCCGCGAGCTCGCGGCGCAAGAGCCCCGGTAGATCCTCCTTGACGACGATCTGGGTCTCGAAGTCGAGGCCGGCCGAGAAGCCCAGGTACTCGTGGGTGGGTCGCGCGTAGCAGTACGCGCAGCCGTGCTCGCAGCCGCGATAGGGATTCAGGCCCACGTCGAAGGGGACGTCGGGACTCTGGTTGCGAGTCAGGGCGCTGCGAGAGGGGCCGCTGCGGTGGACGGTGGCGGGCGGGCCCTCCTCGGGAGCGTCCGGCTCCGGCACCCAGCGCAGGCGCTCGAAGCGATTCGGCGGGTTGCCCGTGGCGCCGCGCCCCGCACCGCTCACGCTTCTCCCACCGCTCACGCTTCTCCCCCCCCAAACACGATAGGCGAAAGTTAGGCGAAAGCAGAGCGAACTTCAACTCCGGGGACGAGCCGAAGGCCCGCTCAGTCGGAGGAGGGCGCCGCGGGGTGTTTGCGCTTGGGGTAGTCGAAGTCGACCATTCTGGCGCAGCCGGGCTCGGTGGCGTCCCAGCCCGAAACGGGCAGCTCGAGTCGCACGACCCCGCAGGTGGGAATGTTGTCGATGTGGGTGTCGCAGAGGGTGTTGTTGAGATCGGTGATGCCCGGGTTGTGGGACACGATGATGACCTCACTGAGCTCGCTCTTCAGCCTGCGGATGGCGTCGAACATCTCGCCCGCCGTCGCTCCGTAGAAGAGCTGCTCGAACACGATCTCCACCTTCGGGTAGCCGATCTCGCTCGCGATCCGCTTTGCTGTGGAGCGGGCGCGCTTCGCGGTGCTCGCGAGCATGAGATCGGGGCTGGCGTCGATGGCCGCAAGCCGGCGGCCCATCTCGGGTGCGTCCCGTTTTCCGCGCTCGTTGAGTGGCCGCTCGAAGTCCGCCAGGCCGGACTCGTCCCAGCTCGACTTGGCGTGACGGATCAAGGTCAGGCGCTTCATTTCGCGTGGCACTCCTCGCTCGTTTGCGGCAGCCTGCTAGCCCGCTGTGGGCTCCATCGGGCGTCTTCAGCTCGAGCGCGGACGCTCCGCCGCGGCCCTGGACACGCCCCCTTCGCAGTGTTCGTCAAAATAGCGTGGGCACTCGAGGAGTGCGTAGTCGCAGGCCCGGTTCGGATCGTCCAGGCGATCGGCGATGAAGTCCGCGTAGCGGCAGAGAGCCTCGGGGTCCGTGTCCTGGAGCAGGTCCAGGGCCTGGCGGAAGCTCTTGTCCGCGAGCTCGAACTCGCTGCGCCGATCGTAGAGCTGCGCCAGGTTCCAGCGGTTCAGGGGATCGTCGGGCGCCAATGCAACGGCGCGTTGCGCGTACTCGAGGGCCTCGTCGTTCCGCCCCAGGATGGAGTGAAAGGCGCCCAGGTTGGCCACGATGCGGTGATCCAGCGGATGAACCGTCTCCAGCACCCGCAGGAACTCGAAGGCCTCCTCGTTGCGATTCATCATGCGAAAGCGCGCAGTGAGGAGCAGGAATGCGTCGAGATCCGCCCGGGTCGTGAATCGCTCGAGGCTCTGCTCCACGCTCTCGATCGCGGCGTCGTAGCGGCCGCCGAGAATCAAGACGTCCGCGCGGCCGATGTGGGCGTCGCGGTCGCTCGGCGTGAGGAGAATGGCCTGGTCGTAGTGGTGCAGCGCGAGGTCGACCCCCTCGGCTCCGACGCGCGGGCCCTGGGGACGGCCGCCTCTCGGATCGGGTGCGGGCACGGGAAGGGAGTCGTCTGCGATCGCGACGTTGGCGAGGCACTTGTGCGCCTCCGTGCGGTAGCTGGGCTCCTGCTTCTCGAGCCAGGGTGTGCAGAGTACCCGCGCCTCCTCGAAGCGCCCGGTCGTGACCAGCGGCGCCCAGTATTCGAAGGCCTCGCGGGCGAGGGTCGGCTTCGAAGCTTCGTTCTCCCCCGATGTTCCCGAGAGCGGGGCTGAGCCGGCGTCGTCTGCGCGCTCGCCGCAGGCGACCGCGGCCAGCAGGGCCAGGGCAGGGACGAGCCAACTCCGGCCGCGTTTCTCCGCGCTGGGCTGCCGGCGCAGCTCTTCGTGGGCCGCGGCAGGCACGGGCTTCGCTTTCATTCTCTCGCACACCTCGATCGTCGCCGCGAGACCATAACAGACGGCGGCGCGCCCGGTTCCTGCGCTTCCTCTTCGGCGCGGCGGGCGCTTCAGTGCAGGGGTATGTTGTGCCGCTCCAGGAACGAGGGGGGGGAGGCGCATGGCGGGCGAGTCCAGAGAGCAGTGGAACAGCCGTACGGGCTTCATCTTCGCGGCGGTGGGCTCCGCCGTCGGCCTCGGCAACATGTGGCGCTTCTCCTACCTCACCGCCGAGAACGGTGGGGCGGCCTTCGTGGTCCTCTATCTCCTGCTCACTCTCGTGATCGGCCTGCCCGTCATGCTGGCCGAGCTCACCGTGGGGCGCGGCGCGGGCAAGAGCCCGATCCAGGCGCTGGCGCACTACGGTGGGCCTCGCTGGAGGGGGCTCGGGGCGGTCTTCGTCGCCGCGGGCTTCATCATCCTCTCCTACTATGGCGTCATTGCGGGCTGGACCTTGCGCTACGCGGGTGAGGCCCTGGTGACCGGCTTCGCGGACGATCCCGGTCTCCACTTTCGCAACATTCGCGAGGGCTCGGGCGCCTTCCTCTTCCACGTCTTCTTCATGGGTGCGACCATCGGCATCGTTGCAGGGGGTGTGAAGCGGGGGATCGAGCGGGTCGCGGTGATCGCCATGCCGGCGCTCTTCTTCCTGGTCTGCGCCGTCGCGCTCTACGCCGCGACCCTCGACGGCGCCGGCGCGGGCTACCGCTACTACCTGAACACCGACTTCGTGAACGCCTGGTCCCTCGACGTTCTCGTCGATGCGGCCGGGCAGGCCTTCTTCAGCCTGAGCCTGGGGATGGGGGCCATGCTCACCTTCGCGAGCTATCTGCCGCGGGAATCACATCTGCCCAACGAATCCCTCCTGATCGCCAGTGCGGACTTCGGCGTGGCCTTCCTGGCGGGCCTCATGGTCTTTCCGCTGATCTTCGCCCTCGGCCTCTCGGGCGACGTCAGCGAGAGTACCCTGGGCGCCCTCTTCGTCGCACTCCCCAAGGCCTTCGCGGCCATGGGCGCCGCAGGGCGCGTGGTGGGCCTGCTCTTCTTCATCGCCCTCGTGGTGGGGGCGCTCACCTCGGCGATCTCGCTGCTCGAGGTCGTCGTCTCGGCCACCATCGATGGTCTGAATTGGTCCCGGCTGCAGTCCACCCTCGTCATGGGCCTGGCGATCACGGCCCTCGGTGCGCCCTCGGCCTGGAACATCGGCTTTCTGGAAGTGATGGACAAGGTTGCGAACAACCTCTTCCTGCTCGGCGGCGGACTGGGCCTCTCGATCTTCGTGGGCTGGGTGATGAAGGATCCCACGGGAGAGGTCGCGGTGGGGGCCGAAGGCGTGCCCTGGTTCGGCCTGTGGCGCGGCTTGTTGCGCTTCGTCGTGCCCGCCTTCCTGATCGTCGTGCTGTGGAACTCGGTGCCCGCGACCCTGCGCGCGGTTTGGGGGTTGATCAGCGCCAGCTGACCCGGTCAGCCGGCGCTGCGCCTGCGGTAGCAGTACGACCAGAAGAGCGGCGGCACGAGCAACGCCAGCTCGAAGCCGGTGCCACAGGCTGGCACGGTGCTGATGACGTCGCAGGCTTCTACCGGCGTGCCGCCCAGCAGCTCAGCCGTGACGCAGGCCTCCGTGTCACCGAAAGCGATGCCCGTTTCCTGGGTCCGATAGTGAGACACGAGGTCGGTCAGTCCGTCGTCGTTCACGTCCTCGAGGTGCCCCCCCTTCTTGTGCGACGGGGGAGCGCCGGCCGGGCCGAAGGCCAGAGTCGTCACATCCACGTCGGCCACATCGAAGGTGTCGGAGCCGAGGATCGCCACCGGAATGACCCCTCGACTCTTCGGGTTGATCGCGTTGCGCTCGCTACCGGGCTTGATGTCGATGTCCATGCGATTGCCCGGGAGCTCGAAGGCGTAGAGCTTGTTGTTGCGCAGCTCCAGACCGCCGAGGGTGAAGGGGATGCCCGTGACTGCCTGGAAGTAGTCCGTGGACAGTACGCCCCCCTGGCTCGCTCCCGAGCCCCAGTAGACCACACCGTCGACCACCGATGGCGAGGCCTGTATACCGCCGGCCGGAGCCCCGGCGAACTGGGCGTTGAACTCGAACAGGATCGAGCCGTCGCCCGCGTCCATGGCGAACATCGAGCCCTCTCCGTCGATTCCGCCGCCGAAGACCACTCCGTTGGCGACGGTCACCGAGCCGTCCAGGTATCCTCCGCTCGGGTCCGGCTCCGGAGTCTCGTCCACCGGCGGTCGTCCGTCCGTGGGGAGCGGTCGCTGCCAGAGGATCTCTCCGGTCGCTGCGTCGAGGGCGCTCCAGAACCCGGTGATCGTCTTCAGCTCTCCTGCCGAGCCGACCCAGCTACTCACGCCGTCAGCGCTCGCCACGGCGTCCGCCGGCGGATTGACGAGCGTCCACGGAGCACCGCCCAGGCCCAGCCCGAAGCCCGGGCCGCTGAATTGCGTCTCGGCGTTCAGGAAGCCCGGGAAGCCGGGGTAGACGGGATTGAGGGGAGTCGGATAGAAGGGCAGGTCGCGATCGCGGCTCGCGTTGTTCGCGTTCGAGCTGGCCGTATAGATGGTGCGCCCGTCCGTTGCGGAGCCCCACTGCATGCCTCCGAGAGTTCCACCGGGGCTTACCCGCGTCGACCAGACGAGTCCTCCGTCCTCTGGATCGAGCAGGTAGAAGATGCCGCTCTTCTCCCCGACCCCGAGCATGTCCCGCGGCGTTCCGCCACCGGCCGGTGGCAGGTCACGGATCAGCATGGGGGCCTGGCTGAAGCCGAAATCAGGTCCCGGAACATCCGAGCAGCTCGCGAAGTTCCCGGGCGGCACCGTGGGGGCGGTTCCCAGCAAGGGTGGATAGTGGATCAGCGTGAAGTCCGGCACCGCGCAGGCGTGCACCCAGGCATCGTACTCTCGTGCCCGGAAGACCCAGTTGACCGCGCCGGAGTCCAGGTCGAGTGCGACGATCGCATCCACGTGGTTTCCCACTACCTCGTTGAGGTTGTCGCAGGTGATGCCATCGGGGAGTGTGGGCGGTGGCTCGTTGACGGGATCGAGTCGGTTTCGCTCACATTGGCGTGCCTTCTCGGGAACCGCATAGTTGTTGCTGGTGGGGATATAGATCTGGTTCCGATCAGGATCGATGGAGGGGTTTCCGCCGTCGACCGCGACACCCACGAAGCCGACGTCACCGGGCACGAGAATGCCGTCTGGGACGTCGCTTCCGGGCGCCAGAAAGGTCTGCCAGAGGATGTCTCCGTTCATGAGATCGAGCGCAACCACGCTCCCGATGAAGGAGCAACAGGGATAGGGATCCATGGGATCACCACCGAACTGCGCCGCCGATGAAGTGATCGCCAGGTCTTCCTCCCAGCTCGCAACACCGACGTACACCGTGTCGCCGTGGATCACCGGAGACGAGGTGATCTTCGCGCCGGGATGGCCGTCGACCAGGGTGCTCCAGAGGAGGTTCCCGGTAGCCAGATCGATCCCCGCCACGACTGCGCCATCGTTGGGAATGCACGCGGGGGCTCCGACGGGACAGGTGGGAATGCCCCGGTGCTTCTGGCTTCCGATCACGATCGTGTCATCGCCCACGGCGGGCGTGTTCTCGGAGAAGAACATGAACTTCCCGGGCTGGGAATAGTCGAGCGGAAGGAACTTCCGCCAGATCGCGGCTCCGGATTCCGCGTCCACGGCGTGGAGGTTGCCGGCCCAGTCCGGGAAATAGAGCGTTCCGTCGACGACCGCGGGAGCCACGGTGACGTCGCCGACCGTGAGTGGAAACAGGGGGTCCACGGGAACGTCGGGGGTCGTCTGGAAGACCCACTTCACCTCGAGCTCGCCGACGTTGCCGGGCGAGATGGCGGTCTCGCCCCCGGCGGAGTGGGTATTCTCCAGGTTGGCTCCGAAGAATCTCCAACTGTCGGAGGGATCTCCAAAGGTCTCGAGCGCCAGGCCCATCACGAAGAACGCCGTGATCACCAGCATGACCCCACGCGCGTAGGCCGATCGGGGTATACACATTTCTCGCCTCTCCTTTTGCGGCAGTGACCATCCTCTACTCCCGGCCCTGCGAGGTCAAGTGGAATTTCTGAGGGGCAACTATCTGGATTCATCTGCCAGAATGGGTAGCTATCGGGCTTGTGTCCCGCGCGATGATCTTTCGCCGGTAGTAGTCCCTCTCGCTGTTGAGGTATCCTGCGGGAATGATGCACAAGACTCGAAATGCCGGATGGGTGCTCGTGATCTTTCTCGTGTTGACCGCGTTCGTTTCGGCGGACGCTGAGCAGAAGAGCGCGGTCGCCAGGAATTATCAGTTCAGCATCGACTGGACCACCACCCATTCCGTGCAGTGGCTGACGAACCTGAAGCAGTTCGCGGGCAAGCCCGACGTTCACGGCCTCGAGATCGGATGCTTCGAAGGGCGTACCTCGATCTGGTTCCTCGAACACGTCGCCACTCATCCAAGCGCTCGGATTACTTGTATCGACGTGTTCACCGGACCGATCGAGAAGCGCTTCGACCACAACATCCGGGTCGCGGGGGTCTCCGAGAAGGTGACGAAGCTCAAAGGATACTCACAGGACCTGCTGCGCACCCTGGACTACGAGAGCTTCGATTTCGTGTACATCGACGGATGCCATCGGGCGAGCTGTGTCCTGACCGATTCAGTGCTCGTCTGGGATCTGGTGAAGCCCGAGGGAGTCATCATCTTCGACGACTATCTCTTGAATGCTGGCAAGCCGCAGACCGAGCGGCCGAAGGTGGCAATCGATGCATTCATCGCGGTCTACCAGGATCGAATCGAGGTGAAGGAGAAGGGCCTCCAGGTAATCGTCGACAAGAAGAGCGTGCGGAGCGAGAAGGGCCTGGTCGGAAGCCCCGTCGTGCACACCCCGGAATGGGAGAAGCAGTACGAGCGGAAGAAGAAGAAGCAAGGCCAGCAGTGAGCCCCGCTCGCAGCGTCCTCGTAACCGGGACTTCCAGTGGAATCGGCTGGGCGACCGCGCTGCGTCTCGATCGCCTCGGCTTCAGGGTCTTTGCAGGTGTCCGCCGCGGGGAGGACGCCGATCGCCTCGCTGCCGCCGCGTCTGAGCGTCTCGTGACCCTGCTGCTCGATGTGACGGACGCGGGATCCATAGAGGCTGCGCGCGTGAGCGTCGCCGAGGAGCTCGGCGCGAGAAGCCTCGACGGCATCGTGAACAATGCGGGCTACACCTCCACCTCTCCCATGGAGTTCGTCGACGTCGACGAGCTGCGGAGACAGTTCGAGGTGAATCTCTTTGGCGCGGCGGCTGTGGTGAAGGCCTTTCTCCCGCACATGACGCGCCCCGGAGGCCGCATTGTGAACATCAGCTCGGGAGCCGGTCGGATCGTGACGCCGCTCCTCGGGCCCTATTGCGCTTCCAAGTACGCATTGGTCGCGATCTCCGATGCCATGCGGGTCGAGCTGCGGGGTGCGGGGCTGGCGGTTTCGATCGTCGAGCCGGGCTTCATCGAGACGCCCATGCACGAGAAGAACGACGCCCGCATTGCCGAGCTCCTGGACTCACTGCCGGAAATCGGTCGGCAGCGCTACGGGCGCGCTCTCGAGCGGCTCCAAGCGACGAACGAGAAGATGTCGAAGACGGCGGCGCCCGCAGAGGACGTCGCGAGGGCGGTCGAAAAGGCGCTCAGCGATGCGCGGCCCAGGGCGCGCTATCCGGTCACTCGAGAGGCCAGGCTCCTCCACTGGATCGGTCCCTTCCTGACGGATCGCATTCGCGACGCCATCTTCGGTCGAATCGTGGGGCTCTGAAGGGGCTCAGCGGATCGTTCCGACCTCGACCCAGCGAGTCTCTGCTGCAGAGCGGCGCGCCGCCTCGAGAACCCGAAGGGCCGCGAGGCCATCGGGGAAGCCGGCCGGGACCGAGCGGGAGGGGAGGGCGCGTCCTTCCATGAGCGCGCGAAAGCAGCTCGCCAGTCGCGTGTAGGACGGGATGTCGAGGCCGAGGCCGATCATGCGCTCGTAGTCGGTCTCGAGCGCGCCCTCTGGCGGCGGACTGACTTCGCCTCCCTGGAGATCGTCGTCGACGGGGATGCGCCGGGTGCCATCGGCATCGGCGACGTAGACCTCACTTCCAAGACCACGGATCCAGGCGCTCCCCTCGGTTCCGGCGACGCGAGTCTCGATCATCGGCGGGGAGCGGTCCGCGCAGGTGCTTTGCATCGTTCCGACACAGCCTCCGTCGAGTCGGAACTGCACGATGAAGCCGTCGTCAGCGCTCATCTCGCGCCCGCCGACGTGGGTCAGGCTCGCACTCACTGCGGCGAAGTCACCCAGGGTGAAGCGGATCTGATCGATGACCTGGGAGCCATGGGCGCCGAGCCAGCCGCCTCCCTGGCCAGCGTCGGCCCACCAGTCCGGGAGCTCGGCGTCGGGGTCGGCGAGGACGCCCACGTGAAGCAGCACCGTGGCGAGGCGCGGCTCGCCGATTGCACCGCTCGCGATGCAACGCGCCAGGGTGGCCTGCCCGGCATCGAAGCGGAACTCGGTTCCCACCAGCGCGACGACCCCGGCGCGCTCGGCCGCACTGCAGAGCGACTCGCCCTCGGCGATGTCCCGGGCGAAGGGCTTCTCACAGATGAGATGTTTGCCCGCGGCAATCGCCTTGTGGGCAATTTCCGCATGGGTGTGCGGCGGCGTTGCGATCGTGACGGCCTGGACTCCGGGAAGGGCGAGCGCCTCGTCGACCGAGACCAGGGCTTTCGGCACCTCGAAGATCCGTGCACGCCGGCGAGTCTTGTCGGGGTCGCGGCCGACGACGGCGCGAAGGTCGAAGCCCGCACTTCGTAGTGCGCGAACGTGGGTGAAACAGCCAAAGCCCGTTCCGAAGACGACGACGCCCGGCGGATCTTGTGCCATGCGGGGAGCGTAGCAGGATGGCTACGGGCCTCTCGGCGTGCCCTTCCCTGGGAATGGCCGACAGGGCCCGCGAGGAGGAGTAGGATCGCGGGTGAACGTGGCTGTGACGAGTCGTCGTGGAGAAGCGGATCGATCTCCTCCGCGACCCCCCGGCGGATTGATCATGGAGGACTAGGGATGAAGGTCACTATCTTCG
>JAFDEK010000061.1 GCA_019310385.1 Deltaproteobacteria bacterium
GCGACCGGAGCCGAGGGGACCCGTCGCGCAGCCGACTCGACCGGCGCATACCTGGCGATTCCCGCCTCGGGTAGCGGCCCGGGCGTGGTGGTCGTGCAGGAGTGGTGGGGACTCGTCGACCACATCCGCGATGTCTGTGATCGCCTGGCGCGGGAGGGATTCGTCGCCCTGGCCCCGGACCTCTATCGCGGCGAGGTGGCGGGCGATCCCGACGCGGCCGGCCGCCTCATGATGGATCTCGAAATTCCCCGGGCGACCGCCGACCTGGACGCAGCCGTGAAGGCGCTGCTCGATCACGACGCGGTGGAGGGCTCGCGGGTCGGCTGTATCGGCTTCTGCATGGGAGGGCAGCTCGCCCTGTCCGCGGCTGCGCACAGCCCCCGCATCGGCGCCGTGGTGGACTGCTACGGCATCCATCCGAAGGTGAGCCCGGACTTCGCGCAGATGGATGCCGCGGTATTCGGGGTCTTTGCGGAGCACGACGAGTTCGTGCCGACCGAGGCGGTCCGGCAGCTCGAGTCGGACCTGAAGGTCGCGGGCGTGCGCGTGCGCACCCGCATCCACCTCGGCGTTCAGCACGCCTTCATGAACGACACGCGTCCCGACGTGTACGACGCCCAGACGGCCTCCGAGGCCTGGAACGAGATTCTCGCCTTCCTGCGCGCCGAGCTGCTCTGAGGGCCGGGGGCTTCAGGCCGAGGGTGAGCGCAGCAGTCCCAGGAGCGAGATCCAGGCGGCAATGAGGCAGAGCCCGCCGAGCGGCGTAAGGGGGCCGAGCCAGCGCTGATGCGTGAGGAGCAGCAGATAGATCGAGCCCGAGAAGAGCAGGATGCCGGCGGTGAAGAGCACTGCGGGCAGCTGCACCGAGCGTCCGGTGGCCGCGGAGAAGAGTGCAAGGGCGAGCAGTGCGATGCTGTGCAAGAGGTGGTAGTCGACAGCGGTGCCCCAGCTCGCGAGCTGATCCGGCGTGAGGCGGGCCTTCAGGGCGTGGGCGCCCAGGGCGCCCAGCGCGACGCCGACGGCGCCCAGCGAGGCCGAGACGGCGATCCAGAGAGACGGCGAGTTCAAGGTGTTTTTTCTCCTTTCCTGGGACAGGACACTAGCGTGAAGCGCACCCGATACTCCCACGAGCGTGTGGCCGGCTGCTACGAAGCGTTGGCGCGGATCTACTCGCGCGGCCGGATCGGGGCCGCCAAGGCATCGCAGATCGAAGAGATGCGGGCAGGGGACCGGGTCCTCTACGCAGGGGTGGGAGGGGGCGAGGATGCCCTGCTGGCGGCTCGGCGCGGAGTGCGCCTCAGCGCCGTCGATCTCTCACCCGCCATGCTGCGCGCGCTGCGCCGGCGCCTCGACGGGGAGGGCCTCGCGGGAGAGCTGATCGTCGGCGACGTTCTCGAGCACCGCGCCGAGGAGCCCTACGATCTCGTCGCCGCCAACTTCTTCCTGAACGTCTTTGCGGAGGAGGTCATGCTGCGGGTACTGGCGCATCTCGCATCCCAGGTGCGCCCGGGCGGCAAGCTGCTCGTCGCCGACTTCGCGCCGCCCGGCCAGGGCTCGACTTCTGTTTGCACCTCCGCCCGGACCCCCGCCCGGACCTCCGCCTGGGTCCATGCCCTCTACTACCGGCCGGTGAACCTGGCGGCCTGGGCCCTGCGGCTCTGCGCGCTCCATCCCATTTACGACTACGTGCCCGCGGCCGCGAGGCTCGGCCTCTCGCTGCGCCGGCGCCGCCGCTTTCGCCTCGGCCGAAGTGGACCGGAGCTCTATGAGAGCCTCGTCTTCGAGCGCCCGGCGCTTCCGTAGAGGGCTTGGGTGAATTCGAGGGTTACTGGGTAAGCCCTTGCTGGGGCTGAGCTTGTCGGGGCTGTGGAGGATGGGCGTCAGTCGTCCGACCAGGGGTCGTCCTGCTGCAGCTCGATCAGCTGAGCCTCGATCTTGGCGCTTCGCTCGAGCTCGAGGCGCCGGGAGATCTCGAGTGCGCGGCCCGATAGCGCGCGCGCCTCGTCGAGCTGCTCCTGCTGGGTGCGCACGTCGGCCAGTGCCACCAGGGCATCGACGAAGGCGGCGGTCTCGGTCATCCCCGCCGTCTCCTGGATCTCGATGGCGCGCTCGAGGTACTGGGCGGCGGCATCGGGGTCTTCGCGTCCGATCTCGACCTCGGCGAGCATGCGATTCAGGTTGATGACCGTCGTGGCTTCCCGGCCCTGGAGGCGAATGCGGATCTCGAGGGCGCGGTCGAAGCTCGCAGCGGCCTCGTCGAACTCTTCGTCTTGCAACTGCAGCCTGCCCAGTCCCGTCAGCAGCCTCGCGAGCTCGAAGCGGGCGGCCGGCGGCGGGCTCTCTGCGATCACGATCTTGGCCACCCGGGAGAAGTCGTCGCTGCGCTTCGCTGCGCGATAGCGTTCGGCCACTCGCTCGAGGTTGGCGAGGGTCGCATCGAGTCTCAGCACGTCGTTGGGGCGCATGCGGCGGGTCGTGCCCAGGGCGGCGACAAAGGACTCCTCGGCCGCCTTCAGGCGACCGAGCCGCAGATCCTCGCGACCCTTGTTCATGGAGTCGCTCCAGCTCTGGGCTGGGGCGGGCGCCGTGTAGGGGCCGGGCTGGCCGGGCTGGCTCGGCGGGCTGGGCGGGCTGGGCGGGCTTGGCTGATAGGGGGCCGCCGGGCTCGAGGCGGCGAGGTTCGGGTCGGGCTGGGGAGCGGAGCTCGTCGAGCGGTTCGCGCAGCCGGAAGAGGCCGCTGCGAGGGCGACGCAGAGCGCGAGCAGAGTGGCCCGGAAGCGATCAAGAATCACGAAGTCCTCCAAGGGGCTGCGATCTTACCCTGTAAGTCGCCCTCTTACCCTGTAAGGCGAAAATTGTGTCCTACAGAGCGCCCGAAAGAGCAGCCGCGCATCCGGCCCGCTCAGGGCAGCCCGGAGAGGATCTCGTCCTCCTCCGGAAAACGCCCCTCGGTGTGCTTGGAGAAGAGCAGCGCGCCGTCGACGACGACGTCGAAGATCCCGTTGTCTCCCCGGATGAGCACGGGCTCCTCGCCCGTCTGCTCGCGAATTCGGGCCGCCAGACTGGAGGCCTTGGGGAGGTAGTTTCAACGGACGCAGTAGGTGATCTCGATCTTCACGGGATGGGCTCCTCTCTTGTTCTGCTCATGTTCCGCCAGCGTATCCCAGTATAGGGTCTCCGCGGCCAACCGGTTGCTACCTGCCCACCTGCCAGTCCGTGGGGGCGACGAAGCCCTCCTGTCCGACCGGGTAGGCGGCTACGCCCTTACCGGGCTGCAGCGCGCGAAAGGCTCGCAGGTCGTCGAGTAGCTCGGTGACCCGCTCGGGGTGTCGATCGGCCAGGTTCGTCGTTTCGCCGGGGTCTCGATCGATGCGGTAGAGCTCGAAGATCCAGGGGCGGGGAGGCCGCTGGAGCAGGATCGAGGGGCCCTTCACCACGAGCTTCCACGGCCCCTGCTGCACGGCGATCTCCTCGGGGCCCAGGGGCGCGAGGAAGCTGTACCAGCGGCGGTCCGGGGCGGCGTCCTGGCCCGCCATGATGTCGAGCACGTCGTGGCCGTCCAGGGGCTCGGGGTCGGCAAACTCCGCCCCGGCGACGCGTTTGAGGGTGGGATACACGTCGATGTAGCCCATGGGCTCTTCGACGCTTCTTTCCTCCACACCCTCCGCACCGCCCACACCGTCCGCAGCGCCCGCAAGACCTCCCCGGGGCCAGCGCACGATGGCGGGCACCCGGATCCCGCCCTCGTGCACGCTGCTCTTGGCGCCGCGCAGGGGGGAGTTGTCCGCGATGCCCGCTTCGCCGCCGTTGTCGCTGAGAAAGAGCACGAAGGTCTCCTCCGCGAGACCTCGCTCGTCCAGCGTGTCGAGGATGCGGCCCACGGCCTGATCGAGGGAGTCCACCATGGCGGCGTAGGTCTTGCGCGGCTTGCGCAGCTGCGGGTAGCGGGCGAGGTCCTCGGGCTTGGCCTGCAAGGGCTTGTGGGGCGCGTTGAAGGCGACGTAGAGGAAGAAGGGCTCGCCGGGCTGGCTGTCGCGCAGAAAGCGCACCGCCTCGTCAGCGAGCAGATCGGTGCTGTAGCCCTCTTCGTGCAGGGTCTTCCAGCCTCGGTGCCAGTCGACCTCGTCCAGCCTGCGGTGATCGAAGTAGCCGATGGCGCCGTTGTAGTGGCCGTAGAACTCGCTGAAGCCGCGCTCCAGGGGGTGCTGGGCGCGCCGGCTGTGGCCGAGGTGCCACTTGCCCACCAGCGCGCGCCGCGTGTAGCCGGCCTTCTCGAAGAGCTCGGCCAGGGTGTGCTCGCCGACCGGCAGTCCGTATCGCGACCATGGCGGAATCACGGCCTTCATGAGCCCGTAGCGGATGGGCCAGCGCCCGGTCAGCAAGCCCGCCCGGGTGGGCGAGCAGATGGGGCTCACGTAGAAGCGCTCGAGACGGACGCCCTCCCGGGCCAGTGCGTCGATGTGGGGCGTGCGGATCTCGCTGCCGTGGTAGCCGACGTCGTTCCAGCCGAGATCGTCGGCCAGCAGGATCACGACGTTGGGAGGGGAGGGAGGGGAGGGAGGGGAGGGCGGCGCCCCTGCGTCGCAGGCGAAGGCGACGAGGAGGGCGAGCAGGCAGAGGAGCGGCAAGAGGCAGGCAGGGAATTGCGGCGTGGCGGGCAGCTCGCGCGCCCGGCTCGCATTCCACAGGGATCGAGGTTCCAATTGCCACGCCCTTCTCGCCCCACACTTCCCTCATGCCTTCATGTCGGCATGCCGGGCGGGCGCCGGGCATTATACTCTACGGGGAGAATGAGCCGTCGCGACCCTGAGAAGAGATCCGCCTCGCCTTTTTTTCGCAGTGGCGTCGTCCGTAGTGGCGTCATCCGTAGTGGCGTCGTCCTCGGTGGCGTCCTGCTAGGGGTGCTGGTGCTGGGGGCGGGCTCGCTCCTCTCGTGCGACGAGGCATCGCGACCCGTTGCCCGCTTCTCGCGGCACGCCGACCAGGTCGACCTCTTCGTCAGCGAGCTGCGCGAGAAGGCGTGGCGCTTGCGTGACGATCTCCTGGGCCGGTCGGGCCTCGACGCCACCCGGGAGTTCGTCCTCGACGACCGTCTGGAGCCCGCACGCAGACTCGAACGCGAATTCCGCAGCCTCTCGCCCGTCTATCACCACGACCTCTATCCCAACCGCAGCATCGACGGTGCGCGCTGGGGTCCGCGCCTCTACGCGCTGCGGACCAACTCCCTGGGCTTCCGGGACGAGCGCGTTCGCGAGGTTGCGCTTCGCTCGGACGCCCATCGCATCCTCTTCATGGGGGACTCCTTCACCGAGGGCATCGGCTTCGACTACCAGGACACCTTCGTGGGGCTCATCGCGGCTGAGCTGGCGCGGGATGGGGTCGAGGTGCTCAACGCGGCTGTGGCCTCCTACGCGCCCTCGATCTACTGGCGCAAGATCCGCTACCTGATCGAAGAGGTCGGACTCGAGTTCGACGAGGTGGTGGTCTTCCTCGACATCTCCGACGCCCAGGACGAGGCCGAGATCTACTTCATCGACGAGCAGGAGCGGGTGCGGGCCAAGCCGCCGCATCCCGATCAGCTGGCCGAGCTGCGGCGTCCCAGGCGAAAGTTCGGGTTGGGGCGGCGGCGTGGGATGTGGACCGTCGACGAGAAGCTCTTCGAAGAGTACGGCGTCCCTGGCCTGGAGCGGATGGAGCTGCTCATGTCGCAGCTCCTCGAGCTGCTTCGCTCCCGCGGCATTCCCCTGACCCTGGCCGTCTACCCCTGGCCCGAGCAGGTCGCACAGGGAGATCTCGACTCGATTCAGGTTCGCCACTGGCGCGAGTGGAGCGCGAAGAACGAGGTTCACTTCCTCGACTACTTCCAGGAATTCGTGAAGGGGAAGTCGCGCAAGCAGCGCGAGCAGGCCTTGCGGCGCTTCTACGTGCCCGGCGACATCCACTGGAACGAGCAGGGACAGAAGCGGGTCGCAGCGCGCTTCCTCGAGGACTACCGGGAGAGGCGCAGTGCGGGCGCGGGCAGCGCACCGGCCGAGCGGCCCGACGTCGTCGTGATCACCATCGACACCCTGCGCGCCGACCACCTGAGCTTCTATGGCTACGAGGCCGAGACGGCACCCTTCCTCGCGAAGCTGGCTCGCGACGGGGCCCGCTTCGAGCGCGCCTTTGCGACCTCGACCTGGACGGCCCCGTCGACGGCCTCGATTTTCACGGGGCTCTACCCGACGCAGCATGGCGTCACGACGGGCTTCTTCGCCCAGCGCGATCGCATCGAGCAGGTGGAGCGCGAGGGCCGCTCGACGCTCACCATGAAGCGCATCTCTCGAGACATCGAGACCCTGCCCGAGCGCTTCCGCGAGGCCGGCTATGCGACCTACGGAATCGCGGCCAACGTCAACGTGGGCCCCGAGCTGGGCTTCAGCGAGGGCTTCGATCACTTCGAACGTTTGCACGCCATGAAGCTCATGGAGAGCGGGACGGCCGAGCAAATGGTCGAGCAGCTGAATCGATGGGCGCCGCAGCTGCGCGCCGGGGGGCCGAACTTCGTGTATCTCCACTTCAACGACGTCCACTGGCCCTACATCGGACGCAGGCCCTGGTACGCGGGGCTGCTCGAGAAGCTCGGAGAGCCACTAGCGGCGTCCTACGACAGCGAGATCGCCTATGTGGACGACGCCCTCGAGCGGATCTTCGAGCGTCTGGGCTGGCAGCGAGACGCCATCGTGGTCGTCTTGGCCGACCATGGAGAGGAGCTCGGAGACCACGGCAATACGGGTCACGGCATGTTCATGTACCGGGAGCTGCTGCGGGTGCCCTGGGTCGTCCACGCGCCCGGGGCCGGCGTCGACTCCCGGGTGATCGGGAGCAATGTCAGCCAGGTCGATCTCTTGCCGACCCTCCTCGATCTGGCCGGTATCGATTCTGACCCCAACTCTGACCTCAACTCTGACCCTAATTCTGACCTTGGTCCCGAGCTTCCGGGGCGTTCCCTGGTGCCGCTGCTGCGGCAGCCGGCGGGGGCGCCGGAGCGCCGGGCACTCGAGGAGGAGCTGGAGAGCCGGGCGCTCTTCGCTCACCGTCTGAAGCAGCACAAGTGGCGCAGCCAGAACCTGTGGGCGGTGGTGCGGGGGCGATGGAAGCTGATCGACGACGAAGGGCGCTTCGAGCTCTATGACACGAGCGCGGATCCGGAGGAGCAGCGGGATCTTGCTGGGGAGCGGCCGGAGGTGGTGGCGGAGTTGCTCGCTGAGCTGGAGGGGCTTCGGGAGGGAGCGACCTGGGGGGCGGGGACGCGGACTCCGATCGAGGTTCAGGTCGAGGTCGATGAGGAGAGTATCGAGGCTTTGCGGGAGCTCGGGTATGTGGAGTGACCGGCCTCAGGGGCCGGGCGGTGGTCGCTGCGGGGGGGCGAGGTTGGGTAGGTGTTCGTGGAGCGTGGAGATGACGGCCGCGGTGAGCTTCTCGGAGCCGCTGGGGCCGAGGTGGAGGAGGTCGTTGAAGTCGTTGGCTTCGAAGGGGGGCATGGCTTCGAGTCGGAGGAAGTGGGCGCCGGTTTCCGAGGCGAGATCGCTGGCGAGGGCGGCGAATTCAGCACGCGTTCCTCGCTCTTCGATGTCGGCCGCGAGGGGGTGGAGGGGGCACTCGACGATGAAGACCTCTACGTCGGCGTCGCGCAGGCGCTCGACGATTCGGCGCACCAGGGCCATTTGAACTCGGGCGTGCTCTCCGCGCCGGGTCTCGGTGAACCAGCCGAATTGCCGGGGCGCCCGGGAGCGTAGCCGGGGGGAGAGGCGCTCGAGGAGCTCCTCGCGTTCTTCGGCGCCGAGGGCCTTCTCGCGCGGCTCGCCCAGGGCGGCGGGGCCTCGCATGAGGGCGAAGCCGCGGCTGTCGAGGCGGTCGTCGAGGGCGAACTCGCGGGTCCGGTTGAGTCCGGTGCGGCCGAGGACATCGCGAAAGCGGTAGCTACCCAGCGCCGAAGAAGCAGCGATGCGGTAGAGGCTGTCGCGGATCTGCCACGCGAAGGCGGCGCCGGCCGCGTCGGTGAGGTCGCCGATGGCGGCGAGACTGGCCGATGACTTCCCCGGGATGGGCTCGATGCGCAGGGGCCGGTGGGTGTCGAACTGCGAGAGCAGGAGCACCACCGCGTCGGCGCCCGCCGCGACGCTCTCGTCCACGAGGGAGAGGATCGCGAAGGGGTCCATCATCTGATGGGCCATCTGGCCCAGGCTGGCCCCGGGAAGGCCCCGCTCGGCGCGCACGACGTTGAAGCCGCGATTGGCGCGGCTGGTGCCGAAGATCAAGATGCGTGGCTGCTCCGGATCGGCGGCGCGGATCTTTTGTAGCTGGGTGCGGTCCCGGGCGACGCCCGTGTAGAGAGAGCCGTCGTAGGGGAGCGCGCGAAAGATCCGCTCCCAGGGCCCCCGGCTTCCCAGCAGCGCCGCGTCCAGCAAGACTACGACGATCAGCGCGACGATCCCCGCCCAGGGCATGCCCCTCTCAGTCCTGGAGCTGGAACCAGTGCTGGAACCGGAACCAGAACTAGAACTGGAAGTAGACGAAGGGGGTTCCAATTTCCTCTCCCAGGAGGATGATCAGAATCATCACGCTCGCGTAGACGGCGACCCGCAGGGCGAAGGGCCAGCGGAGCACCGCCTCGAGGTCTCGGCAGCGCGACTGGGCGATCTGCATGGCGATCAGCGGTGCGGTGAGGGCGCAGAAGGGGAAGACCCACTGGCCCGCCAGGCCCAGCTCGAAGGGGCCGACCAGGGTGCCGAGCAGGCCGAGCATGTGGCCGAGGCTCTCCGAGCGGAACATCAGCCAACCAAGGCAGACCAGCAGGAACATGAGGGTGCAACGCAGCCCGCGCCATCCGGCGCGGCCGAGCAGGCTCGCGGGCGCGATGGCGGCCAGGGAGGGGGTCAGCAGCCGTTGGGCGATGAGCAGGGTGCCGTGGTAGGCGCCCCAGATCACGAAGGGCCAGGCTGCACCGTGCCA
Organism: Deltaproteobacteria bacterium; assembly: GCA_019310385.1. Classification (GTDB taxonomy): domain Bacteria; phylum Myxococcota_A; class UBA9160; order UBA9160; family UBA4427; genus JAFDEK01. The sequence goes on from JAFDEK010000061.1 coordinate 8,995, forward strand.
GATGCCGCCCAGCACCATGGTGATGAAGAGGTTGCGGTAGGTAAAGAAGGTGGCGCCGCGGTTCCCGCCGAGGGGGATGTAGAGGTAGTCGCGCAGCCAGGTGGAGAGGCTGATGTGCCAGCGGCGCCAGAAGTCCGAGGGGTTCACCGCCGCGTAGGGGATGTTGAAATTGAGCATGATGTCGAAGCCCATCATGCGCGAGATACCCCGGGCGATGTCGGTATAGCCCGAGAAGTCGCAGTAGATCTGGTACGCGAAGGCGACGGTGGCCAGCGCAATCTCGGCGGAGGTGGGCTGGGAGGCGGGGCGGTAGACCGCGTTGACCACGGCCGCCAGATTGTCGGCGATGACGACCTTCTTGTAGAGGCCCCAGAGCACCAGCCAGGAGCCCGAGGAGATCTTCTCCCAGGTGACCTCGCGACGCCCCAGGACCTGGGGCAGCAGGTTGCTCGCGCGCTCGATGGGGCCGGCCACGAGCTGGGGGAAGAAGGCGACGAAGAGCGCGAAGTCGAAGAACTGGCGGGTCGGCTCGATGCGGCGCCGGTAGACGTCGATGGTGTAGCTGAGGGTCTGGAAGGTGTAGAAGGAGATCCCCACCGGCAGGACGATCTCGAGGGTGAAGGCCGGTAGCTCGATCCCGAAGAGCAGGAAGAGGTCGCTGAAGCTGTCGGCGAAGAAGCCCGCGTACTTGAAGAAGCCGAGGATGCCGAGGTTGGAGGCCAGGCTGAGGGTGACCCAGGCGCGCCGGGTGCGCGGGTCGTCGCTGGCGGCGAGGCGCAGGCCCACCGTGTAGTCGATCACCGTGGAGATGGCGAGGAGCGAGAGGAAGCGCCAGTCCCATGCGCCATAGAACACGTAGCTCGCGACCAGAAGCATGCGGTTCTGGGCGCGCTGGGGCAGGAGCAGGTATAGACCGAAGACGATCGCGAAAAAGAGCGCGAACTCGAAGGTATTGAAGATCATTGTCGGCGAATCCCGCCCTGTCAGCCTCTTTCAGCGCTTTTCAGCGTGTTCGCGCGCTCGGCCCTGCCGCCCGAGCCTGGAGGTGCCCGTGGAGGGAGGGGCCAGAATAACCGATACAGATTGGGGTTCCAAGCAGGATCCAAGCCCTGAAATGGCCCTGGGATCGCCTTCACCACGGCACCGGGGTGGCCGGATGCGCCCAGTGCCCGCATGATCTGGGGGCGCCGCTCTTTGTGGAGAATGCAACGGCCGGGGGGATTCGGAGCGAGATGAGCAAGTTCGTCATCAACGGGGGAAGACCCATTCGGGGGCACCTGCAGGCGAGCGGCAACAAGAACTCGGTGCTGCCGATCATCGCAGCCTGCCTGCTTACCGAAGACGAGATCGTGCTGGAGAACGTTCCCGCCATTCGCGACGTGGCGAGCATGCTCGACATCGCGGCCCACCTCGGTGCCGAGGTCAAGCGCGAGGGCTCGACCCTGCGCATCCGCGCCGCCGAGATCCGCGAGCACGAGGTGCCTCGGGAGCTGTGCGAGAAGACGCGAACGAGCTTTCTCTTCACCGCGCCCCTGCTGCACCGCATGGGCCGCGCGACCCTCTTTCCGCCGGGCGGCGATCTGATCGGACGGCGTCGCCTCGACGCCCACTTCTACGGTCTCGAGAAGCTCGGCTGCGAGGTCGAGCCCGACGACTTCCAGATCTCCGCGCCTGCGGGCATGCAGGGCAGCACCCTCTTCTTCGACGAGGCCAGCGTCACTGCCACGGAGCACATCCTCATGGCGGCGGTGCTGGCCGCGGGGACCACGGAGATCCGCAACGCGGCCAGCGAGCCCCACGTACAGGAGCTCGCCGAGATGCTGGTCGACATGGGGGCGCGCATCGAGGGGATCAAGACCAACACCCTCGTGGTGACGGGCGTCGAGCGCCTCTCGGGCGTCGAGCACCGCATCGAGGGGGATCACATCGAGGCGGGCAGCTACCTCGCTCTGGCCGCGGCTACGGGCGGTGATCTCACCGTGGAGGGAGTGCGCGGCGGGCACTTCTGGATGATCCACCGCATATTCGAGCGCTTCGGCCTGGAGATGGAGTTCGAAGCCAACCAGATCCACCTGCCGGGCGGGCAGGAGCCCTGCATCCAGCCCGACGTGGGCGGTCGGGTGCCGCGGGTAGACGACGGCCCCTGGCCCCAGTTTCCTTCGGATCTCATGAGCGCCCTGCTGGTGCTTGCCACCCAGACCCGCGGCACGGTGCTCTTCTTCGAGAAGCTCTTCGAGAGCCGCATGTACTTCGTCGATCCGCTGATCCAGATGGGCGCCAACATCATCGTCTGCGATCCGCACCGTGTCGTGGTCACGGGCAAGACGCCCCTGACAGGACAGACGGTGCGCAGCCCGGACATCCGCGCCGGCATGGCGTTGATGATGGCGGCCCTGTGCGCACGGCGCCGGCCGAGCATCGTGCAGAACGCCGAAATCGTGGATCGCGGCTATGAGAACATCGAGGGCAAGCTGCGCGCACTCGGTGCGGACATCGAGCGCGTAGACGATTGATCGCCGATTGATGGCACAGGTCCCTTCCACTCCCACCCCCACCCCCGGCCACTTCCTGCCCTGCTCGCCCGAGGAGGTGCGCGCCCTCGGCTGGGAGCGGCCCGACGTCCTCTTCGTCAGCGGCGACGCCTACGTGGACCACCCCTCCTTCGCGGCCGCCATACTCGGACGTTGGCTCGAGGCCCACGGCTTCAAGGTGGCGATTCTCGCCCAGCCGGATTGGCGCAGTGCCGAGGCCTGGCGCGCCTTCGGCCCGCCGCGGCTCTTCTACGCGGTGAGCGCCGGCAACATGGACTCCATGATCAACCACTACACGGCCAACAAGAAGCGCCGCAACGCGGACGCCTACTCGCCCGGCGGCGCCATCGGCCTGCGACCCGACCGCGCCTGCGCGGTCTATGCCCAGCGCTGCCGCGAGGCCGGGAAGGGGGTCCCGGTCGTGACGGGAGGCGTCGAAGCCTCGCTGCGCCGCGTGGCGCACTACGACTACTGGTCCGACAAGGTGCTTCCCAGCAATCTCGTGAGCTCCAAGGCGGACCTGCTGGTCTTCGGAATGGGGGAGCGGAACATCCTCGAGATCGCCCAGCGTCTCGACGCCGGAGAGGAGCCCCAGAATCTGCGCGACCTGCGCGGCGTCGCCTATCTGCTGGGCGGCAAACAATCGCTGCCCGATCACTGCTGGGAGGATGGGGCGGGGGAGGGCGGCACCATCGCGCTTCCCAGCTTCGCGGCGGTGGGCGAGGACCCGCGCGCCTTCGCCGAGGCGACCCGTCTCGTGCACCGCGAGACCAATCCCCGCAATGCCCGACGTCTCACCCAGGCCCACGGCGAGCGTACCCTGGTCGTGAATCCGCCCCCGCTGCCCCTGGGCAGTGACGAGCTCGATGCGCTCTACGAGCTTCCCTACACGCGCCGGCCTCACCCGCGCTATGAAGGCGCCGGGGAGATTCCGGCCTGGCAGGTCATCAAGGACTCGGTGCAGATCATGCGCGGCTGCTTCGGCGGCTGCAGCTTCTGCTCCATCACTCTGCACCAGGGGCGGAGCATCGAGAGCCGCAGCCAGCGCTCCATCCTGGAAGAGGTCCGCGCCATCTCCCAGGGCCCCGACTTCAAGGGGCACGTGAGCGATCTCGGCGGGCCCACGGCCAACATGTACCGCATGGGCTGCACCCGGCCCGAGGTGGAGGCGCGTTGCAGGCGGCTCTCCTGCGTCCACCCCAAGGTGTGCAAGCTGCTGGGCACCAGCCACCGCCCCCTGGTCGACCTCATGCGCGAGAGCCGGGGCGTGAAGGGCGTGCGCAAGGTCCACATCGCCTCGGGCATTCGCATGGATCTCGCTGCCGACGAGCCCGAGTACCTCGAGGAGCTGGCTCGGCATCATGTGGGAGGCCACCTCAAGGTGGCGCCCGAGCACGTGAGCGAAGAGGTGCTGGGCTACATGAAGAAGCCCGGCCCGACGGGCTTCGAGCGCTTCGCCGCGGGCTTCCGGGCGGCCTCGGAGGCGGCGGGCAAGGAGCAGTACCTGGTTCCCTACTTCATGGCGAGCCACCCGGGCTGCGGCGTCGACGAGATGATCGAGCTCGCGGTCTACCTCAAGCGCTCGGGCTATCGGCCCCGCCAGGTGCAGGACTTCATTCCCGCTCCCATGGACGTGGCGACCTGCATCTACTACACGGGCCTCGACCCCGAGACCGGCCGCCGCGTGCACAGCGCCCGCAAGCTGCGGGAGCGCTCGGTGCAGCGGGCGTTGCTGCAGTTCTTCGCGCCGGAGAACTACTTCGAGGTGCGGGGGGCGCTTCGCTCTGCCGGCCGCGAGGATCTGATCGGCAGCGGTCCTGACTGCTTGATTCCGACACGCCCGCCGCCCGGCGCCAGCGAGGCGCGCCGGCGTGCGCAGGCTGGGGGCGGAGACGGCGCGGGCGGTGATCGGGCGCGAGGGGCATCGGTGAGGCCTGCCGGCTACCGTGGCGCGGCCCGGCAGCGCGGCCGGCGCCGCCCCCGATGACGGGGCCGTCACCGCCGACCCACGACAGAATCTGAAGCGCGCGCACCCGGGGGGGAGGGCGTGGCGGGCCCGTTGAAGGGGCGCGGGGCACGTGTCTCGTCCGTTGTCTCGTGCGTTGTCTGGTGGTTGTCGGGTCGTTGCTTCGTTCCAGCGCATCATGGAGGTTAAAGACCGCGACCGGGCTGGCCGATTTTGCTTCCGAGACCTCTAGAACCGCCGCGCGCGGGGAGATGGGAATTCGTTGTCTTTTTTGCCGCCATCGCCGCTTTCGCCGCCAGATCGTTCGCCGCAAGAGCGCGAGCAAGGGCACCTGAGATGGGTGCGTGCGCGCCTCTGGCGGGCTGTGGAGCGCTGCATTCCGGACTCGGCCCGCAGTAGCGACGACGAGCTGCTGCGCGCGCGGATTCTCGTCTCGGTGACCGCGAGCCTGTTCTTCGGGTCGGCGCTCCTCCACTTCGTCGTCCCGCTCATCCTGCCCTTGAGCGAGCAAGGAGCGCCCCTGGCGGGTCTGATGACGCTCGGCGTGGTTGCAGGCACTCTGCTCGGCCTCGGGGCCTTCTGGATCAGCGGCTCACGCCAGCTCTCCGCAAACCTGCTCGTGTTGTGGTTGTGGGCGATCCTCTTCGGTGCGTGCTTCCGCCTCGGCGGGATCGAGTCGCCGACTCTCGCGCTCCTCATCATGTTGCCCGTGGTCGGAACCCTCACCTGCGGACGGATCGCGGGAAGCGTGTGGGCCGCCATCGCCATTGCGAGCTGGGCGGCCTTGCTGCTCTTCGACCGGGCCGGCCACGTCTTTCCCCAGATCGTGGTGCCCGAGAACTACAAGACCGCCCAAGTCATCATTCTTGGCGTGATGTGCCTCTTCGTCGCGGCGGTCATCTTCCTCTACGAGAGCATCAATCAGAATCTCCACAGGACCGTCGCCCGGGAGCGGGCCGAGCTCGATCACCTGGCCAGTCACGATTCCCTCACCCAGCTCGCGAACCGCCGAACCCTGAGCATCCAGCTCGACCGGGGAATCCAGCGGGCGAGTCGAGCTGGCGTCACCCTGGCTCTGCTCATCGTCGACCTCGACGGCTTCAAGCCCGTGAACGATCGCTTCGGCCACCGGGCTGGCGACCTGCTCCTACAGGAGCTGGCGAGACGCCTTCGAGAGCGCGTGCGGGCAACGGACTGCGTTGCGCGGATCGGCGGTGACGAGTTTGCCGTGGTGTTCGAGCACGTGAAGCGGGTCGACGACGTCGAAGTGGTCGCGAGGGAACTCATCGAAGCCATCTGCGTGCCCATCGAGTTCCACGGGCAGTCGATCTCGGTGGGCGCCAGCGTCGGCGCCGCCCTCTACCCCGACCACGCCACCGATCCCGTGGTGCTCCAGGAGATCGCCGACGCGGCCATGTATCGCGGCAAGAAGCTGCCCGGCGGCTTCGCCATGGCGGACAGCACCCTCGACCTCCCCCGCGCCGTCTAAACCCCGACCCTAGGTCAACCGTCCCCCCCCTTGCGTTAGCCGGATTCTTCTTGGCGGAGGGTTTTGTAGTGGATTACGCCGAAGAGGAGGACCTGGAAGATCTGGCCGGGTAGGGGCTTGCCGCTCGCTCTCAGGGTCGGGAGGAAGATCAGGCACTCGACGGCGTGCACCCCCAGGAGCACCCAGAATCCGAGGCGCAGGGCCTGGAGGAGCGTGGAGTCGTGGGGGCAGAAGAGGGCCCCGGCGAGCAGGATCCAGGTAGCTGCGGTCACGATCTTGGCGATCTTCAGGGTACGCGCACTCATGCTTGCTCTCCTCGTTTCGAGACTCGTTTCGAGCTTCCGCCCATTACCTGGGCCTGGTACCACTCCCACAGCCGCGCAAGCCCATCGGCGACGGCGGTCTGGGGCGCGTAGTCGAGCAGCCGGCGGGCCTTGTCGATGTTCGCGAAGGTGATCTTGGGCTCGCTGGCCGGCGCCTCGGGCGTCGAGAGCCGTGCCTTGCGGCCCACGAGCCCTTCGACGATCTCGACGAAATCGGACATCAGTACGGGCTCGCCGCGGCCGAGGTTGATGATCTCGTAGCCCAGCGGCCGATCGAGGGCCGCCATTATCCCGGCAAGGATGTCGTCCACGTAGGTCCAGTCGCGTTTCAGGCGGCCGGCATCGAAGAGCACGATCTCCTCCCCCCGCGCTACCCGGTCGGTCACCATGAAGGGCATCATGTCGGGCCGGCCCCGGGGCCCGTAGACGCTGAAGAAGCGCAGTGCGGTGAAGTTCAGGCCGTGAAGGTTGTGATAGGTGTAGCCGAGCACCTCGACGGCCTTCTTCGACGCCGGGTAGGGCGCCAGGGGGAGGTTGCAGGGGTCGCTCTCCTCGAAGGGCAGCAGCGTCGTCGCACCGTAGGCCGAGGACGTGGAGGCGAAGACGAAGCGGTCGATCCCCTCTTTCCGGGCCGCTTCGAGCAGGTTGATGGAGCCCACGATGTTGACGCGGGTGTAGAGAGGCGCGCGGCCGATCGAGTAGCGGACGTTCCCGTAGGCGGCCAGGTGGGCCACGGCTTCGGGGCGCTCGGCGCCGACGATCTCGTCCATGCGCGCCGCGTCGCAGATGTCGGCCTCGAAGAAGCGGCAGTGTTCGTGCTCGCGGAAGCCCTCGACGTTGGCGCGCTTGCGAGCCGGGTCGTAGAAGTCGTTGAAGTCGTCGAGAGCCACGACCTCGTCGCCTCGCGCCAGCAGGGCTTCGCATAAGTTCGAGCCCACGAAGCCCGCGGCTCCGGTGACCAGGATCTTCAAGGAATCCCTCCCCCTTTTTCTTTCTCTTCTTTCTCTTTTTTCTCTTTTTTCTTCTCTTCTCCGGGATCCCGGTCTCCCGGATCCCGGCTCCCCGGCCGGCGTCCCGAGATCGAGCGGGAGCATAGTCCAAGTTTTCGTTGGCTCCCTGTTCGCGGGAGGTCTCCGGCAGAGGGCGCCCCATTTTACGCCTCCCCACTTTACAAAGACCTTACGTGGGAGGTGCTGGTTCCGCGGAACCGCTGCTGCTCGGGGTCGTCATAGCCTTCGAGGAGCTGCGACGATGACCACCGCCCAGGTACTTGCACCCCACCCGCCGAAGCAGACCGCGCTGCGCCGGCTGGCCTCCGATCCACGGCACCTGCAGATCGGGATTCTGCTATCGCTGCTCGCCTATGGTCGCGTGGCCCTCGACTTCGAGGTGAGTCTGCTCGGCGCGATCCTGATCCTCTCGACGACCCTGGCCACGGAGGCCCTGCTGGCCAGCGGACGCTCGTTCGATCCCCGCAGTCCGCTGATCTCGGGCCTCTCGCTCTGTCTCCTCTTGCGCGCGAACGATCCGGTCTACCTCGTCCTCGCCGCCTTCGTCGCCATCGCGAGCAAGTACTGGATCCGCGCCGGCGGCAAGCACGTCTTCAATCCGACCAACCTGGCCATCGTCGTCGTGGTCTACACGACCGACGGGGCCTGGGTGTCGCCCGGCCAGTGGGGCTCCGAAGCGTTGGCGGCCGCGGCCGTGGTCTGCGCCGGGGCGCTCGTACTGCGCCGCGCCGAGCGTGGCGACGTCACCCTCGCATTCGTCGTCTTCTGGTGCGCGCTGCTCTTCGGGCGCTCGGCGTGGCTCGGGGAGCCCATGGCAATCCCCCTCCACGCCCTCGAGAGCGGCGGGCTGCTGCTCTTTGCCTTCTTCATGCTCTCGGATCCGCGCACCACCCCCGACTCGCGCGCCGGGCGGGTGCTCTTCGCCGCCCTCGTGGCCGCAGTGGCGGGCGCCATCCAGTTCGCGCTGTATCGGCCCCACGGCCTCTTCATCGCCCTGGCGGCCTGCGCGCCCCTGGTTCCCTTGATCGATCGCTTCCTTCCGGGCTTGCGTTTCCGCTGGCCTGGACACCGCGAGGAGAAACCCATGCTTCATCGAAAGCCCTCGACCGCGCATGCCCTGGGCCGCGTCCTGCCCATCGCCGGTCTGCCCATCGTCGGTCTGTGCCTCGCCCTGGTGGGCCTGCTGCCGCAGGGCGCCAGCGCCTTCTGCGGCTTCTACGTCGCGAAGGCCGACACCGGACTCTTCAACGAAGCCTCCCAGGTGGTGCTGGCGCGTCACAAGGATCGCACGGTCATCACCATGGCGAGCGACTATCGCGGGGAGCCGAAAGAGTTCGCCATGGTGATCCCGGTGCCGACCTTCATCGAGCGCGAGCAGATCCACGTTGCGGAGCCCGCGCTCGTGGAGCATCTCGACGCCTACACGGCGCCCCGGCTGGTGGAGTACTTCGATGCGGATCCGTGCCGGCCGCCGGTCTTGGCCAGGATGTCGCGAGCCGCGAGGCAATCGAGCATGCGCATGCCGGCCCCCTTCGGAGGCGCCAAGGCCCTGGGCGTCACCATCGAGGCCTCCTACACCGTGGGCGAGTACGACATCCTGATCCTCGCCGCCGAGCAGAGCGACGGACTCGTGACCTGGCTGAGGCAGAGCGGCTATCGCCTGCCCGAGGGTGCCTCCGAGGTCGTCGGGAGCTACCTCAAGCAGGGAATGCGCTTCTTCGTCGCCAAGGTGAACCTCGGCGAGCGCGAGAAGCTCGGGCTCGAGCGACTGCGCCCCATCCAGGTTGCCTACGAGTCGCCGAAGTTCATGCTCCCCATCCGCCTCGGCATGTTGAACGCGGAGGGCCCCCAGGAGCTCTTCGTCTACACCCTGACGCGCAAGGGCCGCGTCGAGACCACCAACTACCGCACGGTGAAGCTCCCGACCGGCGGCACGATTCCCACCTACGTGAAAGGCGAGTTCGGCGAGTTCTATCGCGCCATGTTCGAGCACCAGGTGGAGCGCGAGGAGATGCGCGCCGTCTTCCTCGAGTACGCCTGGAACATGGCGTGGTGCGATCCCTGTGCCGCCGACCCCCTGTCGGACAAAGAGCTGCGGGAGCTCGGGGTGTGGTGGGTCGACGAGTCAGCAGGGCCCGGGCCCGCCCCCAACGCCTTCGTGACGCGACTGCACCTGCGTTACGACGGCGAGCACTTCCCGCAGGATCTCGTCTTCCAGGAAACCAGCGATCGCGGCAACTTCCAGGGGCGCTACGTCCTGCAACACGCCTTTGCCGGGGAAATGCAGTGCGAGGCCGCTACGCGCTACCGCGAAGATCTGGTCGAACGCCGCGAGCAAGAGATCCAAACCCTGGCGAAGCTGACGGGTTGGGACCCGGTAACGATCCGCCAGCGGACCGAGCTCGCCGACGCGGAGGCCCGGGGATCCGACCCGCAAACCGTCTGGTGGAAGCGTCTTTGGAACTGAGGCCTGGCAGTGAGAAAGGCCCGGCGCTGAGGGAGCTCCGCCTTCAGGGGAGGTCGACCTCACTGCGCGCCTTGAAGCCACCGTCGGCCAGCGTGACGACGCCGAAGCCCGGTTGCTCGCTCAAGGGACGCCCGTCGGCATCGAGGAACTCCGCACCGAGGACCGCGTATGCGGAGTGCAGCCCGCGAAACATGCCGTAGGCGTAGACGATCTGGCCGATTTCACCCCGGTCTTCGCCGACGTCGAAATGTCCGTGCAACTCATCGAGGGCGAGCAGGGCGCTTTCGGCCTTCATGAGCGGCAGCGCACGGAGAAGTGCAAGCTCCGCTTCGGTGAAGCCTGCGCCCTCGGGCTCGAGCACGCGTGCCGCCATCTCATCCGTGAGTCCTTGACGAAGTCCCGCTTCGTCTCTCGACACCGTTCAGGTGTGGCACTCGTGCTCGTAGGCGGAGAAGAGTCGAATGATCTCGAGCAGCCGGTCGCTCAGGGTCCACGACTGGCGAAGGGCGAGGTTCGCCTGAATGAACAGGGTGAGAATCGGTGTGGGCAAGGCGCCGAGGTCTACGCGAAATCCACCAGGCTTCATGTTCTCTCCTTTTATCTTGAGCTTCACGGTGGCTCGAGCTTCAGGGTGGCCCGAGCTTCAGAGTGGCCTGCGCTTCAGGCAGGTCCCGCGGCCCAACGGCTGACGCCGGCTTTCGTGCTGACGTGAGGTCCCACGCTGTGCTCGATGGCTGCGGCGATGTTCCGCGCATGGGCCTCGGCGCCCATGGCTCGATACAAGTCGTGGGCGTTGTGGAGCTGTATTCTGCGCGCGCCATGGTCGTTCGTGTGCTCCGCGATCTCCGCGAGTATACAATGGACCGCAGGACGATAGGCGAGGGCCGAAGTTCTCTCGAGGTTCTGAATCGCCCGGTCGATGGCGTCCTGGATCGCCTCGGCGGCACGAGAGCCGCGTGCCAACAGGAGCGCCTGGGCCAGAGCGAGCTGGGCGTTGATCTCGACCACCCGTGCCACCGTGGCCCCGTTGCCGTCGAGCACCTGCTCGATGCACTCGAGCGCCTGACCGGCCTCCCCGCGGCCCAGGTGCGCCCGCGACAGGGCGGTATAGATGCGCGGCCGGAACGCCATCAGGGCGTGGCGCAGATTCACGACGTCGAGGGCGTGTCCCAGGGAGTCGAGGGCGGCGTCCCACTGCTCGGCGAGGACCTGTGCATTGCCCAGGGCGAGATAGCCGTCGGCGATCTGCAGGGGAATCTCGGTCTCGTCGGCCAGCGCCGCGGCCTGGGTTCCGTGATCGAGGGCAAAGCCGCGATCGCCAGTGAGGAGTGCGTGCTCGACGCAGAAAGCGTGGATGTATCCCCGGGTCTCGGGCGCGGGGATGTGGTCGGCGAGCTGCTGGGTGAGGGCCAGCTCCGAGGCGGCCTCGTCCAGCCGACCCGCGAGGGAGAGCGCGACACCCCGCATGCCCAGGGTGAAGACCTCCTGGGTGAGGGCCTCGTCGTCCGGCGAGCGATTCAAGAGCTCGACGGGCGAGACGCGATCGTTCTTGGTGGCTTCCAGGGCTTCGGCAAGCCGGCCCTGGGAGATCAGCGCCGTCAGCATCGAGAGCCGGCTCGCGCGGGTGAGGCCCTGATGGCCCGCCTGCTCGGCGAGCCGGGTCGCGTCGCAGGCGTAGCGGTAGTGGCCGTCGTGATCGGCCACGACCCCACAGTAGACCGCATAGGTGAGCTCGAGGATGATCACCGAGGATTCACTCGCGATGCGCCGGGCGAGCGCGACCCCCTGCTCGAACAATTCAGTCGTCTCCTCTTCGGGGAATCCGAGGCGCCAGGCGAGCTGGAGCAGCCAGATCCGTGCGATGAGGGCGAGCTCGATCGCGTCGGGCGTCTCCGGCGCGTCGCCCGCCACCTCGAGGACGAAGCGCCAGTGCCGATCGCTGGCCGAGATGTTGCTCAGCCCCAGCCACTCCGCCGCGCGCCGGTGCCAGCCCGCGGCCCGGATGAGATCGCCGGCCTCCTCCCAATGGTGGGCTAGCAGAGCTGCGTTCTCGTCGAGCTTGTCGGCGTGGAGGTTCTCGAGCGCCTGGGCGATCTGCCCATGGATACGGCTGCGCGCCTCGCTGAGCTGGGAGTGGTATGCGACCTCCTGGGTCAGGGGGTGCGTGAAGGCATAGTTGGCGGCCGGGTAGAGGTGACACTCGTAGATGAACTCGAGCTCGATGAGGGACTCGAGGGCGCGATGCAGTGCGCCAGCGTCGACGGGGAGCACCGAGCACAGCAGCGCCTCGGAGAAGCGATTCCCCACGACGGCGGCCGCCTGCAGGACCATCTTTTCGATCTCTGCAAGTTGGTCGATGCGCGCGTCCAGCACCGCGTGCACGGTGGCGGGCACGCTCAGATGCTCGACGGGCGTGGTCAGGCGATAGGTTTCCCGGTCGCCCTCCAGCTTTCCAGAATCCACGAGGGACTGCACGACTTCTTCGATGAAGAAGGGGTTCCCGTCGCAACGTTGGTGGATTGCCTGGGAGAGCTCGCAGACGCTCGGGTGATCGCCGAGCAGGTGGCCGAGGAACTGTGCCACGTCCTCCTCGTCGAGGGGCCGCAGGGCGACCTCGTGGTAGTAGGGCTTGCTCATCCAGGGGGCGTGGTAGCCCGGACGGAAGTTCACCAGGAGGAGTGTCGGAGTGCCGACGATGGACTCCACGAACTTCTCGAGAAAGAGCTCGCTGCTCGAGTCCAGCCAGTGGAGGTCTTCGAGCAGGAAGACACCGCGCTCCTGCTGGTGATGCGCGCGCAGCAGGCGCGTGATGATCTGTAGCAGGCGATCCTGGCTGGTGTCCGGATCGAGGGCCAGGGGACCGAAATCCGGATCGGGTACTCCGAGGAACTCGAAGAGGAGGGGCAAGCCCTCCTCCAGGTCGGGAGCGAGCAACAGCGTCGTGGAGGTGATCTTCTTTCGGACGCTGGCCTCGTCCTCGCTGTCGTGGATGCCGAATACCGTGCGCAGCAGCTGCAGCACGGGCAGGAAAGGCGTGAGTTGTCCGTGGGCGAGGGCGTGGGAGACCCGCACCGGCGTGCCACGCTCCTGGCAGCGTTGTCCGAACTCGAGGCACAGCCGGCTCTTGCCCACGCCGGCTGCTGCGATGACGCCGACGATCTGGGTGTCGCCGGCCAGCGAACGCTCGAGGGCATCCTCGAGGAGCTCCATCTCGGCATCCCGGCCCACGAAGGTGGTGAGACCCCGCGAGTAGGAGCGATCCAGCCGGGTGCGCAGGGGACCGATGCCGCAGAGCTCCCAAATCCGTGCCGGCTCGCGCAACCCCTTGATTTCGAACTCGCCCTGGTCACGCAAGCGGAAGAAGCCGTCGACCAGCCGCGCGGTAGACTCGCTCAGATAGACGGACCCGGGCGGGGTGAGCTGCTCGATGCGGGCCGCGAGCCCCACCGTGTGCCCCTGGGCGGTGTAGTCCATGCGCAGGTCATCGCCGATGCTGCCGACGACGACCTCGCCGGAGTTGATCCCCATGCGGACACCGAGCCCGATCCCGCGATCCCGCTCGAGTTGGGCGGAGTAGCGGCGCATGTCCTCGTTGAGATGGAGCGCGGCGTAGCAGGCACGCCGCGCATGGTCCTCGTGGGCGATGGGCGCGCCGAAGAGCGCCATGACGCCATCGCCGGTGAACTGGTTGATGGTGCCCTGGAAGAGGTGGATGCCTTCCGAGAGGATCGCGAAGAAGCGGTCCATGACCTCGTGGAGCAGCTCCGCGCCGATCTCGTCTGCGAGCTCCATGGAGCCCTTGATGTCGACGAAGAGCACCGTCACGAGCTTGCGCTCGCCTTCCAAAGCCGAGCGGAACGAGAGGATCTTCTCGGCGAGGTGACGGGGCGTGTACTCCCGGGGCTCCCGCGCGCGCTGGAGCCCCAGGCCGGGGTGCGCCGGCAGCCCGCAGCGTCGACAGGTGGCGGCAACGCCCGGGCCCCGAGACGCAAAGCCCTCGTCCCGCGGCCCCAGCTCTCTGGGACCACACATCTCCCGCCCACCAGCGGGACACTGGCAGTACTTCCGGCTCACCGCTCACCGCCTGCAGGGGGGTCGAGCACGTGAAGGAGGCAGCTCGTTTGACTGGGGGGTTCTGTATTGGGGGGCTGGCAGAATCGAACACCATTCTACCCGAGGCCTCCGGCTTTGTCCCACGGAGATCTCAGGGCAAGCCTCCGCGGGGCCGGGAGTGGGTGGCAATGCCTACGATTTGAGGCGTATTCGCCCCCGGCTCATCCATTCCGGCGCTCAGTCCTGGACGGTCGATTCTTCTTGCAGAGTGGGAATCCCTCGCGTCTAATCGAATGCTGCAGTGGGCACATGGGGTGCCGACTGCGACCCAACCGGAAACTAGGGAGGTGCGATATGAGAAACAGAAATCTCTTGACGACTCTGGCAGTGACTCTGGCAGTGACGGCCGGCCTGCTGCTCAGCGTCTCGACCGCGCATGCGAAGAAGCCGCTGGATGTCGACTGCGACCTTCTGGAAGCGACCAACGACGCTGTGAACGACTTCCTCGACGGGCAGGGCATCCAGTTCAACAATCTGGGCGATCTCGTTTCCTCGTCGATTCAGGACGAGGAGGTCTTCGACCAGCTGAGCGCTCTGATCCTGCTCTTCTCTGGCGGGGAGATCGACTTCACGTCTGCTTCCCAGGCGGTCAGCACCAACGCGAAGTGCGGGCTGGTTCCACAGCTGATCGACAATATCAGGGACTGATTATCCGTTGCCCGATGGAGGCGGTTGAGCCGCATCGCTAGGCCACGCGAAGGTCGCCGGACGTGAAGCGGGCCAGAGGCGGCTGGCCCGCGCGCACGCCCAGATCGAACACCAGCGCGTCGGGTGCGCGGCCGCGGACGCCGAGCTCGCCCCGGTGCACGCCGCGCTGGTGGTGGAAGGCGCAGAGGGTCACGCGGTTCGACTCCGCGTCGCTGCCGCCCGCCGAACGGAAGACGATGTGGTGGTCGTGGAGGTTGCGCCGCGACGTGCAGCCGGGAACCGCGCAGCGATAGGCGTCCCGCTCGATGACCGGGTCCGGGCGCCGTGTGCCGGGCGCGCGGGCGGTCCACGCCTGCACCGCGCGGACGAGCAGGCACCCGAAGACTTCCGAATCCGTGGGCCGCCGGCCCGTCTCGCGCTGGATCACCGTGCGGTAGGTCTCCTGAACCCCCGCGAAGAGGCAGGCGACCTCGGGTTCCACGTGCAGATCGATGCGCTCGCTCGCCTCCACGGATTCCTGGTGCGCACACATTTGCTGCTCGCGAAGCTCGGCCGGCGGGGGGGGCGCGGCCACCGTCTCTGGGTGATACAGACAACGCGCGAAGCCCGTGGTGCTGCAGGTGCGCATCGCCAGCGCGGCGCGCACGTCATCTTCCAGTCGGCGCACGCTAACCTGGCCCGCCCAGCGCACCCACCCGGGCCGCCAGTCCTCGATGCCCCCGACGTCGAGCAGGAAGAGCGGCACCAGATACTGGGCCTTCACCCAAGAAAGCTCTCCGCTGCGGTAGGCACGGGCCAGCTCGGGAACGAAG
>JAFDEK010000062.1 GCA_019310385.1 Deltaproteobacteria bacterium
CCACTCGTACTCGGAGGAGGTCACACAGCGAAGCATCGGCGACATCGCCGCTTCGAGGGTCTGCTCGAGCCGCACCGCCTGCAGCAGCCTGCGATCCAGCTCGAAGGGGCCGGCTGTGTCGAGCCCTTCGAGCAGCCGCGCCAACGCGGGGAGCGGTCGTGCCGGGACGCGCTCGTCGATCACGACCTCGTCGGGCGTGACCTCTCTACCAGCTGAGGGCTCTTTACCCGGTGAGGCCTCTTCACCCGGTGAGGCCTCCTCGTTCGGGGCGAGCGCCCAGCTCTCGCCAGCCTGCGGCTCCTCGCCGGACTCCGGCATGACGGGAATCTCCGAGCAGGCCTCGGCGACGATCAGCTCGAGGGCGTCGCCACCGGACAGACGCTGGCCGGCCACCTTCTCGGCCGTCTCCTTCGCGTGCTCCCAGAGCCGCACGACCTCGGCCGTGCAGCGAATCGTCAGGCGGGCACGCGTCTCCTCCTCCCCGCCGCCGGGACACTCGTTCTCCGCTCCCGCCGCGCGTACTTCGCGCTCGAGCTGACGGGTCGACATGCTGGCCGCGCGTTCGATCCAGGCCGCCTCGTCCGTCGCGCCCGCAACCCGCGCCAGCAGCCGCACCTTGCTCCAGGGCAGCCGGTTCTCGACCAGCGTCCCTTCGAGCCCGGGGAGCTCCGTCAGACGCCGGTGCACGCGCGCGAGATCCTGCAGCTGGCGCGACGAGAGGCCCGGCCGCTCCCGCGCGTAGTCGGCGAGGCGCGCATAGCCCAGCCGCTCGTCGCCGCGCGTATCGATCACCCGCGCCGCCACCGCGGCCAGCACCCGCCGCACGGGCCCGACCGACGCCGCGAGCAGAGTGAGCCGGTCCTCGATCCGCTCGCCGCGGCGCAGCACCGCATCCCCATGCGGCCCGGCGAGATCCCAGGCGGGCGCGAACTCTACGCGCACGACACGCCCGCCACGCACGCCACGTACAATGCACCCACGACCCACAACACGCCCATACGCTCCTCCGACAGTCACCACAGCATACACGAAACTAGGACGAAAGTCACTGCCTCTCCAACAATCGGCCCAGTTGGCGAAACCCAAGACGGACCTCGTCCCCCCCCCCGCCCGGTGAGCATCTGACCGAAGGTCTGCACAGCGGACGTGCAAGAAAGCAGCTTCTCGCCGGGCGCGAAGCAAGCGCCTCATCGCGGTGTCGGACTGCGGAGCGCCGCGACACCTCCCGCAGCCTGAGAGGGGGATGTGCCTCGGCTGCCGCCTGGTGTGCAAACGTCGGTGTCCTGCTCGAGTCTCCACGGGTGCGTTCCCGGATCGGACAAGCCGAAGATGCGGCGGTTTCGCATCGCCCAAGGGCTGAAGGCTCCCGGCGCCAGCAAAGGAAGAGATGAAGCGGCGAAGGCCAGATAGAGCCACGGCACCGGGCAACGAAGGGTGAGCTGGAGCAAGGGGGAGATATCCTCGGCGCGCGGCAAGTCTGCGCGGGGCGTGGCCGCCGCCACGCTCGGGATGATGGGCACGGTGACCAGCACGAACAGGCTCCGGCCGTTCGAGTACCTGTTCTTCAGCATCCAAGCTCGCGCGTCTTCCCGAGTTCGATAGCATTTCGGCGTCCGACCTCGGGGCCGCCCGAGTTCGCGGCGTGGATCGAAGAGATCGGAATCAGCAACCCGCCTGGCTCCTCGTGACTCGAATCTGGCGGACAGAGAAATCCGCATTCCCCATCATGTCCGAATTCCGCAAACAGCCCGAGAGAAGCCGCGTGAAACCAGTCGTTCTACTCCTGCCGTCCCTGCGCTGTCCAGAACCCCTCTTGTGAGGCGATTCGCTCCCGGCATACGCATGCTCCTGGCCGCTCTGTTGCTCGCTGTCGCGGCGGTCTTTTTGCTTCGCGCGTGGCGCGCGCCCGGCGGCGGCTCGCTCCCGGCGTCTTCCCCGGGATCCGGGCAGCCCTCCATCGTGCTCGTCACGGTGGACACGCTGCGCGCCGACCACCTGGGCGTCTACGGCTACCCCCGCGCCACCTCGCCGAACCTCGACGAGCTGGCGGCGGGCGCGCTGGTCTTCGAGCGCGCCCAGTCCCATGCGCCGGAGACGCGGACGAGCTTCGCCAGCCTCCTCACCGGCTTCCTCCCTCACGAGACTCGCGTGCTCGAGTACCACCCCCTTCCGGCCGGAGTGGACACACTGGCCGAGCAGCTGCAACGAGCCGGCTATGCCACGATGGCGATCGTGGGCAACTACACCCTGCGCAACCAAGAGCGCTTCGCGGATGGCGAGGGCTGGGCCCAGGGCTTCGAGATCTACGACGACGTCATGCAGCAGCGCGAGCTGGTTCGGAAGCTGCCCGAGCGTAGGGCCGTCGCGACCGTCGATCGCACCCTCTCCCTGCTGCGCTCCGAGCCTCG
This sequence comes from Deltaproteobacteria bacterium, assembly GCA_019310385.1. Lineage (GTDB taxonomy): Bacteria > Myxococcota_A > UBA9160 > UBA9160 > UBA4427 > JAFDEK01. Next base: position 2,409 of record JAFDEK010000062.1, read on the forward strand.
CCGCCCGATCTTCCTCTGGGTGCACTTCCAGGATCCGCACGGTCCCTACACGCCCCCCGCGCGCCACCTGCGCGAGCCTCGGCGCCGAGGCGCGCCCGCCGCGCCCCCTACGCGCCAACGCCGACCTTTCCGGCCGCGGCGGCATTCCCGCCCATCACCTCCTGAGCGAGAGCCGCGACTTCCACTACTACCTCGATCGTTACGACGCGGAGATACGCTTCTTCGACGAGCAGCTCGGCCGCCTGCTCGCGGGCCTCGAGGAGGGGGGGCTGGGCAACGCCTGGCTGGTCTTCACATCGGACCACGGGGAAGGCATGGGAGAGCACGACTTCTACTTCTCCCACATCGGCTACCTCCACCAGTCGCTCACCCACGTGCCCCTGATCCTGCGCCTTCCGGGCGGCCCGACCGGGCGCCGCAGAGAGTTCGTACAACACATCGACGTGGTGCCCACGCTCCTCGCCGCGGCTGGCATTGCTCCGGATCCGCGCCTGCGGGGCCATGACCTGCTCGACGTCACGGCGCCGGAGCGCTCGATCTACGCTGTGACGGCCTCCCCCATCGACCGGGATGGCGCGAAGGCCTCGCTCGTGTCCGGCGGCTTCAAGCTCGTTCGAAACCTCGGGACGGGCCAGCGCCAGCTCTACGACCTGAACGCAGACCCGAACGAAGAGCGCGACCTCTCGGACGACCCGGAGCAGCGTGCAAAGCTGCGCCGCATGAACCGCGAGCTGACCGCCCTGCACGCGAGCGACGTTCTGAATCTGCCCCGGCCGGGTCCCCGCCCGGTGCTCAGCCGGGAGGAGCGGGAGAACCTCGAGGCCCTCGGCTACGTCGAGTAGCGAGCCGTCAGCCGGATGAGCGCTTCGACGCTGCGGGCGTCTGCCACCCAAGTTCCCGGTTGCTCGACGGCGAGCGCTCCGCGCATGAACTAGGCTTGCCCGCGCCATGTCTGCCTCCGGCCAGGCCCCGCTGCGACATCGCATCCTGCTCTCCGCGGCCAGTCTCGCCTTGACGCTGCTGCTGCTGGAGCTCGGATTGCGCCTCTTCGCCCCCGTTCCCCGATTCAGCGAAGACAACATGTACTTCGCCCCCGACCCCCACACCGGCTACCGCCTCGCCCCCAATGGACGAGGGACCTTCCACAACGGCATCCCCGCCAACGCGAATCGCCTGGGACACCGGGACGACGACCCGAAGCAGCCCAAGCCCGAAGACGAGCTTCGCATCCTGGTCGTAGGCGACTCCTTCACCGTCGGCCGCAACGTTCGCCGAGCGGAAGCCTATCCCCAGCGCCTCGAGGCACGTCTCCGGGCGGCCGAACGCGAGCCCGTCGACGTCCTCAACGCGGGCGTCGGTGGCTGGAATCCCTTCCAGTACGCCCAGTATCTCGACCACTACGGCGCCGCCCTCGAGTCCGATCTCGTCATCGTCGGATTCTTCGTCGGGAACGACACTCTCGTCCGGGACGCGAACCCCGACGCGCTGATGACCGCCGTTCTGGGACGCCGGGTGCCCCGTCATTCGGGAGCCGCATCCCCGCTGCTCAGCGTGCGCGTCTTCCTCTACAAACACTCCCAGCTCGCGCGCCTGCTGATGAACCGCGCACCAGTCGAATTCGACTTCGCGCGAGACGACTGCCGCGACTTCTCGCAGCGCTTCATCTCCATCCAGACGCAGCGAGCCGTCGCGAACCACCGGGCCGCAGCCGACCTGGCCGGCGGGGACCTCCGGCGCTCCCTCCGGCAGCTCTCCCGAATGGCCGCAGCCACCCGGCGCCTGGAGATCCCCCTCCTCGTCGTCCTCATCCCGGACGAAAGCCAGATCAATCCCCATCTGCAGCAGCGACTGCGTGCGGAGCTGCCCGATCTGCACTTCGACTTCGACCAGCCACAGCCGCTGATCGGGCACTGGCTCAGCGACCGGGGGATCCCCTTCCTGGACCTGCTGCCGGCCTTCCGCCGGGATTCCCGCTGCCTCTACATGAACGACGCCCACTGGACGCCCGAGGGCCACGAGTTCGCCGCGCGGCGCATCGCCGAACACCTCGCGTCCACGGGCTGGCTCCAGTAGCAGAGCCGACATCGAGCCGATGCACCGACGCCACGATTGCCGCGGCACCTTCGTCCCGTGGGGCAAAAAAGGGGGGGGGCACGACTCCCCTGGCGAGACTCCGCTGGGCCGTGATTGCTTCCACATCCAGGCATCTACATGAATGTCCGCGAGGTTGTGGAGCGAGTGAGGCGCGGTGGCACTCATTCAACGCTACTACTCGCCTGCGGCTTCGTAAGTCACATGAGATGATCCGGGGAGGCGCTGACGGCGGAGGGAGGATCCGTGACGAGTCGATCCACACTGCGGTGGTTATGGTGGGCAGCGGTGCTGGTGTCTTGTCTGCAGCCCTTCGTCGTCGCTGCAGATGTGGTCGTGCAGTCTCAGACGCGAAGCATGAAGCTGAGCGGATGGGCGCTCGTGGGGGGAAGTGATTCAGACAACCTCACAGTCACCCACGCGGGTCCATTCGATGAGACACTCACGCTCTTCCTCGGAGGTGAGGCGCGGCAGATCTCGGGCTTCGACTCCGCCAACGCGCGAATCAGGGCAATGGGGTCGGGGCATAGCCAAGGGCCCGCCCTGGGCAGCTTCGCGTACGACTACGGCAATCCAACCTGCAACGTGGTCAGCTTGGAGCCGCTCTCCAGCTTCAGTGTGAGCTTCAGCGTGAATGCGCCGACCGCTTACGTGCTGAACGGGGACGCAGGGGTGCTCGTCTACGGCCAGGGCCTTCCAAATGTGACGGCATCCAACGGATTGCCGGGGCAGTACGCCCTCATCGAGCTGCGCAACTCCACTGACGAGCTGATTCAATGCAAGGCGGCGGGTGCCGCGAGCTGCGGTGTCACGAGTCACGTGTGGGGTCAGGAGGAGACGCTTGCTGCCGGCACCTATACCTTGACTGGAGAGGCAGACTCCGTCGGCCAGAGCTACGTCTCATCGACCTGGTGTTCACTTCCCCATCCGCCGGGCACGCAGACCACGGCCTGGGAGCACCCTGTCGACAAGGCCGCGGGTTTCAACTTCGAGTTCGAGGTGCTGTGTGAGGGCGGCGGAAGCTCGTGCTTTCAGGTCCTCGGCGAGCCCACCGGAGTGCCCACGAGCCATACCCGCACCGTGGCGGCACTCACGATCCTGCTTGCTGCGACCGGCCTCGTCGCGACGCTGAGCCGCAGGTGCGTGGCCCCCTGAGTCACGTCGAGCTGATCGCCATAGTGGCGCTTGTCGGACATCGCGAAGACCCAAGTCGAAATCCGTTTCCTCGCGCGGAACCCTACACCGCCAAGGACATCCGCTTGGAGCCAGGAGACGACAGCGCGGTCAGTTTCGACTCCCGTTCTCTCCAGACCACCGAACTCCAGGGATCTACTTGTAGATCCCCTCCCGCGTGAAGCCGCAGCTCGATTCAGCGACCCGGGGCGCCGCAGACTAGCGAGCGGCAACAAGGCGCCCGCGGCCTGAAGGCTGGGGCGGGGCGCAGGGACGGTGACCAGCCAGCTTCCGATGAAGGAGTTGATGCCGTGGAGTTGGTCCCGATCCTCAGCGCGCCGGCACGAAGCGCAAGCTCACCCGGAACCCGCCCCCCTCGGCATTCGGCCTCGGCGAGCTCCTTCACCAACGCCAGGCCGATGCCGCTGCCCTTGGCGCTGCGGGTGAGCTCGTTCTCGCCGCGGTAGAAGGCTTCGAAGATGCGGGCGTGGTGGCGGCGCGGGACGCCGGGGCCGAAGTCACGCACGCAGAGCGCGACGCCCTCGTCGTCGCGCAGGCAGGTGATGGCGATCTCCCGCTGCGAAGCGCTATGGGCGTACTTGAGGGCGTTGTCGACCAGGTTGAAGAGCACCTGCAGGACGGCGTCCCGGTCGAAGCGCACGGGCGGGAGGTCTCCCTCCAGCGCGATGGTGAGAGAGAAGCCCTCGCGTTCGACGTGGGGGCGCAGGGTTTCGACCGCCTCCCGCACGACCGGCGCCACGTCGCCCACGGTGAAGTCGAATTCGCGGCTGCCCCGCTCGAGACGCGAGAACTCGAGCACGTTGTCGATGAGACGCGAGAGGCGCTCGGACTCGCTGTGGATGGTGGCGTAGTAGTCCTCGCGCTGACGGCCCTCGGGCACGACGCCGTCGCGCAGCATCTCCGAGTACATGCGAATGGAGGTGAGCGGCGTCTTGAGCTCGTGGGATACGGCCGCCACGAACTGATTGCGCCGCTCGGCGTAGCTCACCACCACGGCCACCATGCGATAGACGGCGGCGAGGCCGCCCAGGGCGAGCAACGCGACCAGGCCGGCCAGTTGGTAGATGGTGCGCGTACTCGCGGTCCCGGGCAGCGGCTCGAGGGCGAGCAGCACGCGCAAGCTGTCGAAGGGCTCCGCGAAGCGGTGCTCGTAGACGAACTCCTGGGCGGCGCTCCGGGCAGGCGTCGCCTCGCCGGGGCCGAGGAACCAGGTGTGGCCCAGCTGCGCGAGGCCGTTTATGCCCAGCACGCGCTCCTCGAGCCATTGACCCAGGGCCTCGGTATCGACCAGGAAGCCCTGGCGGTAGCCCTGCTCGCCCACCAGGACGGTGCGGGAGAGGACGATGTACCGCTCGTCGATTCGCCGACCCACCATGGGGTCGAGGGTGATGCTCACTTCCCGCTGCAATATCCTCGCTGCAGCCATGTCGGCTTCGGCTTCGAAGCGTGCAGCGTCCGGGCTGGCCGCTCGCGCGAGCTCGTCCCCGAGCGCGGCCGCCATGGCCCCGGCCGGGGCGGGCGCCGGCGCGGCGGCGGCCACCGTCAGCGGCTCACCCGATGATCTGCGCTGGGCAGAATCGATACGCTTCTCTATGGCTCGAGCGCCTTCGAAGTCGACGGATGATCGCTGCGGCCCCTCGAACGCGTAAGTCCCTCGCGCCTCGGAGGATGCCAGCCGTCCTTTCGCAGCCGCGACATCCTGATCGCTCGGCGGGGGCGCGGGCGCCACGCGCCCCGAGGCCTTGAAGCGCGCGCGCGCGGCACTGCCCGCCACCTCCTGACCATACACATCGGCGTAAGGCGCCTGTGTGACCTTCTGCTTGCGCTCGGCCCGCTCCTCACCGGCGCGATTCAGGCTGCTCAGCAGTTCGAAGGCGCTCCCGCGCTCGGAGCTGGCGACGCTCTTCGCCACCTCCTCGTCCTGCTGGCCCAGCTCTTTCATCGCGAGCTCATCGCGCTTCTGCGCCCGGCGCCCGCGCTCGACGGTGGCGCCCGGAGGCACTTCGTCGTCCGCTGCCTCCGGAACCGCGGGCAGTCGCTCACGGCGGTCGATCGCCCAGGCACGAAGCACCAGCTCTTCGATCTTCGCGGCGGAATCGAGACCCGCGCGCTTCTTGCCCGCCATGGCGTTCCCATCACGATCGGCGCCGCTGAGTTCGGGCGTGCCGAAGCTCCCGTCCGGCTCGATCTGGAAGTGCCCCATCAGGAAGGGATCGGCCGAAGCCGGGGCGGGGGAAGGCGCCGGCCGCTGCATCCGGGGCAACGCGGCGCGGTATTCCTCGAAGGGCCGCTCCTCTTCGCGCTCGAGGAAGCGCGATAGGGCGCGTTCCATCTCGTCGAAGACGCGCTCCGCCACGGCGCGATGCTGGGTCGCGCGCTCGAGGGCGACGCTCGCCAGAGCGCGAGAGACCAGCAGCGCCAGCGGCACGGCGAGCGCCAGGGCGAGCAGCACGAAGGCGATGCGTAGGCGTCTCATCCCGAGTACCGATAGCCCTCGCCGCGCACCGTGGCGATCAAGGCGTCGCCCGGCGCGGCGAGCTTCTTGCGCAGCTTCGCGATGTGCATGTCCACGCTGCGGGTTTCCACGCGCTCGGGATCCGGGTAGCCCCAGATCTCCTCGAGGAGCCGGCGGCGTCCGACGATGTGTCCCGCTTCGCGGCAGAAGAGGCCGAGGATCTCAGCGTCCCGGCGCGAGAGCTCCAGCTCCTCGCCGCCGCGGGTGGCGCGCAGCTCGGCGGGGTCGATCTCCCAATCCCCGAAGTCGAAGGGCGCGTCGCCGCCTGCTTCGGCGGCATCGCCGAGCCGGCCCGAGCGGCGCAGCAAGGCCTCGGCCCGCGCCACCAGCTCGGCCACGGAGAAGGGCTTGGTGACATAGTCGTCGCTGCCGCGGCGGAAGCCTTCGAGGACGTCCTCCTCGCTGCCGCGGGCGGTGAGCATGAGGATCGGAAGGCGCGGCTTCGCGGCGCGCAGCTGCTCGCACACGTCGAAGCCGTTCATGCCCGGCAGCATCACGTCGAGGATCACGAGGGCATGGGCACCCTCGACGCCTCGTTGCAGCCCTTCGTCGCCCCGCTCGACGCCCTCCGGCTCGTAGCCGTGAAAGGCGAGCAGGTCGCAGAGGCCGCGGCGGATCGCGGCCTCGTCTTCGACCACGAGGATGGGCAGACGCTCGGTGGATTCCATGAACTCCGAGTCTAGTCGCTCCGGCGCCGGCGCGGGTAAAGCGAATGTAAATCCGCACCCTCGAGCTTCAAGAGAACCATGACGAGAAGACAAGCCAAAGGAGACTGAATCATGTTCCAAGCTCACGAGAATCCCTCCAGCCCGAAGCCCGCAAGCGGCGGCCAGGGCGATTCCACCACCTCCCGCCGCGCGGCGATCCTCGTCGCGCTCTTCGCCCTCACGCTGAGCGCCGCCTGGGCGGCCCAGCGCAGCGAGGCCACACCGACGCCAACGGGTCCGGTGGTCGTCAAGGCCTCCCAGGCGGGCATCCACTTCAGCGGCCAGCTCGACCGCAGCTCGGTGCTCGAGTCGGGCGACGGCATCGTGAAGATGGAGCTCGTCCTCGGCGCCGACCCCCGAGAAGCCGTCGGGGGCCTGCAAGTCCCCACCGATCTCGTGGTCATCCTCGACCGCTCGGGCTCCATGCAGGGCGAGCCCATGGCTCACGCCAAGGCCTCCGTACGCGAGCTCATCTCCCAGCTTGCCGATGGCGACCGCCTTGCGGTCGTGACCTACTCAGCGGGCGCCGAGCTCGCCATTCCGCTCTCCCGGGCGAACGGCGAAGCACGAGAGCGATGGAATCACGCCGTCGACGCCATCGCGGTCGGTGGCGGAACCAACATGGCACGTGGCCTCGACCTCGCAACGCAGACCGTCAGCGGCCAGCGCGAGGCCGGCCGCAGCGTGCGGTTGATCCTGCTCTCGGACGGCCACGCGAACCAGGGCGACCACAGCCGCGAAGGTCTTCGCGCCCGGGCAGCCCGCGCGATCGCGGGCGAGTACGTACTCTCTACGGTGGGCGTCGGCCACGGCTTCGACGAGAGCCTCATGACCGCCCTCGCCGATGCGGGGACGGGCAACTTCTACTACGTGCAGCGCGGCGGCGATCTCGCCAAGGTCTTCGCCGGCGAGTTTGCGTCGGCGCGGGAGACCGTGGCCTCGGCCCTCGCCGTGGCGATCAATACGGCGCCCGGTGTGCAGGTCGTCGATGCCGCCGGCTATCCCCTCGAGCGCAATGGTTCCCGGGTGCTCTTCCGACCGGGCTCCCTCTTTGCCGGCCAGGAGCGGCGCATCTGGCTGACCCTACGCGCCCCGACGGACCACCTCGGCGAGCTGGACCTGGGCGACTTCTCCCTGGCCTTCAGCGAAGCCGGCGAGCGACGCGTGATCAGCTTCGACAGCAGCCCCCGCCTCACCTGCGTGCGCGACGAGACGGACTACTACGCCTCGATGGACGACGACGCCTGGGCGCGCTCCGTCATCGAGGACGAGTACAACGAGCTCAAGCAGCGGGTCTCCGGCGCCATCCAGGCCGGCAAGGAGGATGTCGCCAAGGCTGCCATCTCGAGCTTCCGCGCGAAGCAGAGCGCGATCAATGTGCATGTGAAGAGCAAGGATGTCGAGGAGCAGCTCGGCGAGCTCCGCCACTTCGAGAGCGAAGTGGATGCCGCCTTTGCGCCCTCAGCCTCGCGGGCCGCGCGCAGCGCCGCGAGCAAGAAGCTCCAGGCCGAGGGCTACGACGGACGCCGGGCCGGAGCCAAGTACTGAATCGCCCCACTCGAAAAAAGAAAGGAGAGAGAAGCCATGAAGATCGTCGAACGATTCAATCGCCTCCTGCGTTCCGACGTCCACGGAATGCTCGAGCAGCTCGAAGAGCGCTCGCTGCTCTTGAAGCAGCACCTGCGCGAGGCCGAGATGGAGCTCGCCCGCAAGCGCGCCGAGGCCGAGGCTCTGGAAGAGGAGGAGCGTCGCCTGGGCGAGGAGCTCGCCCGCAGCGAAGAGGCGGTACGAACCCTCGACGCCGACGTCGAGCTCGCCCTCGCACAGGGCGAGGACGACCTGGCGCGCTTCGCGGTGCGGCGTCTACTGCCGCACCGCAAGGCCGCAGAAGAGCTCGCGCGGCGCGCGGGCGAAGTAAAGGAGGCACGCCAGCGCCTGGGCGAGCGTCTCGAGGAGCAGAGCCGTGACTTCGGGGAGCTGCGCGAACGCGTACGCGTGCGGCTCGCAGCAGCGCGCGAAGAGCGCGAGCGCACCACGCCCGAGCTCAGCGAGGTCGGCGTCGCGAACGAAGAAGTCGACTTCGAGATCCTGCGCCGCCGCAGTGCGGGCGGGGCCAGGGAGGAAATCGCATGATGCGTTGGAACTCGTTTGCGGGAACCCTGGTCTTCGGCGCCGTGTGCGCCGCGCTGCTGCCCGCCGCCTGGCTCCTCCTGGGCCCGGTGATGGGCCGCGACGAGGCGGCGGCGCTCTACCTCGCGGCTGCGGGCACCCTCTACGCGGCGGGTCTCGCCCCGTCGCCGCGCCGCTCGATCTGGGTCGGCTGCGTCATGGGCGGGCTCTCTCTCCTGCTGCTCGTCGTGGCGCGGGACCTCGTCGAGGTCGCGGCGGGGATGGCGCTGCTGCTCGCCGGCTTCCGCTGCTGCTCGCTGCATCGAAGCGGCGGGACCCGCACCCTCGCCGTGGAGGCCGTCCTGGGCCTTGGCGGCCTTGCGCTCGCGGGGCTGCTGGCCGGCCCCGGTCCCGTCGGCATCGCCCTGGCGCTCTGGGGCTACTTCCTCGTTCAGGCTGTCTTCTTCCTGGTGGCGGGCCTGCGCGTGCGCTCGCTGCGCCCGCCCGACGAGGACCCCTTCGAGCGGGCACGATCCCGGCTGCTCGCGCTGCTGGAGGAGCCCGAGGGCTCCTAATGGCCCGGGGGGTGACGGGCGGCGCGCTGCACGAGAAGTACAGCGCGCCGTCCGCGCGGCGGTGTGATAGCCTCGCCGCTCCATGACGACGAAGCTCCGTTATTTCCTCGCCGCCCTGGTCATCACGCTTCCCCTCGACCAGATCAGCAAGCAGTGGATCATCGCCAACTTCCACTACGGCGAGCGCGAGATCCTGATTCCCGGGATCCTGGACTTCACCCACGTGCGCAATCCGGGCGGCGCCTTCAGCTTCTTCGCCGACGGGCCCCTCGAGCAGCGCATGCTCTTCTTCGTGGGCACGACGCTGATCGCCATCGTGCTCCTCCTGGTCTTCCTGAAGCGCCTCGAAGGGCACGAGCGGCTCTCCGCCATCGCACTGGGAACGATCCTGGGCGGGGCCATGGGGAACCTGATCGATCGCCTCGTCTACAGCGAGGTGATCGACTTCATCGACGTGCATCTCTGGGGCGGATACACCTGGCCCACCTTCAACCTCGCCGATTCCTTCATCGTGGTGGGCGTCGCCCTCCTCATGATCGAGATTTTCCTGAACGACGAGGGCGAAGAAGGCGCAGAAGAGGGCCAGGCGAGCCCCACGGCAGGACGCGAGGAGACGGGCTAAAGGCCTGTTTCCAATGTTCTTTCTTAGCGTCTAGCCTGCCTGCGGACTACCCGGGTTCGGCGGCGGCTTCGTGCCCCCATTTCTCTCAAATCCAGCAGCTCGCTTGCCGATCAGGCATCGGAGATTGGGGCATCGACGGCACATGGCCGCCGCTGCGTGGAGGCGAGAGACGCCATGTCGAAGGACGACGCGAGCCGGAGTGTCATCGATGCGAACGCCTATGCGGAGGTCGAGGCGATCGCGGACGGCCAGGTCGAGTTCATGGTCGAGCTGCTGGGCCAATACCTGAGCGACGGGCAGCTCCTGGTGTCCTCGCTCTCGAGCGCGACCGCGGCCGGCGATGGGCAGGGGCTCGAGCGGCCCGCCCATACCCTCATGTCGGCCAGCGCCAACGTGGGCGCCCTGCGCCTTGCCGATCTGTGCGGAGAGCTGCGGATGATGGGGCAGCGCGGAGCACTCGAGGGAGCTTGCCGGATCCTCGCTCTTGCCGAGGACGAGTTCGAGTTGGTGAAGACCGAGCTCGAGCGCCGCCTCGACAAGCTCTTCGGGAACTGAAGCCGCCGGCCGCACGACACGCCCATCTCCGCTGATGGCTCTCGCTTGGGCTGATGGCTCTCGCTTGGGCTGATGGCTCTTGCTGAAGACTCCCGCTAATGGTCGCGGTGCTCGGCCGGAAGCTCGGCTGGCACGTCGCTCACGTAGGCGTTGGCGGCGCCGTGAACGTAGACGAGCTCCCCGCCCGAGTGCCCGACACGACCCGCGAGCGCGAGCACGGGCAGTGCGACGGCGACGCTGGCCCAGCGCGCGATGGCCCCATTGCGGCCCGCCATGAGGCCCGCGCCCATGGGCAGCAGGTTGAGCGCCGCGATCCAGATGAAGATCTCCGCGGCCTCTTCGTGGTGCTCGATGTAGTGCTCGTCGACCACCTTCTCGACCCGCTCTTCCTGGTCCTCGCCGGTATTCCCGGCTGCGACGGCGAAGGCGACCAGCAGCAGCTGCAGCAGCACGATGCCCGCCCACCCACGGCTGGGCAGCCAATCGCGCTGGATCGCGAAGGCGGCCAGCAGCGCGAGCAAGGGCATCAGCAGCGCGAGGGCGATGGGGAAGTGGACGACTGCGGGATGCAGGGGATCGGGCAGCATTCGGGTCGGACCTCCGTTTCGGGCGCGGCAGCGTGTATGATGCTGGAATTGCGATGAATGAGCGAGTGCCGGGAGAAGAAAACAGCAGCCACGGCCCTGGCCGGGGTAGGCGCGGTCGGCGGCTCCTCGTAGCGCTTGCCTGCACGGCCTGCCTCGCCCCTTCGATCTGGCTGCTGCGCGGATGCACGGAGCCGAAGGGGAACCCCGAAGAGCGAGGATCCCCGGCCGCCGCGGCCGCGCCCCTCACCGAACACTCGCCGGCTCCGGCTCTGCCACGAGCCGGCGCAGAGCTGCCCATCGCCGAGGCCGACGATCCGCATCGCTGAACTGCCTCCGCCAGCCCGGATAATTCGCGAGCCGTAACGCAAGAAGGCCACTTCTGCTGGCGGCGCGTTGGCCGACGTCGAGACCGAGCGCGAATACGGCGTGGAGGCGGCTCATCACTATCACTTCGCAAAGTTCGCAACCAGGCCCGAGAGCGCCTTTGGGAGTGAATCGGAAAAAGGCCCCCGCCCGTTCTTGCCCCAGGCCGAGTCGTCGCGGACTACACGCTCGCCTCGCTTGACAGCGCTCCCGGGAAGTGGACGATCGCTGTGGCAGGCGGCATCGCCGAGGCGCTGATTACGACGGCTACTGGTACGGCCCTCGCCATTGGAACCTGTGGTCGGACTTTCCACGGTGGGATCCGCCTCAACTTCTAGGGGGGCGCGGCTAGGGGGGCGCGGCTTGCGCGATCGCTGGATGCTCGCAGTGATGGCAGGCTTGATATCGAGTGGTGTTTTGATCGCGGCGCTCGGCGGTTCCTTGCGTCCGGCGCTGATCAGCGGTCGCGCGTTGCAGCCGACCCGGGTCGAGGGCCTGTCCTTTCCCAAGCAGCTCATCGATCCCAGCGGTGCGAGTCACTCCATCGAGAGTGCTCCGCGGAGAATCGTATCGACGACCCTTGCTGCGGATGAGACGCTGGGCGCGCTGATCGACCCGGCACGGGTGGTTGGGGTGACCTATCTCGCGGATGACGCGAGACAGTCCAGCGTCGCGGACCTGTTCCCCGACGATATCGCGCGGGTCGGCGTGGAGATCGAGTCCTTGTTGGCCCTGGAGCCAGACCTTGTCTTCGTTGCGAGCTTCACCCGCGTCGAGACGGTTCGCCTGCTCCTGGCCACCGGGATTCCGGTCGTGCGCTTCGCCGAGCTCGGTTCCTTCGATGGGGTGGCACAGAACCTTCGACTCGCTGGGGCCGTGCTGGGCGAAGAAGACAGGGCGGAGGTCTTGATCCAAGAGATGTTTACGCGAATCGCGGCAGTGGAGCGACGCGTTGCCGGGCGCACGCGGCCGCGCGTGCTGGCCTGGGGCGATAGCGGCTATAGCAAGGCCCGTGGGACGCTCATGGATGAGATCATCGAGCGCGCCGGGGGCTATAACGTGATGCGGGATACGGGGCTTCGCGGTGCCACGAAGATCGGCGCCGAATTTGCGATCGGCCTCGAGCCGGACGTGATCTTGATGGAGGGAGACGCGGGGGATCCCGAGCGTGACGTGGCGGCGCGCCTGCTCGCAAACCCGACCTGGAGCCAGGTTCCCGCAGTGAGCGGCGGCCGCGTCTATGCACATCGAGGCGCCTGGGTTTCCTCCGTGACGCATTATCGTGTGCGCGACCTGGAGGAGGTGGCCAGGATGCTGCACCCTGGAGCGGGTCTCTGATGAGCGCGCCGCGAGCGAGTTACGGGTTGCTGCTCTCGATGCTATCGCTCGTGGTTGTCGCCGTGTTGGGCGTATTGATCGGGTCGGCATCCATTCCCGTCGGTGATGTGCTGGGAATCCTGGCCAAGGCCTTGGGTTTTTCGATCGAGCCGACCTGGCGCCCATGGGCCGAGAGCGTGGTGCTCGACATTCGGCTTCCGCGCGTCGTTACAGGTGTATGTGTCGGGGCTGCGCTTGGGCTCTCAGGGGCGTCGCTCCAGGGCTTGTTCCGGAACCCCCTGGCTTCACCCAGCGTGATCGGTGTCTCCTCGGGTGCCTCCTTGGGGGCCGTGTTGGCCATCTACTTCGGGTTGGGCGCGCTCTTCGTGTGGTCGATTCCACTTTTCGCCTTTATCGGGGCCGGTGTGACGACCTTCACCGTATACGCCATCGCGACGCATCGCGGGCAGACGCCCACTGGAAGCTTGCTGCTGGCGGGCGTGGCCATGAGCGCGCTCAACGTCGCGATGAGCTCCTTTCTCCTGGCTAGCGCGATGTCGAGTTGGGAGGCGGGGCGGATGATCCTCTTCTGGACCATGGGGGGCCTCGAGGCGCGCACCTGGGACCACGTTCTGTTGGTCGCGCCCATCGTCTTGCTGGGGGCCGCGCTGATCCTGTCCTATGCGCGTGATCTCGACGCGCTCTTGCTCGGTGAAGTGCACGCGGCCTCGGTCGGTGTAGATGTGCCGCAGGTTCGAAAGCTGCTGATTTGTGCCACCGCCTTGATTACTGGGGCGGCCGTCGCGGTTTCGGGTGGGATCGGTTTCGTGGGCCTCGTCGTTCCCCATATTCTGCGGATCGGCTTCGGCCCGCAACACCGCTGGTTGTTGCCGGCCTCCATGTGTGCCGGTGCTGCATTCCTGGTAGCCGGGGACCTGGCTGTGCGCGTCCTCTTCGAGGGGAAGTTGATCCCCTTGGGCGTCGCGACGGCCAGCATCGGTGCGCCCTTTTTTCTCTATCTCTTGATTCGCCATCGGGGGGAGTTGCGGATATGACGCGATCCCTCCTTCAGGCGAGTGGGCTGCGTTTCTCCTACGGGGATGCACCCGTGCTGCGGGACATCGAGCTCCGCGGTCACGCGGGTGAGTTCGTCGGGCTCCTGGGCCCCAACGGCTCCGGCAAAACGACGCTGCTCGAGCTGCTAATGGGGCTGCGCAAGCCGGATGCGGGCACGGTATCCATCGAGGGCACTCCCCTCGATTCACTTCGTCGAAAATCGCTGGCGCGCAAGGTGTCCCTGGTTCCCCAGGAAGTGGGGCTCTCGTTTGCGTTGACGGTGCGCGAGACGGTCTCCATGGGTCGGAATCCGCATCTGGGGCGTTTCGAGCCGGAAAGGCAGCAGGATCTCGACGCGATCGCGTATGCGCTGGACGTGACGAGCACCGAAGCGCTCGCTGATCGTACCGTTGATGCGCTGTCCGGCGGTGAGCGGCAGCGTGTGATGATCGCGCGCGCGATTGCGCAAGAGACACCATTACTCTTGCTCGATGAGCCAACGGCGAACCTCGATGTGAGTCATCAGCTCGAGATCCTGCACCTGGTGCGGGAGACGGTCGGTGGCGGTGCCTGCGCGATTGCCGCGATCCACGACCTGTCGCTCGCATCGCGTTATTGCGATCGACTTCTTCTTCTCTCCGAGGGTGAGCTCGTGGCAGAGGGGGTGCCGTCGGAGGTTATCACCGTGGAGAACCTGGCGCGGTACTTTGGAATCGATGCGCATATCGGGCCGGCACCGGCAGGAGCGGGACTCAGCGTGATCCCGCTATCGTCGATTCCCTGAAGACGGGCACGGTGGGGCCCGATCCCCCCGTACGCTTCTCGAGCGACAAAATTCCCGATTCTCCGACTCGTCTCGCTAGAATGGTATGTCGACCGCTTTCGGACCGGGCGAGGCAGACCCGAGGAGAAACGTAGTGCGTGTGTGGCGCCGCAGCGCCTCGATCTGTGGAGTGATTCTCGGGACGATCCTCGTCGCTGCGCAGGCTCATCCCGAGACCGACTCGCCGGGCGAAATCACCGGGGGCGTGACCCTCTTCAAGAAGAGCATGCTACGCGGCCTGCGGGAGTCCAACGAGCGAGGCGGCATTCTCGTCTACCTCACCGGCTTCCTGCAGCCCGCTCCCGAAAGGAGTCTGGATCTCGATCAGCGCGAGCGGCGCTTCGTGCCCGATCTGCTGCCCGTCGTCGTCGGCCAGACGGTCGAGTTTCCCAATCACGACTCCATCTACCACAATGTATTCTCGGTTTCGTCCGTGCAGTCCTTCGATCTGGGGCAGTACAAGGGCGACGACCCGCCGCGGCAGGTGCGCTTCGAGCGGGCCGGATTGGTTCCGGTGTACTGCAACATCCACCCGGAGATGCTCTCCTACGTCGTGGTGCTCGAGAACGAGGCCTTCGCCTTGAGCGAGCCCGACGGGAGCTTCGTGATCCCCGACGTGCCGCCCGGCGACTGGGTGGCCCACGCCTGGATACCGGGCGCCCAGCGGACGAGCCAGCCGGTGCATATCGTGCCCGGCGGCAACGCGGAGCTGCAATTCGAGCTGAGGCAGACCGAGCCCATCAAGCCCCACCACCGCAAGGACGGGAGCAACTATCCAAAGAAGAAGGACCGATACGACCGGTAGCCAGGTCGGCAGTCAGCCAGGGAGGAGGCCCAAGGGATGACTCTGCGGCTTCGCACACGGATCTTCCTCGCGATGGCGGGAGTGGCGGCAGGTGCCCTGATCGCCACGCTCGTGGTCGCACAGATCGACGCCGAGGACCGCGCCGAGCGGCAGATCTCCCAGCGCTTCGAGCGTGCCCGGCTGAGCTTTCAACGCCTCGAGGCCCAGCGCGAGCGCTCCGTCGCAGAGGGCGTCGCATCGCTGGCGCGGAGCCACCCCGTCTTTCGTACGGTGTTGTCGACCGCCTCGCTGGCGGCCTACGACCTCGGGCTCGGAGGCATGCCTTCGGAGGGTGACGCCCTGCGCGACGCGAACCTCCGGCTGCGCTCGATCCTGCCCTCCCTCGATCTCGCCACGCGCCACGAGATTTTCGTCGTGGCCAGCGCGCGGGGCGAGCTTCTCTTCGACCGGTGCGAGCCCGAGCGCTTCGGCGACGACCTCACGGGTCTCGACGTACTGCGCGATGCGGTGTCAGCCGGCTCTGCGACGGACGTCTGGAGCCGAGCCCGGGATCTGCCCCTGGGCCTGGCTCTCGTACCGGAGCCGCTCCCGGGAGTGGTCTACACCGTGATGGTCAGCCCGGTCGAGTTCGGAGACGGAGTGCACGGCTTCGTGCTGGTGGGCGACCCGATCGGACCCGAGATGCTGGGCCGGCTGCGGGACGTCTCCGATGTGGACATCGCACTGATCACGGGCGCCGGCAACGCAGTCACCACGCTCCCCGTCGAACATGCAGCGGAGCTGGAAGCGCTCGCGTCGGTTATGGCGGGCATGCCTCCGACCGCCGCACCCATCGAGTGGCGGCTCGACGGTGAACGCTTCCTCGTGGCGCGGGAGCAGGTGGACGAGGAGAGCGAGGCTTCCTTCCTGCTGCTTCGCTCCCTGGATGCCGAGCTGGCCTATCTACGCGGTCTCGAAAAGTCGGTGGCTCTCGTCGGGGCACTCGCACTGGCCTGCGCCCTCGCCGCCAGCGCGCTGCTCAGCCGGGGCATCACGCGCCCCGTGGCGGCCCTGCAGGACGCTGCGCGCCGGGTTGGACGCGCGGACCTGGACGTGCGGGTCGAGGTCACCACCCGCGACGAGCTCGGCGAGCTTGGCGACGCCTTCAACTCCATGGTACTGGGCTTGCGGGAGCGCGACCGGGTGCGGCGAACCTTCGAGCGGCACGTCTCGAAGCGCGTTGCCGACGAGATCTTGAATTCTAGCGAGCTCGAGATGGAGGGACAGCGGCGAGAAGTAACCGTGCTCTTCGTGGATCTGGCGGGATTCAGCGCCATGACGGAAGTCAGTGCGCCGGAGCAGGTCATGGAGCGCCTCAGCGAGTACGTCGAGGCGGTGAGCAGGATCGTCGAGGAAGAAGACGGCACCCTGAACGAACTCTGGGGCGACGGTGTGCTGGCCTTCTGGGGCGCGCCCCTCGCCCAACCCGACCATGCGCTGCGAGCCTGCCGAACGGCCACCCGCAGCGCCGAGGCGCTTCGTGAGATTCTCGCACGATGGAGCGAGGACGGCGTCAGCGACCTCGGGTTCCGCATGGGACTGCACACCGGGCCGGTGATCGTGGGCGAGCTCGCCGCCCGAACCCGCAGCAAGTACGCCGCCGTCGGGGACGCGGTGAACCTGGCGAGCCGCATCGAGTCGGCAGGCAAGCTCTACGGATGCGAGATGCTCGTCTCGGGCGAGACCCGCATGCGGGTCGGCGAGGCCTTCGCCTTTCGCCACCTCGAGCGCGTTCGCGTAATGGGCCGCGCGGCGCCCGTCGACCTCTACGAGCTGCTGGGCCCGACCGGCGAGGTCGATGCCGAGCGCATCGAGCGGGCGGGCAGCTACGAAGGAGCCCTCGAAGCCCTGATGAACCGCAAGCCCGACGAGAGCGAGAGGCTGCTGCGCAAGCTCCTCAAGGAGACGCCCGACGATAGGGCCGCGGGACGACTGCTCGAACGTGTGCAGCGATGGAAGGAGAGCCCGCCGCCGGAGAGCTGGGACGGGGTCGAGCAGCTCGACCGCAAGTAGCCACGCACGCGCTTGCGAAGCGCTACTCCTGCCACGCCTCGGCGTAGCGCAGGCCCAGGCTGATGATCCGCTGAAGCAGCTTGGGGTACTCGATGCCGGCACGCGCCGCGGACTTCGAGAGATCTTCATCACTGGTGAGGTCGGGGTTGGGATTGGCTTCGAGGACGTAGAGACGGCCATCTTCGGTAAGCCGGAAGTCGATGCGCGCGTAGCCCGTCATTCCGAGGGCGCGGTAGACGCGGCGGGCCGTACGTACGATGGTCTGCTCGAGTCCGTCGGGCAACTTGCGAGCGGGGACGTTCTCGACGCCGAGCTTCTTCTGGTAGGCGAGATCCCACTTGACCTTGGAGGTGGCGATGGGCTCGGTTCCCCTGGGCAAGCTCTTGAAGAGAAGCTCCCAGACCGGGAAGACGCTGATCCGTTGGTTGCCCACGACAGACACCGTGAGCTCCCGGCCCTCGACGTACTCCTCCACGATGGCGTCGGTCACCGCCGTGTGATGGATGAACTCGACCCGCTCCGCCAGCGCCTTTTCGTCGTGGACGATGGAGGCCTGGGAGATGCCGATGGACGAGTGTTCGGCCGCCGATTTGACGAAGAGGGGGAACTCCAGGCGGGGTGGCTTGATGCCCTTGCGCCCCATGGCGATCGCGGCGAAGCGGGGAGTCGGAATGCGGTGCCAGGTGAGGAGCTTCTTCGCGACGACCTTGTCGTTGGCGAACATCAATCCCCGCGGATTGCAGCCCGTGTAGGGGCAGCGCAGCAGCTCGAGATAGCTCACCACGTGGGAATCGTAGGTCCCGATGCCGTGAAAGTGCGTGAGCAGGTTGAAGGCCACGTGGGGCTTGCTGTGGTGGATCGCCTGCCGAATGGGCGCAAGCTCGTCCGAGAGGCCGAGGGGAAGCACCTCGTGTCCCAGCTTGCCGAGGGTCCGCAGAACGTCCCGCTCCTGGGCGATCTGGTGCAGCTGCTGTTTATCGAGCCCCGAGACGTCGTCCGGCGGTACCAGCTCCTCGTGCATCAAGAGCAGGACGCGTCGCTTTCTCATCGCGAGTACTCCGTCCAGCGGCTGCGCAGGAGGCCCGTCGTGAGGGCCGTGAGCAGCGCGGTGGCCTCGATCGTGGTTTCGTACTCCGGCCCCGCGACCCAGAGCTCGAGCCGGCGGCAGCGCAAGACCAGCTCGTTCAGGACCTGATCGATCACGTACTGGTGCTGCCCGGTCACTACGGCGACATGCCGGCGAAGCTCGCCGCGCGAGCGCAACAGGTAGCGCGCGGCGCTCTCGCGCCGGCCGTCTCCCGCGTCGCTCGAGAAGACGCGTGTCAGGTACTCGTCGTGGTCGCTGGAGTAATCGCTTCCGTAGTGGGTCTGCTTGCGCCGGTAGTGCTCTCGCAGGGTGATCCGCAGGCCGCCCACGGCGTCGGGCCGCGCTCTGGAACGCACACGCGGGGGCTTGTTGGCGATCTCCTTCATCAGCGCATCGACGAACTCGAGCTTGCGCAGAGCGGGCCAGCCCTTGTAGCGCTTTCGCCAGCTCGAACGCGGTTGCAGCCACACCGAGAAGGTCTCGGCGAAGTCCTCGCAAGGATGGCTCTGGGAGTAGAAGTAGTCGAGATTGTGGACGTAGTCCTGGCTCGTCAGGTGGGGCACGTAGGTCGAGTGATAGGGCTCGGAGGCGTGGCCGAAGACCTCGCGCCAGCTCTTTCGCCAGTGGAGCCGGTAGGCGTGGTCGATCGCGTGGGCGGTCTCGTGGCGCAGCAGGCGCATGCACTGGTCGAGGCCGCCTCCCTCCACCTCGAGCATGATCCGCTCTTCGAGCCGCGCGAGGCGCCGGTGGGCGAGGTAGAAGGGAGCCGCAAAGCCGCCGACGCCGTGGGGTGAGAACCAGTCGGTCGAGAGCCACACGCGGGGTCGGAAGCGCAGGCCGGCGCGGTCCAACTCGCCGTAGAGCCGCTGGATTCGCGGCTCGAGGGGGCTGCCCTCGATCCGCAAGGAGAGGCTGCGGAACGAACGATCGAGGAGGGTCGCGTCGCGCAAGCGCACCCAGTCGTAGCGAGGTGCCGCGGGAGGCGCCGGAGATTTCGGGGAGGGACTCACGAAGACCACCGCGTCAGAAGGGAATCGCGCGCAGGTCGAGCACCGTGTCGAAGAACATCTCGCCGTTCTTCGAAACCCGGATGTCGATGGCCGGATAGGTGTCCGGGACGGCGACGACCCACCCGCTATCGAAGTGGGCGGGCTCTCCGTCGATCTCGAGGTCCAGCTCGAGGCGGTGCTGCACGACGAACTCCTCGTGCCTCGTGTAGCTGCCGGAGCCCGTGATGCGCAGGTCTTCGCCCCGGAGCCGCGCCAGGAAGTGCAGATCGCTGACGAGGTACTCCTGATACTCGGGCGCCGCGTAATCGAGCCCGATCAGCCGGAAGCTGCCACCGAGGTGTTCGGCGAGCAGCACCGGACACATGAGCGGCTCGAAGCAGCCCTCGATGAACCGGCTGTCCGCCGTGAGACCGTAGACCGTGCCCTCGAGAGGGCAGCGCTGCGGTCCGGCCGCAACGAGGGCGGGGAGGAGCAGCGCCAGCGAGACGACACCGAGACGCCGGCGGCGCCGCGGGCTCTCGCAACGCTGTGCGACGGATTCCATGAGATCCTCCTGCTGCAGCGGGACGCTACTGCAGAGGATAGCGTCTGCCGGCGCCTCCGCGGCTCAAGCTCCGGAATTTCGAGAGGCGTAGCTCGCCTGCAGCTCCCGGCGCAAGATCTTGCCCGCCGCGCTGCGTAGAACCTCGTCCACCACCTCGAGGCGCTTCGGGCTGCGGTGAGCGCCGAGACGCCCCCGGCAGTGAGCAAGGACATCGTCCCGCAGCTCGGCGCTGTCACGCGCGCCCGGCTCCAGCACCACCACCGCCGCGAGCACCTCGCCCCACTCCTCGTCGGGAACGCCAAAGGCGGCAGCGTCTGCCACGCGCGGGTGTGCGAGGAGCACTTCGTCCGCCTCCGCGGGATAGACGTTTGCGCCGCCACAGATCACCAGCTCCGCGCTGCGGCCGCTCAGGAAGAGGTAGCCCTCCTCGTCGAGATGGCCGATGTCACCCGCCGTGACGAAGTCTCCCAGGACCGCCTCACGAGTCTTCTCCGGCGCCTTGAAGTACTGGAAGCGCCCGCCGCCGCGCGGCTTCATGTAGAGGGTCCCGGTCTCGCCGGGCGGCAGCGGCTCGCCATGCTCGCCGGCGATCAGCACCGAGTCGGGTGCGGGCCGCCCCACGGAGCCCGGCCGCTTCAGCCACTCGCGGGAGTCGATCAACACCGCGATGCCCTCGGAGCTGCCGTAGGTTTCCATCAAGATGGGCCCGAGCCACTCGATCATGGCGTGCTTGTCCGCCACCGGCGTCGGCGCGCCGCCATGCATCACGAAGCGCAGGGAAGAGAGGTCATGGGCACGACGCACTGCCTCGGGCAGCGCGAGCAGGCGGCGGAACATGGTGGGCACGCAGAATGTGTGGGTGATGCCATGGCGATGGACGATGCGGAGCATCTCCTCGGCTTCCCACTCGTCCATGAGGTAGACCGGAATGCCGCTGGCCAGGGGCACGCGCAGCACGAATTCCAGCGGTCCGCCATGGTAGAGCGGCGCCGTCGCCAGGGTCATGTCCTGTGCCTCGGGATCGAAGCCGAAGAAGGCGGCGAAGAGCCGGTGCCCCTGCACGAACTCCTCCGGCGTCTGGCGACGCACCACGCCCTTGGGCCGACCCGTGGTGCCCGAGGTGTAGAGCATGAAGCGACCCAGGGAGGGGTCGTCGACATCGTCGCCACGCTCGCCGGAGAGCGTCACGGCATAGTCCGAGAAGCCCTCGATGGGCGCATCGACCGAAAGCCGGCTCAGCAGCCGCCCGCTCTCCCGCGCGGCGAGCCCCGCCGCCTCGGCGAAGCGCCCCTCGGCGACCAGGGCCCTGGCCCCGCAGTCGGCGACCACATAGGCGACGTCCTCCGGCGGCAGGTGCCAGTTCACCGGCACCATCACGACACCGCTGCGCATGACAGCGCTCACCACCTCCGCGAACTCCGGGCGGTTCGAGCACAGCAGTGCCACGCAGTCACCCTCGCGCAAGCCGCATGAGCGCCAGTGCCGGACGAGCTGGTTCGCGCGCCGGTTCAGCTCCGCAAAGCTGCGGCAGCCATGGGGGGATACGACGGCCGGACGATCTGGGTGCAGCGAGGCGACCCGGGCCACGTCCATCCCCAGCATCGACATCGCGTCGTCACGGCTCATGGCGCACCTGCTCCCCCTCCTCTTCACGAGCTGTCCTGCGCCGCGCGCTCAGGACGGAAGCATGTCCGGCGGCGCCATGCGCATGCCGCGACCAGTCGCACGCAGGAAGGTCGCTGCGCCTTCGGGCCACACGGCCCACAAGAAGCGGGAGAAGGGTCCCATGGCCTCCACCGAATAAGCCACCCGCCGTTCGATGGCGGCGCGGCCGAGCAGCTCGGCGGCATCCTCGGGCTGCATGCCCTTCATGTCGGCGTACATCCGGGTCGGAGCACTCATGGGCGTGTGCACGAGGCCCATGTAGACGTTGGTAACGTGAATGCCATCGTCGGCAAGATCGATGCGCACCCCGTCGGCGAAGGTCTCGAGCGCCGACTTGGACGAGCTGTACGCGGTCGCACCGGGCCCGACCGCCTGGGCGCCCAGAGACAGCACGTTGATGACGTGTCCGAAGCCCCGCTCGCGCATGCCGGGCAGGAAGCCCAGGCACAGGGAGACCGGCCCGAAGTAGTTGAGCGCCATGACGCGCTCGTAGTCATGCAGGCGATCGAAGGCCTTCTCGATCATGCGATTGATGGCGCGCCCGGCGTTGTTGACCAGGATGTCGACACCGCCGTGGTCGCGCAGGACCGCCTCGATCAGCTCCTGGCGTGCAGAATCGTCGGACAGGTCGGCGGGGTAGACCTGGGCCCTACCCCCCGCGGACTCGATCCGGGCCTTCAAGGCCTCGAGCTTGTCGGCGGAGCGCGCCACCGCGAGCACCTTGGCGCCCGCCTTGGCGAAGTGACACGCCGTCGCCTCGCCGATGCCCGAGGAGGCCCCGGTCACCAGCACGGTCTTGCCCCCGACGGCCGCCTCCAGGCTGTCATCGCGCAAGAGCTCCGGATCCAGGTGGCCCTGCCAGTAGTGCCAGAGACGTCTGGCATAACGATCGAGCTCCGGGCAGCGGATACCCGTACCCGCCAGGGCCCGCTGGGTCTCGCTGCAATCGAAGCGGGTCGGGTGCTCCTTCAGGCCCATCAACTGAGAGGGGATGCCCAGCATGTCGAGGAAGGTCCCCGCGACCAGGAAGCCGGGTGGAAAGAAGCGGAAGACGAACTCCTGCATCTCCGGCGACAGCAGGTCGAGCACCTGCTGCCGCTCCAGGGGCGTGCTGAACGAAGGCGCTCGCGCGGCCCGCGCCAGGGTGTCGAGCACGTCACCGAAGCGCTCCTCCTGCGGGTTGGTGAGGTGGAAGCAGGCGCCGTCGCCTTCATCGCGAAAGGCGAGGTGGTCCATGGCCGCGGCCACGTAGTCCACGGGCACCACGTTGAGATAGCCGCCCTCGATCCGGGGCAGCGGAGCCCAGCGCGGCAGGGCGTCGCCGAGGGTCTGCAGCGCCCCGAAGAGGTGGTAGAGGCCGTCGACCTCGTCCATCTCGCCAGTGTCCGAGCGGCCGACCACGATACCCGGGCGGTAGATGCGCCAGGGCAGATCGCACTCGCCGCGCACGACGGCCTCGGCCTCGCGCTTCGAGCGGAAGTAGGGCAGCGGGTGTTCGGCCTCCTGCTCGAACATGCCCTCGTCGAAGAGGCCGTCGTAGGCACCCGCGACGGCCCAGGAGCTCCCATGGTGGAATCGCCGGGCGCCGAGGCTGCGCGCCAGCGCGACTGCACGCCGGGTGCCTTCGACGTTGACCCGCGTCAGGGCGTCCTCGTCCAGGCAAGCGAGGTCCTGCAGGGCCGCAAGGTGGAAGAAATGGTCGACCGCGTCGGGGCATGCCGGCGACAGGTCCGGATCGAGGAGGTCCCCCTCCACGGCCACCACCCGTTCGGCCGCGGCTCCCCATCGCCCGCGCAGCTCCGCGAGCCTTGCCCCGGAACCGGGACGCAGCAGCGCATAGACCGTCTCGCCCCGAGCAAGCAGGTGGTCGATCAGGTTGGATCCGAGGAGCCCCGTTCCTCCGGTGATGAAGCTGACCATGTGACGCCGGTCCTCCTGTTGTCTCGAGCGTGAGTCTACGCCCCGGCTGCGTCGAGCGCAGGTCGGCGACGCCCCCATGCCCTCATGCCCTCATGCCCTCATGCCTTTCACGAAGACGTCCATCAAAGCCTCGAGGTCGGCGCGCCGCTGCTCGGGCTGGTGACGGCGGCTCATGAGCAGGCCGAACACGCTGGTGAGCACCATGATGGCGAGCTGGTCCGACGCGAGGTCGCTGCGCAGCTCGCCCGCGTCGGCCGCCCGGGCAAAGTGGTGGGTGAGCTCTTCGAGGACGGGCGTGGGATGATCGGCGGCCTCTTCGGGCGGGGGGAGGCGCACGAAGGTGCCCAGAAGATCACGCATGAGCTCGGGCGCGTTGAGCTCCACCTCGATGCCGACGATTCCATCGACCACGCCCGAGAGCACCGCGCGCAGCCCGGCCTCGCTGCCGCGCATCTCCCTCAACCTCGACGCGACCTGGGTCGAGTAGCGCTGCTCCAGCTCGATGAGAACGTGCTCCTTGCTGGGGAAGTGGAAGTAGAAGGTGCCTCTCACCACGCCGGCAGCCCGGGCGATGCGGTCCACCTGGGCGTTGGGGAAGCCCACAGCGCGAAACTCCGCCATGGCGGCGTCGAAGACGCGCTCCCGGGTCGCGGCGCGTTGCCGATCTCGGCGTGTCGGGGTGGTGGCGCCCACTGCGCCCATCGCTGGAACCTCGCATCCCCAAGCATCCCCAATGGGGAGTCGTACCGCTCTCCCGAGACCCGCAGCTGAGACCCACTCTCGAGGGCGACTCTCGTTGAAGCAAGTCGTTGACAGAAGTCATTAACACGAGTCATTGACTTCTGTCAACGAAGGATCATACTCATCCCTCACATAGCCATATCCACACCCCGGCTTGCCGGGCGCCTCGCGCCACAGGCACTGCAGCCGGACGTGGACCTACACTCTGCAGGCGCGCCCGCCATTCAGGACGGCCCTCTCGTGAGCCCCAGCAAGAAGAAGATCCTGATCCCCGTGATCGTCCTGCTCCTCGCGCTCGGGCTGACGGTCGTCCTCGCGTCCGCACGCAAGGCACCGGAATCGAACCGCACCGCGGCGCCGCCTCCCCTGGTGCAGACCCTGCGCGTCGAGCCGAGCCAGGTGCAGTTTCGGGTGCGGGCCCAGGGCACGGTGGCGCCCCGGACCGAGAGTGACCTGGTCACCGAGGCCGCCGGGCGCATCCTGGCGGTCTCACCCCGCCTGCTCTCAGGCGCCTTCTTCGAGCCGGGCGACCGGCTCGTACGCATCGATCCCCGGGACTACGAAGCCTCCCTCGCAGGCGCCCGGGCCGCCGTGGCGCGGGGCAAGAGCCAGCTCGCCCTCGCCCGCTCGAGCCTCGAGAGAGAGCGCTCCATGGGCCGCGGCGGCGCCTCGAGCCAGGCCAAGCTCGACAGCGCGATCCACGCCGAGAAGGCGGCGACTGCGGGCCTCGAGGAGGCACGGGTCGCTCTGCGCCGCGCCGAGCTGAATCTCGAGCGCACCGACATTCGCGCACCATTCGCGGGGCGGGTTCGGGAGAAGTTCGTCGACGTGGGGCAGTTCGTGGGCACCGGCGCCCGGCTCGCCCGCATCTACGCCGTCGACTACGCCGAGATCCGCCTCCCCATTCCCGACGACGACCTCGCCTACCTCGATCTGCCCCTCGGTTACCGCGACGACCCCCTGCTGCCCGAAGTCACGCCCGCGCCCTCCGACAGCGCGCCCCTCCCGCGCGGACCGGAGGTGATTCTCTCCGCGCGCTTCGCCGGCCGTCAGAACACCTGGCGGGGGCAGATCGTGCGCACCGAAGGAGCGCTCGATCCCGAGACCCGCATGGTGACCGCCGTAGCCCGGGTGGACGATCCCTACGCGCGCGGCACGGACTCGAGCCGCCCTCCCCTCGCGGTCGGGCTCTTCGTCCATGCCGAGATCCTCGGCAAGACCCAGGGCGGCCTCGTCGCCATTCCGCGCAGCGCGCTGCGTCCCGGCGGCGAGGTGCTGGTCGTCGACGACGAAGACCGCCTGCGCATACGCAGGGTGGAGATCGCGCGAGCCGGCGCCGAGCAGGTGTGGCTGAAGCGAGGCATCGAGGCCGGTGAGCGCATCTGCCTGACCCCCCTCGCGATCGCGGTCGAAGGAATGCGGGTGCGCACCGAGCCCCTCGCAGCCGCGCATACCGCCTCCGCGCGCAGCGAAGAGAATCCCCTGTGAACCGCGCCATCGCATGGTTCGCCGAGAACCACGTCGCCGCGAATCTCCTGATGCTGCTCATCATCATGGCGGGTCTGATGAGCAGCATCGGCCTCAGGCAGGAGCTGCTGCCCGAGATCGAGCTGGACATCGTGTCGGTGACCGTGGTCTACCCCGGCGCAAGCCCCGGCGAAGTCGAGGAGGCCATCTGCCTGCGCATCGAGGAGGAACTCCAGGGCCTCCAGGGCATCAAGCGAATCACCTCGGTGGCCGCCGAAGGTGCGGGAAGCGTCACCGTGGAGCTCCTCGCGGGCGAGGACCTGCGAGCGCGCCTCGACGAGATCCGCGGCCGCGTCGACGCGATCGACACCTTCCCTGACGAAGCCGAGCAGCCTCTGGTGAACGAGGTCGCCATCAAGCGCTCGGTCATGCAGGTCGCCATCTCTGGCGAGGTCGACGAGTGGACCCTGAAGCGCCTGGGCGAGCAGGTGCGCGACGAGATTTCCGCCCTGCCCGGCATCACCGACGTGGAGCTCTACGCCGACCGGCCTTACGAGATCGCCATCGAAGTTTCCGAGGCCGCCATGCGCCGCCACAGCACGACCTTCGACGAGGTCGTGCAGGCGATACGCAGGTCGTCACTCGACCTGCCCGGAGGCGCCATCAAGACCGGCGCGGGCGAGATCCTCCTGCGCACCAAGGGCCAGGCCTATCGGGGCGAGGAGTTCGAGCGCATCGCTCTGGTATCGCGGCGGGACGGAACGCGCCTCGCCCTCGGCGACGTCGCCCGGGTGGTGGACGGCTTCGAGGAGATCGACCAGCACTCCAGCTTCGACGGCAAGCCGGCGGTCATCGTGAAGATCTACCGGGTCGGCAACCAGAAGACCATCGCCCTCGCGAGGACCGTGCGCGAGTACGTCGAAGGGGCGCGCGAGCGGACGCCTCCGGGCGTGGAGCTCACTGTGTGGACGGATAGCTCGCGCCCACTCCAAGGCCGGCTCAACAGCATGCTGCGCAACGCCCGTGGCGGCTTCATCCTGGTGGCTATCATCCTGGCGCTCTTCCTGCGCCTGCGTCTCGCACTCTGGGTCAGCTCGGGCATCCCCATCACCTTCCTCGGCGCGCTCGCCACCCTGCCCTTCCTCGACATCTCCATCAACATCATCTCCCTGCTCGGCTTCATCGTGGTACTCGGTATCGTGGTGGACGACGCCATCGTGGTGGGCGAGAACACGCACACCGAGCAATCGCGGACGGGGAGCAAGCTGCGGGGCGCGATCCTCGGCACCCAGGGCGTCAGCGTGCCGGTGGTCTTCGGCGTGCTCACCACCATCGCGGCCTTCGCGCCCATGGGCTTCCTGCCCGGCCCCATGGGCACCATGGGCGCCGTGGTGCCCAAGGTGATCATCGCTTGTCTGCTCTTCTCCCTGGTGGAGGCCCTCTTCGTGCTGCCCGCGCACCTCGGCCACAGCATGCGCGGTGGCGACGAGGACGTGAACGCGGAGCCCCGCAACCCGGTGGCGCGCCGCTGGCGGCGCTTCGCGGACGCCATCTCGGGCGGCCTTCAAAGGCTCATCGAGGGGCCCTACCGGCGCCTGCTCGGACGGGCCCTCGAGTGGCGCTATCTCACGGTCGCCATCGCGGTCTCGCTCTTCCTCGTCACCACGGGACTCGTCGCGGGCGGCTTCATCCGCTTCGTCTTCCAGATGCCCGTCGAGGCGGACACTGTGGTGGCCGACATCACCATGCCCGAGGGCACGCCTGCCTCGGTCACGGCGGCCGCCGTGGCGCGCATCGAGGCCGCGGCCGTCGCTGTCAAGCAGGAGATCGAGGCCGGCAGACCCGCAGGCGCACCCCCGGTCATCACCCACCGGCTCGCTGCGGTCGGGGAGCAGCCCTTCCGCGACCGCCGCCAGAGTACCTCGGGCAGCGGCCGCAGGGGAGCCGGCGGCTCCAACGCGGGCGAGGTGCAGCTCGACCTCGCCGATGCCAGGGACCGGGATCACAGCGCCATGGACATCGCCAACTTGTGGCGCGAGCGCGTGGGCGAGATCGCGGGCGCCGAGGAGCTCACGTACGTGTCCACCCTCATCACCGTCAGTCCCGCCATCGAGGTGCAGCTGCGCGGCCTCGAACTCGACGAGCTCCAGCGAGCCGCCGAGGCGCTGAAGCTGCGACTCGCCGCCTATCCCGGTGTCTTCGACATCGCGGACTCCTTCCGCCTGGGCAAGCAGGAGCTCGAGTTGCAGCTCCTGCCGGCAGGCGAGAGCCTGGGCGTGACGGCACGCGACCTGGCCCGGCAGGTGCGTCAGGGCTTCTACGGGGTCGAGGTGCAGAGCATCCAGCGCGGGCGCGACGAGGTGAAGGTGATGGTCCGCTATCCCGCCGAGGAGCGGCGCTCCCTCGCCGACGTCGAGAGCATGCGGATCCGCACCACCGACGGCTCGGAAGTGCCCTTCGCCTACGTGGCCAAGGCCAGCCTGGGCCGCGGCTTCTCGGCCATCAAGCGCATCGACCGCCGCCGCGTCGTGAACGTGAGCGCCGAGGTCGACCTCGCCCTTGCGAACCCCAGCGAAATCGTGCGCGACCTCAAGCGGGGCGCCATCCGCGAGGTGCTCGACGAGTTCCCCGGTGTCTCCCATTCCTTCGAGGGGCAGCAGGCCGACCAGCGCGAGTTCATGGCCGCCCTGGGCAAGGGGCAGCTCATCGCCCTCTTCGTCATCTACGGCCTGCTCGCCGTTCCGCTGCGCTCTTACGTCCAGCCCGGAATCATCATGAGCGCGATCCCCTTCGGCCTCGTCGGCGCGGTCTGGGGACATCTCGTCATGGGCTTCGATCTCACCATGTACTCGATCCTGGGCTTCGTCGCGCTCTCCGGCGTCGTCGTGAACGCGAGCCTGGTCCTGGTCGACTACGTGAATCGCCGCCGCGCCCAGGGTGCGGCCCTGCGCGAGTCCCTCGTCGACGCCGGCATCGCGCGCTTCCGCCCCATCCTGCTCACCTCCCTGACCACCTTCGCCGGCCTCACCCCACTGATGCTCGAGCAGAGCATGCAGGCCCGCTTCATGATCCCCATGGCGATTTCCATCTCCTTCGGAGTACTGTTCTCGAGCTTCATCACGCTCTTCCTGGTGCCGGCGAGCTACCTGGTGCTGGAAGATCTGACGGGGCTGTTCGGAGCGTCAGCGGCGGGGGAGGAGCTTTCCACCACGCCGGTGCGCGAGGTACCGCATGACGGCGACGGGCACAGCTCGGGACAGAGGCGCGGCGGAGACCTCCGATCGCTTCGGTAGGGTACTCGCGTCGGGCGACCTCGACGGGGACGGCTGCTAGTCGCAGCGGTACATGTTGGATCGGGCAGGGTCGCAGAGGCCGGTGAGGTTGTAGGGCTCGATGGCGGCGGCGATTCGGCCCTGGAAGCGCGCGGATTCGACACGGCCAAGCTGCGGGATGGCGGCCAGGCGGCAGACATCCTCGTAGGCGTCATCCACGATCTGGCGGAAGGCCGGGTCGTGGCTGTTGAGGAAGCCGATACCAGTCTGGGTGGGATCGCGACGACGTGCCGTCTCGCTGTAGTGGGCGCCGGCGAAGTAGAGCATGGCGTAGCTCTGCATCAGCTCGAAGTTTCGGAAGCCCACATAACAACCGTGGATGATCTTGTCGAGCAACGCGACATCTCGGAAGAGCGCCTGCTCGTAGACCGCCATCCCCTGTTCGCGGGCCTCGCCTTCGCGCTCCAGCACAGCGACGAGCCGCTCGATGCCCGCCAGTGTGAGGGCATTGCCCGAGCTGTGCAGGGGGTCCAGGAAGCAGGCGGCCGCGGGCAGCATCACCCAGCCGGGGCCGACAGCCCGCAGCGCCCGGCGCTGCATACGAGCCGTTCGAAAGAAGGGGGTGATGGGCGTTGCGTTCTCGAACTGAAGGGCCAGGGAAGGGAAGCGGTGCAGATGCTCCGCCCATTCCTGCTCGGGCGTCGCATCCAGTCGGCCCGGATGACGCCGCGTGTCCAGCACGAATCCCGCGCTGGTGACGTCATTGTCGAAGCGCAACACGTACATCCAGCCGCCGTCGAAGACGTGGTGAAGCGCGGCAGCGTGACAGGGGAAGGGATGATCGACGCTCTGCCCTCCCAGGGAATCGTAGAGATCTCCCCAGGCCGGCACACCGGTAAAGTGCGCGTAGAGGGCGCGAGAGTGCGTATGCACCCGGGACAGATCGTTCCCGACTGCGAGGAGCTTCCCCAGGATGCAGGCGTCGCCACTGGCGTCCACCACCAGGGGAGCGCGAAGCTGCAGGCTCCGCCCCGCCTGCACGCACTCGAGGGACCACGGATCGTCGCCCAGGATCTTCGTGAGCTCGCAGTGATCGAAGTAGGGAATCCCCGCGGCACGCACCTCGCCTACCAGAAAGGCGTCGAAGTCGGCTCGCAGCCAGTGGGTATCGCTGCTCTCATCGTCCCGGCTGGCGGCGACCACCAGCTCCTTCGAGTGGTCGGGGCCGGGGGCGAAGGGCCGCCCCTCCTCATGATGGAAGTAGCTGAAGCCGCGCTTCAGTCCACACACGAGCTCGGGGTAGCTGCGGCGCCAGGAGCCGTACTTGCAGAGCGGCTGCAGGCGCGGAAGTCCATAGCGGCGCGCCAGCTCGCCCAGCACCAGGTCTCCCTGGGGTGTCGAGGATTCGCCGATCGCGAAGCGAGGGTGGGATCCGCGCTCGATGAGTACGGGCCGGAGCCCGATCCGCTCGGCAAGCAGTGCCGTCAGGCTTCCGCCAAAGCCCGAGCCCAGGATCAAGACGTCGGCCTGCAGCGTCACGCGGCAGGGCCCTGACAGTCACAATCAACCACTGCGACCGGCCGCTGTGTGAGGTTCATGCGCCGCAGTGCGTCCGCGCGCAAAGCGCCGCAGTCGGGACAATCGAAGGAACTCTCGATGTCCCACAGATCGACCAACACACAGCCATCGCCCCGCCCTGCTGCCGATGTGCTGCGCGACTCGAGACCCTCGGTCAACACCCGTGTCAGCTCGTCGCCCATTCGACGGACTTCGCACCGAAATGCCCGGGAGGCCCCAGCAGAACGAAGGCCCGCAGCTCCACTCCGGAATCGACCAGGAAGCGAGCCGCGCGATCGAAGTCGGGGAGACTCATGCGCTTGTTGAGGCGAGACAATACCAGCGGGTCGACCGTCTCGAGCCCCATCGCCACTTCCAGAACCGTCGGCGCAATGGCGGCGGCGAACTCTGCACAGCGCCGATCTACCAGGAGCGGATGGCACTCCACGATCACGCGCTCGCGCCCCTGCACGAGCTCCGCGATGCGCGCGCGATCCGCGGCGGAGACGGCCTGCGAATCGAAGAAGCTCCCGGCGTTGTAGATCTTCACGTGGGGGAGGTCGGGCAGTTCTTGCAGCGCCTGCTCTACCTGATCGGCAACACTGGGGACGCTCCCTCTCCGCTCGAAGGTGTGTTTCCAGAGATCGCACATGAGGCAACGAAAGGGACATTCGGCCCCCGTGACGAAGACGGCCGCGACATCCGCGATGCCGCCCCGGACCAGCGGCTCGGGCTCTACCAGGCAGCGATAGAGTCGGCTGCGATCCAGCGCCGGGCGCGAGCCGCGCGCCGCCAGAATCGCCGCATCATCCAGGTTCGGCGGCAGTGACATCATCGAAGATCGACTGGAAGAGCATGCGATAGGCGGCGGGGCTTTCGGGCAGCCGCCCGGCGAGCCCACCGCTGGCCAGCGCCCCCTGCTGAAAGCGCCGCTTCTCGAAGACCGGCATCGCAAAGCCAGTGTGGGCGCGGATGCCTCGAGCAACGATATCACCCTTCAGCTCGTAGAGCCTTTCGTGATCCCAATCGGTGAGTTCGATGAAGGGAATCCCCTCGGAGACCTCCACCACGTTGGGCAAGGTGAAGGGGCTGAAGGCCTTGAATCCGTAGTGGCTCGCCGGGGCAAAGCCGCGCGTGCAGCCTCGACTCAAGCCTCCCGAGTAGGTCAGGGAGTGCTTGATGGAATCGACTCCCCAGCCTTCGTGATAGAGCATCGAGTTGTTGAGAACGCTGCGAATCGTCAGCTCCGGGTTTTCCTCGATGGGGTAGTCCTTCAAGTTCTCATCGCCGCCATCGCCGTCCACGAGATGATGCCAGCTCGCGTAGCGTTCACGGATCCCGCGGCAGAGCGCCAACGCCATGGCGCCGGACTGGATATCCAGGGGCTTGTAGTCCTCGATCACGCGGATGGCCTCGCGCAGGTCCAGGTAGGCGGGTGGGACTTCGACCGGCTCGTGAAAGAGCTGCAGGTCGAGCTCGGCCAGGAAGCGTCGAGCCTGCGCGAGATCCTCGCCCCCGGGACCCACACTGAGGGTGAAAGCCTTGAGCCTGGCCGGATTCAGGCCGAGCCGACCCATCTCGTGATAGAGAACCAGGAAGACCGCACCGCTGTCGATGCCACCCGAGAACGACACGCCGATGGGCTCGTCCTCCGGCAGGGCGGACAACCACTTGCGGATCTCCGCCGCCAGAACGCCGATGTAACGCTCCCCGATCGCGTCGAGATCGCCCGGCCAGACTTCGCGACGAGGTGAGAAGAAACGGTGATGAACGGGATTGGGATCTGGGCAGCCCACCAGGGCGATCTCGGTGATGTGATGAGCCGGGACCATGCGCGTATAGCTGGGATGGAACTGATCCAAAAAGCCACGATCGTCGAGCCATCGCTTGATCGCATCGATGCGATGAGCCACGAGCAGGGCCGGCCCCGCGCTCTGCTTGACGATGAAGTAACGCATCGGAACCTGGAGCGAGCGCGCCATGCGCACCCGCTCACCCTCGCGCGCCACCAGCGCGAAGTGTCCCTCGATCTGCCGCACGCTCCCCACATCGCCGCTACGGACGCGATCGCGCGCTTCCTGCAGTGACATTCCGAAGAGCACGTTGGCACCCGGATCCGTAAGGTCGAAGACCTCGTGAAGTGCCGCTGCCTCGATCACCTTGCATCCCTCCCTTCGGAATCACGGAAATGTAGACCCTTTCGCGGAACTCGACCGCCGCAGCATACGCCAGATGAATCGATGTGGTGCAAAACGCCACAGCGGCGGGAGTGCAAGTGACTGATTTCGAATGTCGTTTTTGAAACAAGGGGTTATGGATCCATGACCCCGCGCGGCTGCAAAGATGCTCGATTCTGGAGGGTCGGATCGTCACGGTCGCGGCTTCTCTCGTGTACGGGGCAGTTGCGCCCACGGACATCACCTACGCGTACGGCGCGACGATGTCGCTCGTGCCCCTACCCGAACCCTCCCGGGTCAGCGTTTCGCTCGCCGCGCTCTGCACCTTGCTGGGGCTTGTCATTCTGCGCCGACACTGAGGGAAGAGGGGAGTGTGAGTGCCCACTGTCACTCCAGTAGCGATTGGAGCGAGCGCTCGAACCAGCTACCCGAGCGCTCGGACATTCCCTACGCTCGAAGAGGC
>JAFDEK010000063.1 GCA_019310385.1 Deltaproteobacteria bacterium
GGACGCCCTGGACCGGCTGGCCGCTTCGCTCCGAGAGGGAGAGTTCCACGCGTGGCCCGGCGAGGCGGGGGCCATGGAGGCTGCGGGCAAGCAGCTGCAAGAAGCGCTCGGGGCGGCAGGCGGGGCTGCGGGAGAGAGCACGCTGGAAGAGCGCGACGCCGCCATCGCGGAGGCGGCCCGGGAGCTCTTCGACGAGACCTTCGCGGCGAAGATCGCCTCCCGCTTCGAGGAGAGCGCCTTCGTGGTGTGGAAAGGCGCTGGGAGGGACGCTGGCAAAGACACAGGAAAAGACACAGGAAAAGACGCTGGCGAGGATGCGGCGCGGGCTCGCCTGGCTGCCGCCGATGCATTTCGCGCCGAGGCCGCGGGAGACAACCCGCTTGCGAGAGCGCTCGTCGAAGTCTACTTCTCCTCGCTGCTGGCCGCGCCAGAGAGTGGGGATTAGGAGCGTGCTTTGATGCTGGCACAAGGAAGATTCTGGCGAGCAGCCGTGTCGAAGACGGAGGACTCTGTGGTCGTGTCCATGCTGAGGGACGACC
Source organism: Deltaproteobacteria bacterium (assembly GCA_019310385.1). GTDB lineage: Bacteria > Myxococcota_A > UBA9160 > UBA9160 > UBA4427 > JAFDEK01. Next base: position 540 of record JAFDEK010000063.1, read on the forward strand.
TGCCCGAAGATCTCCGGGATCTGCGGGAATTTCGGATCGAGGTTCCGCTCGATCGTTGGAATCGGGTAGTGAAGCACGCACGAACGGACCGTAAGCTCCTGGGCGGTGTGTTGCTCGACTTCACCAAGCAAGAGGATCTATTGTCGGCGGCGGTGGGGACCGACCGCCTCTTCGGCGAGCTGCAGCGCGTGGTGCTGGACGCGACCGCATCCCTCGTCGAGAACGGAGCTTTGTCGTTGACTGCCGTCGACGTCGGGGCGGATTGATGCGCCGCGAGGCGCTCTAGAACAGAGCCGAGTTCTCCGTCGCTGCGTGACCTGCGGGTCCGGCGACGTCGAGGCGGGCTCGAGGAGGATTGATCGATGCGACGTTTTTCGAGGCGAAAAAAGGGTGGGTCCGGTGAGGGGCGAGCGGCGCCCATCGATGCAGAGCGCTGGCTGAGCCGGATCCGGGAGGAGGGCATCGTGCCCGCCCGCCTGCTCGAGCCGCTACCGGCGCCTCTCGCCGACGAGGTGCCCGATTCTCTGGCGGCTCTCGGCAGGGGGGAGAGCGAGAGCGGGGAGCCGATCCTGGTGAGCTTCGCGCCGCGTTTCGCCGGTGACGCGTTGCTCGGGGGGCTCGCGGCCGCCATGCGGCTGGCTGAGGACGAGGGCTTCGCCGGAGAGCTCATCGTGGTGGCGCCCCAGTGGTCGAGCTCGGCGCGGCAGCGCCTCGGCTTGGTGGGCGAGCGACCCTTTCAGCTGCGCGCCGTGGCGGCGTCTTCCCTGAGCGACGGGGTCGCCGGCGTGGAGCCGGATGTGTTGACGGAGCCCGCCTACGTGCCCGTCGACCGGGTGAGCGCCCATCTCACTGGCGCGGACGATCGCGTGCTCTTCACCCGTGCATCGCTGGCCCTCGAGGGCCTGGCATCCAAGCACGGCGGCGCCGTGCGCGGCGTCGGGAGAGCCGTCGAGCTGATCGTCCTGGCGCGGCGCGTCGCCGAGCTGCGCGCCGACGAGGGCGGGGTGATGCTCAATACCGCGCTCCCACAACGCGCGAGCGTGCGTCTCGCGCCCGATTCATTGGCGAGCGCCCTCGACGCGCTGGAGGGCAATCTGCGCAAGCGCCTCAACGATCGCCGGGCGCGAGAGGGCGAGGAGGGGATTCGGAGTCGGTTGATCCCGGTCATCGGGGCGACCCTGGGTCTGCGGGCGCTGCAGTCCTGGCCCGTGGGAGGCAGCGAGACGCCGGCTCTCGATCTCTCGGGCGTCGATGCCGATGGCCGCCCGGTGCTCGGCGCCGCGCGCCAGAAGCTCGGCCTATCGAGCCTGGGTGACATCCTCGACGCGGCGGTTCGGCTGCGTCCGGCACTGCCGGTGCTGCTGGCCGACGTCGAGCCTCCGGTGCGGATCGACAACCCACGGCTCGCCCTCGCAGCCAGCGAGATCGAGCCCGCGGTGGCGAGAGTGCTCCGTTGTCTGGTCCTGGGGCACGATCTCCTCGAGGTTCACGATCGAGGCCGCGACCGGGGCTTCGAGTTGACCGCCCAGGGCTCGGGAGAGGCCGCGTCGCTCGCGGCCGCCGGACCGGCGGCCAAGGAAGGGCGGCGGGAGCGGCCCGGCCGGGACAGTCGCCGTGGTGCGCGGGGCCGGCGGCCGGCGGCAGGACCGGCGGCAGGAGATGAGGAGCCGGGAACGGAGGCCGCCGCTGTAGAGCCGGAGGCCGCCGCTGTAGAGCCGGAGTCCGAAGCGGGAGCCGGGGAGCCGCGCGATGACGAGCGCGGGGCCGGAGAGGCGCGGGGACGCTCGAGGCGCCGGGGACGTCGCGGGCGTGGGGCGGAACGAGGCCGAGCAGAGAGGGGCGGCGAGCAGGGCGGCGAGAGAGGTGGTGAAAGAGGCGGCGAGCAGGGCGGTGAAAGAGGCGGCGAGCAGGGCGGCGAGAGAGGCGGCGAGCAGGGCGCAGCCGCGGCGGAGCCGGCCGATCGCGAAGCCGCGGGCGGCGCGCGCCGCCGGGCGAAGCCCCGCTTCGAGGAAGTCTCGCTCTTCGATCTCGACGAAGAGCCGCGACCCGATTCCGAGGGCGAGGAGGAGGGCGGGCGCTCGCGCCGGCGGGGTCGCTCCAGGCGTCGCGGCCGTCGGGGCGGACGCAGCGGCGAAGGCGGCGAAGGCGGCGAGTCGGGTGACGAAGGTTCGGAGCCAGAGGATCGCGGGAGGGCGAGGTCGCGCGGCAAGCGCAGCGTCGATGCCGACGAGGACGATGAGGATCTCGTCGCCGCGGATGACGACGATCTGAGCGGCAGCCTGTCGGCCATGCTCGACGAGGTTCCCGACGTCGCGGAGATCGAGCTTCCGGAGTACGACGACGAGGACGAGGAAGAGGGCGAGGAGGCGCGGAATCGCAAGGACAGCGAGAAGCGGCGGCGCGCCCGTCTCGAGGATGTTCTCGCCGAGGTCCCGGTGGAGGTTCCCAAGCCGCCGCGGCGCCGGGCCGCTATCGTGGTGCATGCCGATCGCGACTCGATCATCGCGGCAGTCCTGCTCGCGCGCGACATCCGCCTGCTCGAGGGGATCTGGATCTACCCCCAGAGCGAGCTCATGACCTTCTTTCGGGGCGTCGCGACGGATCTGCGCGAGCAGACGCCCATCTACCTGGTGGGCTTCACACCGTCGCCCGCCCGGGACGTGATCCAGGCGGCTTCCATCTATCGAGACCGGATCAGCTGGTTCGATCATCACAGCTGGCCGCCCGAGGATCGGGCTGCGCTGCAGCAGGCCATTGGCGCCGACGCAGTGCATCTGAGCCCGGGAACCCAGACCGCGCTTACCACCCTGCTCGGGATCTGCACCCGGCGAAGCCGCTTCTCGGACAAGCTGGTGGATCTCGCTACGGGCCGTTTCACCCAGCACGACTACGAGCGCTGGGGAAGGCTCTGGTGGTGGCGACTCGGGGAGATCGCAAAGAAGACTGGCGAGCGGCGTAGCGATCTCGAGCCCCTGCTGGCCGGGCGTCCCAGCGATCTCGCGAAGGAAGCCGCTCTGGTAGAGGTTCCTGCGGTGCCCGACGAGGTCGCCTACCTGTCCGAGCGCGACTTCCGCCTGGTTCACTTCGCGGGATACTCGCTGGTGGTGGTACCCGTGCCCGAGGGTCTCGACGTCCACCTCTGTGCGCGAATCGCGCGGGAGCGCTACGGGGCGATCCTCTCCCTCGCCCACCACGAGGGCCAGGAGACCTTCGTGCTGGCTGGGGAGGACAGTGCCGGACGCCGTGCCCTGGATCACGGCGCCCTGGTGGAGCACCTCTCGACCAAGCTCGACTGGGTCGAGGCGCTCGCCTCCGCCGACCACGTGGCGCGCTTCGTCTTGCGGGACGCCCAGGCTCAGCCCGAGCGTCTCGACGAGGTGATCGGGGAGATCGCCATGGGGCGCTCCATCCTCGAGCGCTGAGCGTGGACGCCAATCTGGTCGAGATCTTCTCCTCGATTCAGGGGGAGGGGCTCCATCTGGGGGCCTCGACGCTCTTCGTGCGTTTTGGCGGCTGCGATCTGCGCTGCGCGTGGTGCGACTCGCCGAACACCTGGCGTCCGGCGAGTCGCTGTAGCGTCGAGTGCGAGCCCGGAACCGGGCGTTTCGAGAGCATCGCCAACCCCGTGTCCCTTGCTCAGATCGAGAGGCGCCTGGCTGGCCTCGGCCTCGAAGAGCACCGCTTCGTGAGCCTGACGGGAGGCGAGCCGCTCCTGCAGCCGGATGCCGTCGGGGCGCTCGTCGGGTCCCTGCGCGGCGCGCGGCCCCGAGTCCTCCTCGAGACCCACGGTCTCGCGGTGGACGCCATGGCGGGAGTGGCGGAGCAGGTCGACGTGGTTTCCATGGACTGGAAGCTCACCAGCGACGTGCGCCGGGCAGCGGATCCCCGGAGCGGGCCGGTCGAGCGCTTCCACGAAGAGCACGAGCGCTTCCTCCACGCCGCGGGCGGCGCGGGCGAGCTGATCGTGAAGGTCGTGGTGAGCGCGAATACCCGAGAGCAGGAGCTCGACGAGGTCACGGCGCGGATCGCTGCATTCGACCCCGCTACCCCGCTGATCCTGCAGCCCCTCACCCCGGCCGGCCGCGTGCGCGAAAAGCCGACGGCGGCCCAGCTGATCTCGCTACTCCGCCGCTGCGAGAACGTGCTCCAAGAAGTACGCGTGATCCCCCAAACCCACAAATCCTACGGCGCCCACTAACGCAACCCACTAGCGCAAATCCACGAACGCAATCAGAGGCGGCGGCGGGCGAGGGTCGCGAGGGTGGCGAGGGCGGCGATGCCGAGCGGTAGCGTCCCGGGCTCGGGAATCTTGCCCGGGTTCGGGTTCGGAGCCGGGAGACCCATGTCGCCGCCGTGGAAGATCAGGACTCGGCCCTCGTCGTTGTTGCGCGAGTCGTCGACGTCGAAGTTGGGGATACCGATGATGAGGTCGTCGTAGCCGTCGTCGTTGACGTCTCCGGCGCCGTCGACGCTCTGCCCCAGACTGCTGCGAAACTGGGTGCCGGCGATCACGATGTCGGCGGCGTCCTCGGCGAGCAGGCAGTCTACGCCCGGATCCACCAGACAGCTGGGATCGCTGCCGAGACCGGCGGGGCCACCCAGGAAGACGAAGGCGCCACCCTCGCGGTCGTTGATCGATGGAATCTCCTCGACCAGCCCGCAGACCTCGTCGTCGTAGTCTACGGTGTGGTACTTGGAGCCTACGAGGAGGTCGCTGTAGCCGTCCCCGTTTACGTCCCCCGCCTCCGCCACGTCGTAGCCGAACCACGCGTGGCACTGCTCGGAGGTGATTACCTCGTCCGCGTCCAGCTCCGAGCCGTCCGGGATCCCACCGGCCTCCCCGTAGTACACGAAGGCGAATCCCTCTTCGCTCTGGGGGGCCCCGTCCACGCCCCACTCGGGTGAGCCGATGACCACGTCGTCCAAGCCGTCCCCGTCGATGTCTCCGGCTCCGGAGACGCTCCAGCCGAACTGCCCCAGCTTCTGATCCGCGATCAGCGTCGTGTCCGCGGTCTCGACGGTCTGGGTCGGGATTCCCGGGCCGCCCTGTGTGGAGTAGAAGAGATAGACCTGGCCCTTGTAGAGATCCAAGCTGAGATCTCCGGAGTTCCACCTCGGAGCCGAGATCAACAGGTCCGAGATGCGGTTTCCTTGCCCGGTGAGGGGCCCTCCCACGTCCCCGGGACCGGAGACGCTGAAGCCCAGCGCGGCTCGTTGGTACGCCAGGGTTCGCTCCCAGGCAGCCTTTCGGATTTCGTTGGTCTCCTCGTTGTCGCTCCCCACCGCGTCGAAGTCGTCTACGCCCGGCGCGGTGATCCTGCTCCTGGCATCATCGGGGGTCAGGTCGCTGATGGGCACACCGGGGGGGCCTTGCCGGATGCCGGTGTTGCCGCCCCGGAAGATCAGGACCTCTCCCACGTTGTAGATTCTGACCGGCTGCAAGGCCTGCCCGAACCCCACCAGAGGGGGGCGCTCGTACCATCGCGTCGGTACACCGATGGCGATGCTGCTGTACCCGAAGAAGTTGGCGCTGATGTTCCCCAAGGCGTCGATGGCGGTTCCGAGCAGGCGATTTTCGAAATTGCCGCGGATCGTCGTGTTTGCGTCGTCGAGGGTGAGCACCCGAGCGAGATCGTTGGGATCGTTGATGCCGGTTCCGACCTCGCCGTGGAACACGAAGACGCCTCCCTCCCACTTCTGAGGCGGTTCGTCTTCGGGGTCGAGATCGGCCGGGTCCGGCTCCCAGTAGGGCGCCCCGACCATCAGGTCTTGCGGCGAGCAGGGCGCGAAGACATTGTTGTTGACGTCGCCGGCCCGCGAAACCTTGTAGCCGAGCTGGGCGCCTGCGAAGTTGCCGCGGATGACGGCGCCGGCATCCGTGAGCCCCTGGCTGGCGACGATCCCGTCCGCGCTCCCGTAGTACACGAAGGCGGCCCCCTCTTCGGGCAGACCCATGTCGTAGTAGCGCGCCCCGACGATGACGTCGTCGTAGCCGTCGCAATCGAGATCGCCGGTCCCGGAGACGCTGAAGCCGAAGTGGACGTCTTTGGGGATCAGGATGATGGGGAGCGAGGAGTCGGGCACACTCGGCGGCGGGCATTCCGGGTCGGGCGGCTCGCCCTCTTCGGGCTGTGGGCAGATCTGTCCATCGATGATGGTGTCGGGCTCCGCGGTGAGCAGGGGGTCGATGACGACCGGGTAGACGGGATAAGGGGCCGCCGCGTCGGCGAGGACGATCCGCAGACGCTCGGGACCCTTCAGCTCGAAGCGCGCCTCCACGGGCCGCTTCTCGGCGTCGAAGGCCACGAGCTTCCCGAAGTCGAGCTTTCGCCCCTTCGCGGTCTCGAAGCGCACGCCCGTGGCGGTGAGGGCGACTCGCGCGCCGGCAATGGCCAGCTCGAGGACGAGCTCGCCGTCCCCTTCGGGCCGACTCGAAAGAGTGAAGCCCTGCTCGAGGCCGCGTGAGGAGTTCTCGTACCACTCGATCAGGCCGGGACGGCGGATCTCGACTCGGGCTCCCTCGCTGACGACGTCGCCGGGGGCGACGGCGCCGAGGCTCTCACCTCGGCCCATGGCGCGCAGTCGCAGGCTGAGCAGGGCGGGGCTTCCGTCGGCCGTGCGGTCGACGACGCGAATGCCGTCGCGCTCGAAATAGGTGCGCAGGTTGTGCGCGCGGTTGGGAGCCTGCAGGCCGCCGGGATTGGGAGTGGTGTGGTACTCGCGCTCGAGAATCTGCTCCTTGACAACGGCGAGCCAGCCGGGATCCACCTCGTCGTTCTGGAGATCCTGGACCTGGGGATCGGAAGTCTGGGGCGGCGCTGGCGCCGCCGCGACCAATCCCGTCCACGCGAGCAGAACGAGAAGCCCGCACCCGCTTCTCGCCGCCGTCTCGCGGAACCCCGCCATCCCCCAGAACCCCGCCATCTCCGATCGCACCTCCATCGTGCTCGGTCCGCGCATAATGACGGATTCGGCCGAGAATGGGAAGAATCTACGAGCGTATCTGGTGGAACTACTGGTAGAAAGGGGCCCCCTGGAGCAGGCCGGATCGGCGGTCAGCGCGAGCGAGCGCGGCGGCCCAGATGCTGCTTCAGGCGGGCGATCTCGGCGGTGCCCGGGTCGCTGGGTCTCGCACCGAAGCGAGCGGCCAGGTAGGACTCGGTCAGGCGCTCGAAGGCTTCCGCGCCCGGGGCCGGAAGGCGCTGTGAGACGCGCTCTGAGAAATCTCGAGCGCTGGTCGAAGGATCTCTTGTAAGCCCATGTTTTTGCAGCAGTGTCAGCGCGGCGGCGTAGCTGGGAACCAGCCTCTCGAAGGCGGCTGAGGGGCGACGGATCCGCTGCAGCAGGAGGGCCAGGCCGGCGGCAAGGCCAACCAGGATCGAGTCGCGCCCAGGGAGCGAGAATCCGAACCCGGGCGTCCCCCCGAGCTCCGTCCCATCCCCGCGCTTCGCACGCGCGGGCTCCCGCAGCCCCTGCCAGCCAATCCAGGCCGAACGGACCGCGCGAACCTGGTCCGACGAATCGAAATCGATGACTCGCTGGAACCACCAGAGCTCGATCGCGCTCGCCGCCTGCGCGAGTCGTTCCCTCAGGCTCGGAGCCGCGTCAGCGGAGAGTCGCAGTCTGGGCGGGGTCGGGTCGTAGCGCACCCAGCCCGCTTCGGCATAGTGGACCTCCACCCAGGCGTGGGCATCGGAGCGGGTGAGCTCGACGAAGTCGCCCAGCTCGTTGAAGCGCCCGCCCGCGAAGCCATTGACGAGCCGGGCCGGCAGCCCCGCCGAGCGGGCGAGCACCACCAGCGCGCTCGCGAAGTACTCGCAGTGACCCGAGAGTCCCTCGAGCAGGAAGTCCTCGACGGGAGAGCGCTCTGCGTCCTGGCCGAAGTCCGGAGGACGGTCGGTGTAGCGGCCGTTTTCGCGCAGCCAGCTCTCGAGCGCGCGGACGCGCTCGGCGTCGTTCCCGAGGTCGCGGGTGATCTCCTCTGCCAGATGCGCGACGCGGGGATCGAAGGAGGGAAGCTCGAGGAAGCGATCGCCGCGGCGCTCTGGGGTCCGTGTCTCGTCCCGCGCCAGGGCGACGTCATCCGGATGGTGGCCCTCGCTGTGAATCGTGTAGCGGATGCGCTCGTTGGCCTGGCCTGGCGAATAGAGCGCACCGTTCGCGTCGAGCTCCACCCTGGAGACGGCCCCCTCCAGGTAGCGGGCCTCGCCGGCGCCGAAGAGCACCCCGGCCTGGACGGGCTCTCGCACGATGCGCTGAACCAGGGGGGCCCGGGCCCGGGGCCGGCCCAGTGAAATGCCGAAGGCGGGGCTACCGCCGGGCGCACTGCGCGTGGCGGGCTCGATCGACCAGCTGCGCCCGTCGAAGTGATCGAAGGCCAGGCCGCGCCAGTAGCCTTCCGACGTCGGCGGAGCCTCCCCGGCCAGGGTCTCGACCCGCAGCACCACCGTCGAATCCGCGCGGATGCGCCCGATGGTGCCGAGCTCTACGCGGTTGGTGAAGCCCGCCACCGCGTAGCCGCGCGCCGAGGCGCCGTGCAGAACCGACGAGCGCATGCGCGGAAGGGTCACGAAGATCGCCAGGGCCAACAGCACCGAGAGACCCGTCACGAGCAACGTGTTGCGCAGGAGCCCCCGGCTGATGGCGTGGGTCGCGGCCGTTGCGTCTCCGGCCTCGATGGCCTCGCTGCGTAGGGTGTGGACCATGAGGGTCCAGGTCGTCGCCGCCAGGTAGACGAGTAGGAGGACAGGGAAGAAGACGCTGTCGGTGAGGTTCGCCGCCAGGATCACCTGGAAGAGCGACAGGGCGACCAGCAGGAACTCCGACTTGCGCGGCCTGGAGTCGATGAGCTGCAGGCCCTGGCCGAGGGTCGCGAAGTGGGCGAGGGCGATGGTGGACGGGCCCCCGCGCAGGGCCAGCGCCAGGGTGACCGCCGCGATGGTCCCCATGGCGAGGTTCAGCAGCAGGGGGCTGCTCTGCCAGGGTCGGGGCTCCCCTCGCCTGGTGAGCGAGTACGCCATGGCGCCCAGCGAGATCGCCATCGCCCAGGGCGCCACCTGGCCGGTGATCCACAGGGTCGTGCTGGCGACCAGGACCATCGCCCAGGCCGAGGTCGGCCTGGGGTCCCGCACCGAGGCCCGGAACTCCCTGCGGCTCACGGACCGGCACCTCCCCTTCCGTCGGCGCGCGCTGCGGGGCGGGGCTCGGAGCTCCGGGTCGCCGCGGGCTGCACCAGGGCGAGGAAGCCCAGAAGACGTTGGCGCTGCCCGGCCCCGGCAGCCGGCCGGAGCCGCTCCTCGTCGGTCACGAGGCCGACTCGCAAATCCCTGGCGAGATGAGCGGCCACCTCGCTCGCCGCCCAGGCGACCGCGGCTTCGAAGCGGTCGCTGGCCGGGTGCGCGGGGGGCGTCGAGCCCGTCTCCGCTTCACCTGATCCGGGCTCGTAGCCCCGGGTGCGCAGGCGAACCTCGATCTCGGCATCCCGCTCGTCGTCGAGCTCGCGCACCAGCAGGGACTGGCGGCGCAGGGAGCTGCGCCAGTGCACTCGGCGCAGGGGGTCGCCGGTCGCGTAGTCGCGCAGTCCAGTCACCTGGCTTCCGCCGTCCCGCTGCTGGGGGCGCTCGCCGCTCTGTTCCTGCGCCGGGTCGGAGGCCGGTGGCCTGGGCGCCATGGGGGAAACCTGAGGATAGACGAGGCAGCTCTCGCGAGCGCGAATCGTGCGCGACTTCAGAAAGAGACCGAAGGGGAAGCGGGTCGAGACCCGGTACCCCCAGAAGTGGAGCGGGCCGCGCTGCTCGGGGTGCATGCGGTAGAGGCGCGCCTCACTCTCGCCCGGGCCGACGCGCAGCCCGAAGACCCGGCCGACAGGACGGGCGTCGGCGGGCGCGAGCCCGCTCTCCCCCGCCGTGCCCCCGTGCTGTGCGCGGCCCGAGCCGGGCGACCCGGTAAGGAGATCTTCGACCACCACCGCGAAGGAGGGAACGCGGCGCTGGCTGTTGTGGACCTCGACCAGTACGCGGGCCTCGCTTCGGGCGTAGAGCTCGCCGGGCAGCCGACGCCGCACCTCGATGCCGCGCAGGGCGGATTCCGAGAGCACACCCGAGAGGATGAGGAAAGCCAGCAGGAAGGAGAGCACCAGGTAGAGCAGGTTGTTCCCGGTGTTGAGGGCGGCGAAGGCGATGCCGAAGAGGAGCGCGAAGAACACCCAGCCCGCCCGGGTGGGACGCAGCTTGCGCGGAGGCTCCAGCCAGCGACGCATGCGCGCGCGAAAACGGCCGCCAGGCACGGTCAGCAGGGTCAATGCGGTCACCAGGGTCAACACGGTCAGAAAGGAACGGGCACCCGGCCGAGGATCTCCTGCACGATCCAGCCGGTCTCCTCGGGTGAGTGGACCGCGCCGGAGCGCAGGTTCGCGCTGACCCGGTGGGCGAGCACGTCGACGGCCAGCTCCCGCAGGTCCTCGGGAATGCAGAAGTCACGGCCATCGACCAGGGCGCGGCTCTGGGCAGCCCGGCGCCAGGCGAGAGCGCCCCTGGGCGAGACGCCCAACTCGAGGGCCTCGTGCTGTCGGGTCTCTTCGACCACCTCCAGCAGGTAGGCGATCAGCGTGTCGTCGAACTTCACCTTGCGGGCCGCGGCCTGCATGGCGCGCAGCTCGTCGAGGCTCACGACGGATTCGAGTCGCGGCAGCGCGTTTGCGGCGGGGTCTTCGCGCAGCACGTCGGCCTCGAAGTCCCGGGACGGGTAGCCCACCGCCACGCGCATCAAGAAGCGGTCGAGCTGGGATTCGGGCAGGGGATGGGTGCCGTGGTGCTCGAGGGGGTTCTGGGTGGCGACGACGAAGAAGGGATCGGGCAGATCGTGAGTGACCCCGTCGACGCTGACGGTGTTCTCGCTCATGGCTTCGAGCAGGGCCGACTGGCTCTTCGGGCTCGCCCGGTTCACCTCGTCGGCGAGAACCACGTTGGCGAAGAGGGGGCCGGGCTGGAAGCCGAAGTGCCCGCCCCGCTGCCCGTTCACGAGCTCGGGCAGGGACAGGCCCGTGAGGTCGCCAGGCAGCAGGTCGCTGGTGAACTGGATCCGGTTGAACTGAGCGTCGACGGAGAGTGCGAGGGCCCGGGCGAGGGTGGTCTTGCCCACTCCGGGTACGTCCTCGATCAAGAGATGGCCGCGGGCGAGCAAGGTGACCGTCGCGCGCAGCACGACCTCGGGCTTGCCCCGCAAGGCCAGGGTGATGTTCTGGAGCAGCCGCCCGGCGAGCTCGGTGGCTCGCGCGGGGCACAGATCAACACCGTCGGGCTCCATCAAGTTCCTCCACGCTCTTCAATCCACACTCTTCAACCCAGAGCGGGCGCCCGGGCGGGGACCCCCGTGTTCTTCGGCCGCCCCCGAAGCACGCATGAGGCGACGCAGCCGCGTCCGCCCCGCAACGCGCCGGCAGGCGTGGGCGGAAGTGCCGGTCGATCGTAGGGTTTATGAGATGGCCTTTAGGGGCCGGGAATGCCTGCGAGGAAGGCGGCGCGCGGATCGTCGCTCTGGGCGGCCTCGCGGAGGCGCTCGATGAAGGCGCGCAGATCGCCGTCGAGGTCGTCGAGCACGGCGTCGAGCACGGCGGTCTCCGAACGGTAGGCGCCGCGCAGGGCCAGGCAGGCGTCATTGAGGCGTACGCGCTCCGCGAGCCTGGGGGCGTCGTGGGTGGTCAGCGGGAGGCTCGCGAGCTCGGCCCGGGCCTCCTCGTCGATGGCGAGGCGCCGAGCGTCGCGCTCGGGCGAGGCCGGCTCGTCCGCATAGAGCCGGGCGATCCGCTCCCGGGTGCGCAGCAGGGTGGCTGCGACCGCACGGTCGTCGTCGACCCGGGCGCGTTGGCGCGCGGCCTCGCCGGCGTCGCGGGAGCCGAAGAAGCGCACCGAAGCCTCCTCGCCGATGAAGGACGCGACGCCTTCATTGAAGTCCGGCAGGCTCTTGACAAAGACGGTCGCGTGGACGAGCTCGTGGATGACGGTCTGCACGAGGCGCCCATCGCTGCTCTGGAGCATGGGGGTGGTGACCGGGTCGGCGAGCCAGCCGAGGGTCGAGTAGGCAGGCACCGCGGCGACACAGACGTCCATGCCCTCGGCGCGCAGGGAATCGGCCTCGCGCTTCGCCCGCTCCTGGTCGAAGAAGCCCTTGTAGGGCACCTCGCCGATGATGGGAAAGCGAAAGCCGGCGGCCTCCGCCGACCCGGGCTCCGTCGCGACCACGGTAGTGATGACCCGGTCGCCCGGCCAGTCGACGTAGCTCGTGTATTGTTTGCCCACTTCGAGGCCGAGCTCGGCCGCGAACTTCCGGGCCTCACCGACGAGAGCGAGCTGCCCGCGCAGCTTCGGGTCGAGGTCCGGGCGCGCGAGGGCCTCGTCCATGGGCTCTCGCGCCATGAGCAGGCGCGTCTGTCCGACGGCCAGGTGACCGTAGTAGCAGCCCTCGCAGGCGGCGAGGACGAGCAATGCGCCCAGGAGAAGCAACACGCGCGACGACTTCCGCTGCATTCGCGTCCGGGTTCCCCGCGGCCCCTCCATGGCCGAGCAGGTCGATCTGCTCAGCGCCGAGTGCTGGGCGGCGGGGGCAGTGGGCATCGAGGAGCGTGAGGACGGGGCAGGCTGCATGCTTCTCGTCTACGCCCAGGCGGCCCGAGCCCAGGAGGTCGAGCAGGCCGCACGCGAGAGCTTGGGCGCACGCGAGAGTTCGGGCGAAGAGGGGCGGGTGGAGCCGCCCGAGCCCGTCGAATCCGGTGACTGGAGCGAGCGCTGGAAGGAAGGCCTTGCCGCGGTAGTGGTCTCGCCGCGCCTGGTGGTGCGTCCCTCCTTCGTCGAAATCACTCCCGAGCCGGGACGGCTCGAGCTCGTCATCGATCCCAAGCAGGCCTTCGGAACCGGCGGCCATGCGTCGACCCTGCTTGCCCTCGAATGGGTGGACGTGCTGGCGGATGAGCTCCCGGCCAGCAGTCGAGTGCTGGACATCGGTACGGGAACCGGGGTGCTGGCCCTGGCCGCCCTGCGCCTGGGGGCCGGGGAGGCCGTGGCTTTCGATATCGATCCCATCGCGGTGTGCGAGGCGCGGGAGTGGGCCGAGCTCAACGAGCTCGCCGAGCGGCTGCGCCTCTTCGCCGGTCCCCTGGACGCGCTGGCGGCTGCGGACTTCGACCTCGTCGTCGCCAATCTGCTGCGCCGGGAGCTGCTGCCCCTGGCGGCGGACGTAGCGGGCCGGCTGACCGCCCGGGGAAGCCTGGTGCTGTCGGGCCTGCTCGCCGAGGAGCAGGGCGAAATCGAGGCCGCGTTCGGCGGCGTGGGCCTGCGCTGCGCGGGTGCGCGCTTCGCAGAGGACGGGGGCGAGCAATGGGTGTCCCTGTGCATGAGGCGATCATAACGCGTGATCAGGGCTCGACTCCTGGATGTAGCGCCGCTCCCGGTAGGTCGCGGCGACAGGGACGAAGAGCAGCGCCGCGAGGGCCATGGTGGCGGCGAAGAAGAGGTAGTAGTCGGGGCCCGCGAGCTTGCTGCTGCCGTCCGGGTTCTGGATGAAGAGGTTCACGGCCGCCGTGAAGGCGTTGCCGAAGGACACGCTCAGCAGGAAGCAGCCCATCACCAGGGACTTCATCCTCCTCGGGGCCTGGGTGTAGGAGAACTCCAGGCAGGTGATGGAGACGAGCACCTCGGCGGCGGTCATGATCACGTAGGCGAGCAGCTGCCAGGCAATGCTCGGGGTCTCGCCGAGGCCGATGCGCCACTCGATCCAGGCGGGAATCAGAAAGGCCAGCACCGTGATGAAGAAGCCCGTCGCGATCTTGCGCAAGGGGGTAACCCGGCCGAAGCGCGCCGCGAAGGGATAGACCCCGAAGTTGAAGAGCGCGATGAAGAACATGACGAGGAGCGGATTCACAGCCTGGATCTGGGAGCTCAGCCACTCGACGCCCAGGAAGTGCCGATCCATCCTCTCCGCTTGCAGCACCCAAGCCGACCCGGTCTGGTCGAAGAGCGCCCAGAATATGGCCACGAAGGCGTAGAGGATGCAGAGCTTTGCGATGGCCCGCATTCCCTCGCGGCTGAAGGTCTCCCGCAGAAAGGCGATCCCGCCCGGCGGCACGTGGGCGAAGTGGTGGCGGCCCATCCAGAACACCCCGGTGGCGGCGAGCATGAGCACCCCAGGCGTACCGAAGGCGACATGGGGGCCGTAGTGCTCGAGGAGTAGGGGGGTGAGGATCATGGACGCGAAGGCGCCCAGGTTGATGGCGAAGTAGAAGTAGGAGAAGACCCGTGGCAGGAGATGCTCGTTGCTGCCGGCGAACTGGTCTCCCACGTGAGCCGAGACGCAGGGCTTGATCCCGCCCGCTCCCACCGCGATGAGCCCGAGGCCGACTACGAGGCCCAGGCGGGTCTGGTCCACGGCCAGGGCCAGGTGGCCGAGGCAGTAGACCAGGGAGAGCAGCATGATGGTGCGGTACTTGCCGAGCAGACCGTCCGAGAGCAGTGCGCCGAGGATCGGAAAGAAGTACACGGCCGAGTTGAATTGGTGGAAGTGGGTGAGGGCCTCCGCCTCGCTCATGGGGGCCGGCTGGCCCGAGGCGTCGAGGAGATTCTGGGTCATGAAGATCACCAGGATCGCCCGCATGCCGTAGAAGCTGAAGCGCTCGGCGACCTCGTTGCCGACGATGAAGGGAATGCCGCTGGGCATCGTGGTCGAGGGCAGGGGGGCACTGCGGTAGCGGCTCTGGCTCATGGGACGCCTTCGTTCCTGCGCTGTAGGTCAGGGCTGTGGGCCGGGAGGAGACTAGCGGTCACCAACTCCCTGCAAAACCAACGCTATTGCGGGAGTGGGGAGCTGCAGCGCCCGCCCCGGACCTGAGGTCGCGAGATCGGCCCTGGTAGCGTAAACTCGTCGCGCTCCCTTCCCCGAGGGTGCAGCAAAGTCGGGCATCCGACTTCGGCACACGCTGACCCAAGCTGATCGAAGCAGGTGACGGACCGAGTTCGCATCGACCTCAACCCCAGCCTCTCCCCAATGCGGATCTCGGGGCGGGTGCTGAACGAGCTCTGCGCATTCGCGGTGGAGACCCAGCCCGAAGAGTGCTGTGGGCTCCTGACCGGAAATGGAAACGCCCGCTTTCGCTCGGCCTACCGCTGCCGCAACGACATGACGCTGCTGCATCAGAACGACCCTGCGGCCTATCCGCGGGATGGATACGAGGCTTTCTACATGCGAGAGGTCGACTACCTCGAGGCCCAGAAGGACGCGGAGGCGCGCGGCGAGTACGTGAGCGCCGTCTTCCACTCCCACGTGGGAGCCGGGGCCTATCTCTCGCAGATGGATCTCGAGTATGCGGAGCACGACCTCTTTCCCTTTCCCGGCGCTGCCCAGATCGTGCTCGCCGTCTTCGATCGCAAGGTCAAGGCGGTGGGGATCTTCGAGCGGGAGGCGGACTCCGGAGTCTTCGTAGGCCGGGCCCTCGAGGCAGGCACGGTTTGAGGGGCCGAGGTCACCGCTTCACGTCCTGGGCCTCTTCCTGGGCCTCTTCCTGGGCCTCTTTATGGAAGCTGCTGCTCGTGGCTCCGCTCTGCATCCTGGCGCTTGCCTGTGCGGCGCCGCGGGTGGACTTCGACACCCTCTCCGCGGAGCCGATCGCATTGACCCATTGGGACGCCGAGGCAGGACGCCGCCGGGCGGAGCTGCTCGACCAGGAGCCTTCCGGCGGTGCTCAGCGTATGGGTGTGGCCAATGTCAGCGACATCGGCCGCTATCTGAGCCGGAGCGACCGAGTGCGCGCCGTGGAACAGAAGTATCCCGGCCGGTTGGTGCTACTCGATCCCCGCACCCGTGAGCTCTCCCGGGTCGAGCAGGCGCCCGCCGGCGCGCGAGCCCTGGCTTGGTCCCCGGACCACCAACGCCTGCTCTTCTCGAGTGCACACCGCGCGGGGGTCCACCATATCTACGAGCTCGACCGGGTGACGGGGAATGTGCGCCGCCTCAGCCGAGGGGATGCGAATCATGTCCTCGGCGCCTACGGGCCCGACCGCCGCCTGGCCTTTGCGACCTTTCGCATGCGCGGCGGCGAGGTCGAGACGAGCCTGGCCGTGACCCAGCCTGGAGGCCTCAATCCGGAGCCGATCCTCGAGAACGTGCCCGTGCAGGACCTGAGCTTTGCGCCCGACGGCAGCCGTGTCGTCTTCACGGTGCTGGAGGATCCGCGGAACGCGAAGGCGGAGGGGCGGCCGGTGCTGGTCTCTCGCGAGCCTCGTCCGGGTGGCGACGCCAGGGCGCTCGGGCGCGGAAAGAACCCGGTCTTTACGCCGGACGGCGAGTGGATCGTCTTCAGCGCGCCGGTGAAGGTGGGCTGGCGCATCAAGCGCATGCGGCCCGACGGCTCGGCGCGTATCTCCGTCGGCGGTGGAGTGGTCGACGAATTCGAGCCCGCGGTGGCGCCGGACGGGAGCAGCATCGTCTACGTCGCCAATACCACGGGTCTGGATCAGCTCTTCGTACGCCGCTTCGATGGAAGCGGCGACCGTCTTCTCTATGGCGACGGCGCCGTGGCCTATCCAGTCTGGTGAACGGGCCCGTCTGGTGAACAGGGAGCGCCGCAGCGCGGCGAAGAACGACACGCAACCCTATATCGTTGGAGCTCCCGGAAGGATCGGGCGCTTCGCAAGCTCGAGACGATGAATCGAGCAATGGAGGATCACATGACGGCTTCGAAGAACGACAGAGAACAGGATCTGATTCCGGTGCACGGGGGCCTCGATGCGCCCGTCGATCGCGTGGTTCCCCTGAAGGCGCGGGCCGCCTTCGTGGGCGAAGCCTCTGCGCTGCCTTCCCTGGCGGTCAGCAAGGCCGATCTTTCCACGATCTACCGCATCTCCGACGGCACCCTCTCGCCCCTCGAGGGTCCCATGACCCAGGCGCAGTGGAACCTTGCCCTCGACGAGCAGGTGATCTTGTCCCAGGGCGAGCGCTACGCCTGGGGGATCCCCCTGGCGCTGCCGGTGACCGACGCGGAGGCGGCAAGCCTCACTCCCGGCGGCTCGGCGGCGGTGCGCAACGAGGACGGCGAGGTGGTGGCCGTCGTGGACGGGCTCGAGGTCTACGACTGGGACAAGGCGCGCTACATCAAGGCCGTCTACGGAACCGAGCGCTTCGACCACCCGGGCGGTCGCATGGTGGAGGGCGACCCTCGCGGCAAGCTCGTGGGAGGCAGCCTGCGGGCGCTGCCCCAGGTCCACAATCTCCACTACGACGAGTACATGCTCTCGCCCCGGGTGACCCGGGCCCTGATCCAGGACCGCAAGTGGGAGCGGGCCCTGGCCTTCCAGACCCGCAACCCCCTGCACCGCGCCCACGAGTACGCGCTGGTGTGCGGGGCCGAGCAGCTCACTGAGGAGGGGCATTTCACGGGCGTCGTGCTCAACCCCCTGGTGGGAGAGCTGAAGGGGGACGACGTACCCGCCGAGATGCGCATGCGGACCTACCGGAAGCTCCACAGTGAGCGCCTGTTGGGTCAGGGCGACAAGGACCCCGTGATCTGGGAGAAGGCGGGCTACGACATCTCCGAGGTCTTCGTCCTGATCGGTCTCGACATCAAGATGTTCTACGGCGGGCCCAGCGAAGCCATCATGCACTCCATCTACCGGCAGAACATGGGCTTTACGGACATCGTCATCGGCCGCAAGCATGCCGACGCCCCCTACGAGGACGGCTCGCCGATCTGGGGCGACTTCGACGCCCACGAGATCTTCGACAAGCTCCCGGGCAAGCTGGCGATCCAGCCGCGCAAGATCGGCTTTGCGGCCTTCTACGAGTCCATGGGCCGGGTCGATCTCACCGATCGCCACGGCGACGAAAAGCCCATCAGCGTAAGCGGCACGAAGGTGCGCGAGCAGCTCAAGGGCGGACAGCGCCCTGACGAGCGCATCATGCGCCCCGAAACCGCCGACATCCTCATCGAGGCCTACAGGGACTGACCCAAGGTAAGGGACTGATCCAAGGCAAGGGACTAATCACAGGGTAGAAGAAGGCCTGACGACGCCCTACACCATACGGATGCGGGGAGTGCGCGCGCGCTCGAGCAGGCCCCCGCGTTCCGGGCCGTCGCCCGGGTGCACCGCGTAGCCGAAGGCCAGGGCAATGCGTTGGGGTGCGTTGAGGGCTTCGTCCTTCGAGATGGCGTCGGCTACGGAGCGGGCCAGCTCGAAGACCCGCTCGCCCGGTGCCGGGCCTGGCTCGGGCATGAGGACGGTGAACTCGCCGTCTTCGGTGCGGCCGAGCACGTCGAAGTCGCGCAGGTGCGAGCGCAGGGCCTCGGCGGTCCGCAGGACCACACGCTGGGCGTGGGTCGGACCGGCGGCGCTCGAGACCTCGCCGAGATTCTCGATGCGGCACACGGCCAGGGCCAGGGCGCCCTCGCGGCCCTGACTGCGCGCGATCTCCTCGTGGATGCGTTTGGAGATGTAGCTCGCGTTGGGGAGCCCGGTTTCCTCGTCGAAGTTGCGGTGTTGCCGGGCCTGGGCCTGGAAGAGCGAGTTCGCCACCGCGCGCTCCACGTAGGAGACGAAGCGCTTGAAGCTCTGGAAGTCGTCGTCGTCGAAGTGCTCGGCGTAGAAGTGGTCCGGGGCGATCTTGTCGTAGACGACGAGGGTCCCGATCACCTGCCCGTCGCGCTTGAGGGGGGCCGCCATTGCCGAGCGGAAGTCCTCGGCGAGGGCTCCGACCGTCGGGTCCCTGGGCAGGTCGCGCAGCAGCACCCCCGCGCGCCGCTTGATGGTGTCGACCGAGACATCCTTGTCGAGGCGGAAGAGGCGCTCCTGCTGTCGCCCGTCGGCAGGGCCGAAGTAGGAGCGGATTACGTAGCGGCGGGTCTGCTCGTCCTGCAGTCGCAGCACCGCGTGCTCGGCCTCCAGGATCATGACCACCGAGGAGGTCGCGAGCCGGGCGACCTCGGCGAGGTCGTTGGCGGAGATCATGCGGATCCCGCTCTCGTTGAGCGCGCTCGCCCGGGTGGCCCGCGCCGCCATGCGGGCCTCGCGGTCCGCCTGGGCGATGCCCTCGGCCACCGCGGCCGCTATTTCGAGCAGGATCTCTTCGGCCGCGCGCCCGCGCGGCGGATCGTCGCCGCTCTGCACGGACATCACTCCGACCAGACGCTCGCCCGCGTGGAGGGGCAGGGAGACGTAGGCCACGCCGCCGTTGTCGTCGCGCAGGAATACCGACTGTCCCGTCTCGGCGACCCGGCCGTCGACGCCCTGGCCCTTGATCACGCGATACTCGCCGCCGAAGCCTCCCCTCTCGAGGGAGGTGGCGGCGAGTCGCAGGTCCCGGTCGTCGGCGTCGTAGAGGTAGACCGTCGCGATGCCCTCGCCGACGTGCCGGGCGACGAAGCGGCACAGGGTCTGTAGCCGATCGAGCAGGGGATGGGGGGTGCTGAGCAGCGCCTGAACCTCGCGTACCGCCTTGTAGCGCGCGGCCTGGTCGCGCAGCAATGCGTGCTCCTGGGCGCGGGAGATGATCTGTGAGTCGAGCCGAGCGATCTGCTCCATGAAGGAGAGGTCCTGCTCGCTGAAGGCGTCGGCGTGGGTGCTGTGGTGGAGGTTGAGGACGCCGAGGACTTGACCGGAGTGGACCAGGGGGACACAGAGCGCGGACTCGATGTCGAGGCGCTCGCGCACCAGGTGGAAGGTCTGGGCGTCCGCCTTGCCGCGCAGGCGCAGGGGCCGTGCGTCGGCGGCGACCCGACCCGCAATGCCTTCGCCGAGGGGGACCCGGATCTTGGGCCAGAGCTCGGGCTCGACCCCGATCGCGACGCGGATGACCAGATCCTGGGAGCCCGGGTCGAAGAGCATGAGGGAGCCGCCGTCGGCGCCGGTCACTCCCACGGCGATGTCGAGCATGCGCAGGAAGAGCTCGTCGGAGTCGATGGCGAGGTCGACCGATTCGACCACCTCGCTGAGGGCCTGCAGCAGCTCGGCCTTGCGGTCGCGGCTCGCGATTCCGTAGCCCCAGAGCAGGCGCGCCGTGAGCGGGCTGACGACCTGAACCCCTCGGTCGACGGCGCGCGGAAAGAGCTGGATGAAACGGGCCTCGCCGCCGGTGTCGATGACCGCGTCGAGGTCGCCGTGGCCGCCGAATTCCTCGACGTCCTCGCTGAGCAGGGGAGCGATCTGGGCGGCGATCTCCGGACCCACGCGATTGGCGCGCTCCAGCGCGGCGGCGCGGTCCTCGTCCCAGCAGCGCAGCAGCTGCACCTCCGGATTGGCGTCCAGCAGATGCAGGAGCCTGAGAACCTCCTCGGTCACTCCGAAGATACCGATGCGTTTGCGCATGGTGGGCTCGTCAGCTCTCCTCGTCGAGCAGCGGATCGAGCTGCAGAGTGAGCGCCAGGGTCACGGTCTCGCCGTCGTCGTTGCCGAGTACAAGTGGAACGCGAATGCTGCGTTCGCCGGAGCGCGTCGCGCTGCCGACGGAGACGATCTTGAGATCCGCTCCGATGCGTGCTCCCGCGCTGGGCTTGGCCTCCCTCGCGAGCTGCTCCCACGGCTGGTCGAGGGCGTGCTGGGCGTCGAAGGCAGCCTCGGCGGCCGCGTCGGCTTCGCCCTCGTTCTCCGCCTCCGCGAGAATCGCCTGCTCCATGAGGCTGATCGCGTCGCGTGGGGCGGGGGGTGCAAGTGGAGCGGGAGGCGCGGCTTGCGCGGGAGAAGAGAGAGGCGCGGGCGAAGGGAGAGGCGCGGGTGAAGAGAGCGGCGCGGGCGAAGAGAGCGGCGCGGGCGAAGAGACAGGCGCGGCCGCAGGAGCGCCGGACAGGCGTTCGAGGGCCTCGCTGGAAGTCACCAGGGTCTCCTCCGAGCCGGGCGCGGCCCGCTGGGCCAGGGACTCGGGATCGTAGACGGGGACGGGCTCGGGCAGCGGGGCTGCGGCCGGTTGCGCGAGCGCGGCCGGGCCGTGATCGCGGCGCAGTGCCCGAACCACGCTCTTCGAGATCGTGGTGAGGGTCTTGAGCACACCGGTGGAATCCCGCGCCACGGCCTCGTACACGGCCGCTTCGGACAGTGCGAGCCGGCGGTGCAGCTCATCGATGGTGGCCGGATCGGACAGGTCGCGCTTGTTGTACTGGATGATCACGGGCAGGTCCGCGAGGTCGCCGCCGTAGGCGCCGAAAACCTCGCGCAGCTCCGCCACGCAAGCGAGGTTGGCTTCGATTTGGTCGGGACGGCTGTCGATGACCAGGACCACACCGTCGATCTGGTCCACCAGCTGTTTGCGGGTGGGCGCCTGCTCGGGCGCCCCGGGTGCGGCCACAACCTGGAGCCGGGTGCGGATTCCGTTCACCTCGCCCAGCTCGATGGGGAGCACCTCGTAGCTCACCGTGGGATCGATGCGCGTGGCGATCTCCCGCAGCTCGCCCCGGTTGCTGGGCTTCAGGCGTGCATGAATCGTGTGCAGATTGGTCGACACGCCGGCACCCGGAATCCCCCAGTAGACGATGCGCGCGTTCATTTCGCTGCCGTCGGCGTTGATCTCGGCCATCAGATCTTTCCCTTCTTTTGCAGGAGGCGACGAGCGTGGCTCGAGATCACGGAGGGTACATCGCGGCTCTTCATGATGTTCTTCAGGTCCCGGTCCTGCAGATAGTTGAGAAACTTGATCGCCGTGGGTTGGGGGCTCTTGGGATTGGTCGTCAGGGCCAGCTTGATCTTGTAGTTGCGGGTCCACTCACGATTGTTGGAGACGATCCGCAGCACGTCGTCGGTTACGCTTCGGTTCTGTGCGATCGCGATTACCTCGCTCTCCGTGATTTTCGGGCTCTGGATCACGGAAGTCGATACCACCTTGTTGCGGTCGCGGATCAGGAGCGACCGGGCCTCCTTCCCGCCGTTTCGGGCCAGCTTGATCTTCTGCATGACCCCCATTTTCTGGACGGCGTTGAAGAGACTGCCCATCAGCTCTTCGTCCTCGATCTTCTCAGCGCCCTCGGCCGCCAGGTGCTTCGCGAGATGGCCCGTGTCGTCACCCAGGAGGGCCATGATGGCCGCCTCCGCATCCTCCTCACTGAGCGCGTCCTCGCGTCCGAGCTCATCGTCCGAGTCCTCGTCCCCGATCTCGGGCGAAACCCCGAGGAAGGTCAGGATCCGCTCGATCACCGCTCGTCCGGTGAGCGGGTTCTCGCCCAGAGCCTCGACGATGGCCTCGTTGCGCATCAGGCGGCTCTGGTTGTTACTGATGATATCGACCAGCCGGCGTTGGGGCAGGGTGGCGAGGAAGGCGATCGTCTCGTCGCTGGTGGCCTGGTTTAGGGCGATGCGCTCGCAGATCGACCCGTCCTCCCGGTGGATGTGGGCCATGAACGCGAGCAGGACCGGGTGGCTGGGCCCTGTGAGGACGATATCCAGCACCGCCTCCGGGAGTCCCGCGAGGCTCTGGTGGGCGCGCTCCTTGACCTCCGCGTCGGGATCGTGGAGCAGGGCGTAGAGCACCGTGGCGAGCTCGATGGGCTCCAACGGGAGGGCGCCGCCCGCGGCCATTCGCCGAGTGGCGACCGTAGCGTTCTCGCCGACGTACTTCTGCGCCTCGGGGCTGAGGACGAGGCGCACCTTTTTGCTGGGCTTAGGATTCCCCACGGTACTCCGCTCGTCCTGGCCCGCGGGCGGGCTGTTTGCTCGGATCCACCTCTTCACGTCGGCTCGGGACGCTTGGAACTTGATCGCGGAGTCGCGGCCGGTTCCGGCAGGGATTTCGGCAGGATGGAGAGGACAGGCTCACTCTCGGGAGGCTGCAGCTCTCCGCTTGGGGAGCGATTCGCCGGGGCAAGGAGTGGGGCAAAAACCCATCACCCACCTCGGTTCTTCTCGAAGAGGATGCGGAGCCCCTCGAGGGTCAAGAAGGGCACGACCTGCTCGATGGCCTCGCTCTCGTCCGCGATGCGCCGCGCCAGGCCGCCGGTCGCGATGACCCGGGCGTCGTCTCCCAGCTCCGTTCGGATGCGATCCACCATGGAGTCCACCATCCCCGCGTAGCCGTAGAGGAGTCCCGATTGCAGGGCGCCAGTGGTCGTCTTGCCGATGATGCTCTTGGGGCGCGCGATCTCGACCCGATGGAGCTTGGAGGCGCGATCGAAGAGGGCCTCCATGGAGACGTGGATGCCCGGGCAGATCACGCCCCCGAGATACTCGCCAGCCCCGGAGATGCAGTCGAAGGTGGTCGCGGTGCCGAAATCGACAGCGATGATGGGGCCGCCGAAGAGCTCGAAGGACGCCACTGCGTTGACGATGCGGTCGGCGCCCACCTCGCGGGGGTTCTCGTAGCGAACGGGCATGCCGGTGCGGATCCCAGGCCCCACGATGATCGGAGCACGGCCGAAGAGCTTGCTGGAGACGCGTTCCCAGATGGGCTGGGCCGGCGGAACGACGCTGGACAGAATCACGTCGGTCACCTGGTCGCTGCTTCGGCCTTCTTGCTCGAAGAGGGAGCGCAGGACCACCGACAGCTCATCGGAGGTCTGCTCCCGGTGGGTGCTGATACGCCAGTGCTGGGCCAGGGTTCCTTGGCCGGAGTCCCTTCCCTCACCGGGGTCTTCGTTGTAGTCGAAGATCCCGAGGGAGATGTTCGTATTGCCGATGTCCACGACTAGCAGGACCGGTTTGCTCACGAGATGGAATCCTCCTTGCTCGGCGGCGGGAGCTGGCCGGCGAGGGTCACGTCACCGGCGACCACGCGGACCTGGCGGCCGTCGTCTCGAGTGACCTCCAGGGCGCCATCGTCTGCGATGCCGCTCGCGATGCCACGGAGCTCGGC
>JAFDEK010000064.1 GCA_019310385.1 Deltaproteobacteria bacterium
CGTAATGCGCTCCTGGAGCTCGCCCATGTCGGTGGCGAGGGTGGGCTGGTAGCCCACCGCCGAGGGGATGCGGCCCAGCAGCGCCGAAACCTCGGAGCCCGCCTGGGTGAAGCGAAAGATGTTGTCGATGAAGAGGAGCACGTCCTTGCCCTCTTCGTCGCGGAAGTACTCCGCCGCGGTGAGGGCCGAGAGGCCGACCCGCGCCCGGGCGCCCGGGGGCTCGTTCATCTGACCGTAGATGAGCGCGGTCTTGTCGAGCACCGTCGAGCCGTCGGCGAGCACCGCCTCCATCATCTCGTTCCAGAGGTCGTTGCCCTCGCGGGTGCGCTCACCCACGCCGCCGAACACCGAGTAGCCCGCGTGCTCCTTGGCGATGTTGTTGATGAGCTCCATGATGACGACGGTCTTCCCCACGCCGGCGCCGCCGAAGAGGCCGACCTTGCCGCCCTTGGGATAGGGGGCGATGAGGTCCACGACCTTGATGCCCGTCTCGAGGATCTCGACCTCGGTGGACTGGTCGACGAACTCGGGGGCGGGCCTGTGGATGGGCAACTTCATCTGCGTCGTGATGGGGCCGCGCTCGTCCACGGGCTCGCCGATCACGTTCATGATGCGGCCGAGGGTGCCAGGACCGACCGGGATCTCGATGGGATCGCCGGTGTTCTTCACCGGCTGGCCGCGCCGCAGACCGTCCGTGGTGTCCATCGCGATGGTGCGCACGGTGTTCTCGCCGAGGTGCAGCGCCACCTCGAGGACGACGTTGTCCTCGCGCTCGTCGATGGCGGCGTTCGTCGTGCGAAGCGCCGTGTTGATCTCCGGGATGTCGCCGGGGGGAAACTCGACGTCCACCACCGGGCCCATCACCTGTACGATCTTTCCGGTTTGCATCTTCTCTCTCCTGCCTCTTCCTGCCGTTTCCTGCAGTAGGGTCGCGCACGCGCGGCCCGAAGTTTTGTTCCGATCCCGCGGTGGAGCTGGCTACTCCAGTGCCTGAGCTCCGGTCACGATCTCCACGAGCTCGCTCGTGATGGCCGCCTGCCGTGCGCGGTTGTATTCGAGGGTCAGCTTGTCGATGAGCTCCTCGGTGTTCTTCGTCGCAGCCTCCATGGCGGTCATGCGCGCCGCGTGCTCGCCCGCCTGGCTCTCCAGCATGGCGCGGAAGACCTCGACCTCGACCGCCTTGGGGACCAGGGTGCCGAGCAGCTTCTCGGGGCTGGGCTCGATCTCGTAGCTCAGCGCCTCTTCGTCGCCCTCGGCCGCATCACCACTCGCTTCGGGGGGCGTGAAGGGGAGCAGCGCGACAACGGTGGGCCGCTGGGTCATGGTGGAAACGAACTCGTTGTAGACCAGCACGACCTCGTCCACCTCCCCCGAGGCGTATCGCTCGGAGACCTCCTGGGCGAGCTGGGAGGCTTCGGAGTAGGTCACATTGGCACCGATCGCCCGGGAACGCACGATCTGGCTCGCGCGGCGGCGGCGGAAGTAGTCGATCGACTTCCTGCCGACCAGGTTGAGGGACACCTTGTCGAGCCCGGCCTCGCGCTCGGCGAGGAAGCGCTCGGCCCGCTTGCCGATCTGGTTGTTGAAGGCGCCCGCCAGCCCACGGTCCGAGGTGATGGCGATCAGCTCGATGGAGCGCACCTCTTCGCGCACCTCGAGGAGCGGATGCTCGGCGTCCGCCTGGGCGGCCGCGACCTCCTCGAGGGTGGCGCGCATGCGCTGCGCGTAGGGTCGCGCCGCCTCGATGGCCTCCTGGGCACGGCGAAGCTTCGCCGCCGCGACCATCTTCATCGCGGAGGTGATCTTCTTCGTGTTCTCGACGCTGCCGATACGCCGCTTGATGTCCCGTAGATTCGCCACGTCTAGGCGGCCTCGTCTTCGTCACTCACCACGCGACTGGGCTGGAAGATGTCCGCGAAGGTGTCGAGGGCCGCGACCAGCTTCTGCTCCGTGGCCTCCTCGAGCTTGCCCGAGCTCGCGATGGCCTCGAGGATCTCCGCGTGGCTCCCGCGGATGTACTCCTGCATCTCCTGCTCGTAGCGCCCGATGTCCCCGAGCTCGAGCTTGCGGATCCAGGACGACCGGTCCTGCTGGGGCGTCGCGGCGTAGAGGGAGACGACCTGCTCCTCCATCCTCATGGGGGAGTACTGGCCCTGCTTGAGCATCTCGACCTGTCGCTCACCGTTGGCGAGCTGCTCCTGGGTGGTTTGGTCGAGGTCGGAGCCGAACTGGGCGAAGGCCGCCATCTCGCGGTACTGGGCGAGGCCCAGCTTCAGGGTGCCGGCGACCTGCTTCATCGCCTTCTCCTGGGCGGCGCCCCCCACCCGGGAGACCGAGAGGCCCACGTTGATGGCGGGCCGTACGCCCGAGTTGAATAGATCGGTCTCGAGGAAGATCTGCCCGTCGGTGATCGAGATGACGTTGGTGGGGATGTAGGCCGACACGTCGCCCGCCTGGGTCTCGATGATGGGCAGCGCGGTCAGGCTTCCGCCGCCGAGCTCGTCGCTGAGCTTGCACGCGCGCTCGAGCAGCCGCGAGTGGACGTAGAAGACGTCGCCCGGGTAGGCCTCGCGGCCCGGCGGACGGCGCAGCAGCAAGGAGAGCTGGCGGTAGGCGACGGCCTGCTTGGAGAGATCGTCGTAGATGATGAGGGCGTGCTTGCCGTTGTCGCGGAAGTATTCGCCGATCGTGCAGCCCGTGTAGGGCGAGATGTACTGCAGGGGGGCGGGCTCGGACGCCGTCGCGGCTACCACGACGGTGTACTCCATGGCGCCGTACTGGTTCAGCTTGTCGACCACCTGGGCGACCGTCGACAGCTTCTGCCCGATGGCGACGTAGATGCAGATCACGTCGGTGTTCTTCTGATTGATGATCGCGTCGATCGCCACCGCGGTCTTGCCCGTCTGACGGTCGCCGATGATGAGCTCGCGCTGACCGCGACCGATGGGCACCATGGAGTCGATGGCCTTGATCCCTGTCGCGAGGGACTGGTGCACCGACTTGCGGGCCACGATGCCGGGGGCCTTGAGCTCGACCTGCCGGACCTCTGTGGTCTCGACGGGGCCTTTGCCGTCGATGGGCTGACCCAGGGCGTCCACGATCCGGCCCAGCATGGCGTCGCCGACCGGCACCTCGATGATGCGCCCGGTGCGCCGCACCACGTCGCCCTCGCGAATCTTGTGGGCTTCGCCCATGACCGCGACGCCCACGTTGTCCTCTTCGAGGTTCAGTACCATGCCGCGCAGGCCGCCGTCGAACTCCACGAGCTCACCCGCGAGCGCGTTGTCGAGACCGTAGATCCGCGCGATGCCGTCGCCGGCGGAGAGGACGGTGCCCGTCTCGGCAACGTCGATCTCGCGGTCGTACTCCTTGATCTCGCGCTTGAGGATGTCGGTGATCTCTCCGGGCTTGATGTTCATTGGCTCAGGATCCCTTCGTGAGATTGGCGCGCAGCTGGGAGAGCTGCGTGCGAAGGGATGTCGAGCTGCACTTCGAGCCCCGTACGCTCTGAGAGCGCCCGGCGCAGTCGGTCCTTGCGCCGATCGTCGAGGGGGCTGGCGGCGACCACCTCGGCCGTCAGCAAGCCGGCGTCCTCGTCCGAGAGGCGCTTGTACTCGTCGTGGATGCCGGAAAAGTCCACCAGGCGTCGCTGGTCGATCAGGTAGGAGTAGAAGTTCTTCACGACACCGCTCGTCTGCGCGAGATCGGAAACTGCGCGGAGCACGGCCTTGCGCTCCTCGACGGGATGCAGGGGCGTGAGCAGCGCCTCGCGCAGCTCGACGCTCTCGTCGAGGAGGGTCGCGAGGGAGTCGAGCTCGCCTCCCACTTCGCGCACCCGGTGCTGCTCCTTGGCGAGGGAGAAGAGGGCGCGCGCATAGCGCCGCGCTGCTGCAGAGCTGGCCATGGCGGATTACCTCCCTGTTCCCGAGGGCGAGGTGCCGGGCTCGACCCGGGTGATGAACTCGTCCAGCAGGCGGTCGCGGTCACCGTCGTTGACGCTCTCCTGGAGCAGCTTGTCCGCGAAGTCGACGGCCAGATCGGCGGCTTCCTGGCGCAGCTCCGCCCGGGCCCGACGCAGCTCCTGATCGACGGCCGCGACGGCGTCTCGCCTGATGCGGTCCGCGGTGTCGCGCGCCTCGGCGAGGATCTGGTCGCGCTCGTCTTCGGCGCGTTGCCGTGCGCCCTCGCGGATCTCGTCCATCTCGCCCGTGAGGTCGATGAGCTTGCGCTGCCACTCCGTGTACTGCGTCTCGGCCTGCTGGAGCAGCTCGGCGGCGCCGTCGATGTCGCTCTTGATGCCCGTACGCCGATCGCTGAAGAAGGCCGCGACGGGCTTACGCGCCAGATAGATGATGACGGCCAGCACGGTGACGAGGTTCACCGCCTGCCACACCAGCTCCATCGTGGTGGGGCCGTGCGCCGCGTCACCGGCCGCCCACGCGGGATGACCGCACAGCAGCGACAGCACGCCGCAGGCCGCCAGGATTCCCAAACGGTCCGGAGTGGCGCCTTTGGTCCTGAGGAGCTCGCTCATGAGATCGTCCGTCCCAGAATGCGCTCGGCCGCCACCTGGGCGAGGTCTTCGGTTGCGCCTCGAAGAGTCGCGCGCGCCTCTTCGAGGGAGACCGCGACCTCCGCCCGGGAACGCGCGATCTCCTGCTCGGCTTCGGAACGCGCATCGCCGGTAATCGAACCCTGTTCGGAGCGCGCCGACTCGAGGCGCACCCGGCGCGCCGACTCGCCGTCTTCCCGTGCCTCGCGAATCGCGCCGCGGTACTTCTTGATGGCCGTGTCGGCGTCCTGCTCGAGCTTCGCCGCGCGATGCCGGGCGCCCTCGATCTTGGCGTTGCGCTCGTCCACGACCGCGAAGAGCGGTTTGAATATGACCTTGTTCAGGGGAAAGATGAGCAGCACGAAGCCCACCAGGAGGGTGACCAGGACGGGAGGCTCCGGCGCCAGGCTGAGACCACCAGACGCCTGGGCGGGAGCTGCGGTGAGCAGCGGCGCGACGATGCATGCCGCGACCGCGGCACTGGATCGTCGGGCCTTGCCGAGCCACAGCGTCTTGTCGGGTTTCACGTGTCTACTCCATTCTGCTTCGGGTGCCGAGCACCCGTCGCTTCCTTCGAGCCAGAACTCTCCCGACCTATTGGAGCGGTCTCGGTTGCGCGACCCGCCGTGACACCCGGGGCGGGTCTCAGATCGGCGGGGACCAGGAGACCTTTCGGCTGGTGCCGAGGGCCCATCGCTGAAGTTGGGCGCTGGTGGACTTGCTCTTGTGGTCTGTTGTGATCTTTTGTGGCCTTCTGTGGCCGCTGGAGCTCTGACTGTCAACCGGCTGCTGATCGGAGTCCTCGAGTGGCCCCCTTCGGCAGCAGGAGCGGCGCGAAGAGCAGCACGAGGACGTCCGCAGCACGGGCGCCAATTCTTACATAGCTGGCGGGAGTTTCAAGGCGATTCGGACGACTAAGCGTGCGGGTCGCCCTCCCCACGCTCGGGAGTGCCCATTTCGCAGCGGCCCGCGAGCAGACAGCCCTCCTCGATGGCGATTCGCGGGGCCCGCAGATCGCCCATCACCCGGGCGCCCGCGAGCAGCTCGATGCGCTGGCGGGCCACGAGGTCCCCGCGGACCACGCCCGCGACCACGACCTCGTCGGCCTCGATGCGCGCCTCGATCCGGGCGGGCGGGCCGATCTCCAGACGCCCCTGGGCGAGGATCTCTCCGCGCAGCTCGCCCTCCACCCGAGCTTCGCCACGGAAGGTCAGCAGGCCGTCGAAACGGTCTTGCGGGCCCAGCACCACGGGCGCGCTCTCCCTGAGGCCGGAGGGGGGAATACGCTGCATCAGTAGCCGTCCAGGAACAGCGAGGTGAGGCGCTCGAGATCCTCTTTCTCGTAGTACTCGATCTCGATCTTCCCCTGGTCGGCCGCGCCCACGATGCGAACACGGGTCTGCAGGCGGCGCTGGAGGGTTTCCGCCAGGGATTGCAGGGCCGGATCCAGTGCCACCGGGGGCTTGGAGCTCTTGCGCGGCGGTCGCTGCTTGGCGGGACCCGCGATATCCCGCCCCAGCTGCTCGGCGTCGCGAACCGAGAGCTTCTGCTCGACGATGCGATCGCGCAGCAGCCTGCGCCGCTCGGGGTTGGAGACCTGGAGGAGTGCCTTGGCGTGCCCCATGCTGATGCGGTTGGACTCGACGTCCTCCTGGATGTCGCGCGCCAGCTCGAGCAGGCGCAGGTGGTTGGCGACGCTCGAGCGGTCCTTGCTGACGCGCTGGCCGATCTCCTCCTGAGTGGCGCCGCTGTCCGCCAGGGCGCGATACGCGTGGGCCAGCTCGATGGGATTGAGATCGTGGCGCTGGACGTTCTCGATGATGGCGAGATCGAGGCGATTCTTGGGCTCTATGTCGGCGATCACGGCCGGGATCGTGGGAAGTCCCGCCGCGCGGGTCGCGCGCCAGCGCCGCTCGCCGACGATGAGCTCGTAACGCGCACCCGATCGGCGCACGACGACCGGCTGTATAACGCCGTGGCGTGCGATGGAGCTCGCCAGCTCCTGGAGCTGCACGGGATCGAAGACCCGGCGCGGCTGCTCGGGATTGGGATCGATCTCGCCGACGGGAAGCTGCGCGGGTCCCGCCGGCTCCGTCCTTGCGGAATGAGTTGCGGAATCGGTTGCGGAATCCCGGGGCGCGGCCTCAGGGGCGGGCGGCGGGGGCGCGGGGGCACGAGCCGCAGATGAATCGGCACTCGGGATAAGGGCACCGAGCCCCTTGCCTAGGGCACTACGTCGGGCGCTCATCGCTTACTCCCATGGGCGTGCTGGCGCTCTCGGGCGCCCCCGCTTCGGTGGTGGAGTCCGCTCGGCCAATCCTGCCGAGAATCTCGTCGGCGAGCTCGAGGTACGCGAGAGCGCCGCGAGAATGGACGTCGTAGAGGAGAATCGGCATCCCATGGCTCGGCGCCTCGCTGAGGCGAACGTTCCGCGGAATGCGACTGCGGTAGACCTTCTCGGCGAAGTGGCGACGCACTTCGGTCTCCACCTGGCGGCTCAAGTTGTTGCGCAGATCCACCATGGTGAGAATGATGCCTTCGAGCTCGAGCCTCGGGTTGAGCTGGGCACGTACCAGCTCGGTGGTCTCTAGCAAGCGTGCCAGCCCTTCCAGGGCGTAGTACTCGCACTGCAGGGGAATCAGCAGCGCGTCGGCGGCCGTCAACGCGTTGAGGGTGAGGATCCCCAGCGAAGGCGGGCAGTCGACGAGGATGAGCTCGTAGGACTCGCGGACATCGTCGATGGCCTGCTCGAGCCTTCGCTCTCGATTGAGCGCGCTCACGAGCTCGATCTCCGCCCCGACAAGATCGGGGCCCGCGGGGACAAGATCGAGGAACTCGAGATCCGTGCTGACCGAGACTTCTTTCACACTGTGGCGACCGATCAGAGCGTCGTAGATCTGCTGTGGGGGATTCGACACACCATAGGCACTAGATGCATTCCCTTGTGGGTCGAGATCGATGAGCAGGGTGCGACGCTCGGAGGCGGCGAAGCACGCGGCCAGATTGACCGCGGAGGTGGTCTTCCCCACGCCGCCCTTCTGGTTCACGACGGCCAAGACCCTGCAGCGAGACGACATTCGCGAGCCCCCTGCCCCGCATCCCCGAGTGCTCCGCTACGGCTCGAGGCCCGGCGCGAACGCGCGGATCTGGGACGCGTATTGATTATCACAGCCACCCGGCGCGCGCCCGGGCGCCGAGGTGTGGGACGGGGTGCCAGGGGAGGTGCGAGAGACGTGCGAGGAGGTGCGGCGCGGCTCAGCGGGCGCGACGGGCGCACCACAGGGTTCGGGTCCTGCCGCCTTGGGGCACCCGGTACTCGAGAAGCTCGGCATCACGGATGCGAGGATCGTCGGGGAGATCGGGCGGGGACTCGCTGCCCGGGATGGCGAGAAGACCCCCCACCTCGCACCAGGGCAGCATCCACTCCAAGGCCTGCTCGGGTGCCGCGACCGCCTGGGCGACCACGAGCGGGCCGGGCCTCGCTTCGAGGGCCTCGAAGCGGCCCTGGAGGATCTCGACATTCTCGAGCCCCAGCTCCCGCACGGCGGCCCGCTGGAAGAACACCCGCTTCCTCCGGACCTCCACGGAGAGGAGCCGTCGGCTCGGCCGCAGGATCGCGATGGGGAGACCCGGGAATCCCGCTCCGGAGCCGAGATCCGTGACGGACTCGAAGTCGGGCAGCACGCTCAGCATCGCGGCGGCGTCCAGGATGAGCCCGCGCGCGATCGCCTCGGGGCTGCGATGGCCGGTGAGGTTGATCGAACGGCCCCAGTGGTGGACGAGGGCGGCGAGCTCGACCAGGCAGTCGACGCGCTGGGGGTCGAGGTCGAGACCGACCTCGGCGAGACCGTCGGCCATCAGGGCGCGGAGGTTGGGTTCTTGCGCGGGCTCTCGCGTGTGCTTGGACAATTCGATGGACACTGTTCCCCGTGGAACACGGGAAGCAGGCGCCAGGCGCGTTCCCCGTGGAACAGTCCAGCTGTGCGGGAATCCGCCCTCCCGCGCAGCCTCGAGGGCCTAGTCCTCGGATCTCTTCTCGGCCTCGGTCGCACTCGCGAGGGCTTCTTCGTATTCCGCCGCGCCCTCGGGCACGATGACGACTTGGCGATAGCGCCCGCTTCCCTCGCTCATCGTCGCGACGCCCTCCATGTCCCGCACCGCGACATGGAGCAGGCGGCGGTCTCGACCGTTCATGGGGTCGAGCGCAACCGGGCGCGTGGTGTCCCGGGCACGCTTTGCGGCCCGTTCGGCGAGTCGCCCCAGCACGTTCTCGCGCTTCTCCGCGTCACCCTCCGCGTCAATCACGATCCGCGGCGCGTCATCGTCCATCCGCATGGCGGCCTGGTTGGCGAGCAGCTGCAGGGCGTCTACGCCCCGGCCATCAGCCCCCCCGAGCTCCGCCGCGGCCTCACCCCGCAGCTCGAAGACGATGAAGTTCTCCTCCTCGGCCTCGGAGATCTCGAAGGCCCCCAGGGCCATCCGCTCGACGACGCCGGAAATGAACTCCCCCACCTCGCCAATCTCGCCGCGCACGGTTCCCTTCGAATCCGCAACGCTTCGCTCCGGCCGCTCGGCGCGCTCTGGCTCGCTGTCCCGGTCGCTATCCCGGTCGCGGTCCCGGTCGCGACCCCGGGGTCGATCCCGGTCCCGATCTCGTCCGCGATCCCGATCTCTCCCGCGCTCGCGGGGTCGGGATCGGCCACCGCGATCCCGCGACTCACCCTCGTCGTCGCGGTCCGAACCGCCACGAGGAGGCGGCGGCGCGTCGCTCGGTACTGCGACAATGACGCTCCTCGCACCGAGCCCAAAGATCTCACCCGCCTCAGGGGCCACGATTCTCAGGTCGCCTTCTTCTACACCGAAGAACCGGCACGCCTTTGCGACCGCATCCTCCCGATCATCTGCAATGAACTCGTTCGCCTCACGCTTCACGTCGTACATCGAATTCCTCTCCTGTTCCTCGGGCCCCTTCTAGGCCCGGAGTCTCACGTTTTTCCTTCGGCCCGCACCTTGCGCCCTACCCAGACCTGGTGCGCGATTCCGAGGAAGTTACTCACCATCCAGTACAGCACTAGACCGGACGGAAACTGGTAGAACAGCACCGTCATCATGACGGGCATTACGGTGGTCATCATCCGCGCCTGGGCGGGATCGACCGTGGTCATCGGCGTCATCTTCTGCTGCACCACCATGCTGACGCCCATGATGAGTGGCAGCACACGCAGCGGGAAGCCGAGACCGGGGATCTCGAAGAGCGCCTCGGGGGCCGACAGGTCGTCGATCCACAGCATGAAGGGCGCGTGACGCAGCTCGATGGTGGACTGCAGGGCAAAGAAGAGCCCGATGAAGACCGGAAACTGCAGCAGCATGGGGAAGCAGCCGCCGAGGGGGTTCACGCCCTCCTCCTTGTAGAGCTTCATGGTCTCTTCCGACTGCCGTTGGCGGTCCTCCTTGTGGCCCTCCTGGATCTCCTTCAGCTTCGGCTGCAAGGCACGCATCCGCTCCATGGAGCGCATCTGGTGCGACATGATGGGGAAGGTCACGAGGCGCACGAGGATCGTCATCACGATGATCGCCCAGCCGTAGTTGGGGATGACGGAGTAGAAGATCCCCAGCAACCAGGAGAAGAAGCGCGTGAGCGGCGCCACCCACGAGTATCCGAGATAGACCGACTTATCGAGGTGCGCACCCGCGGCTTGAAGCCTCTCCGACTCCTTGGGGCCCAGGTATGCGCGAAACTCCCTTCGCGCGGTATCGCCTGGGTGGATTTCAACACGGCTTAGTGCCAGCCGCGCGTTGCCGCTGACTCCCTTCTCGGTTGGGCTGAAGACCACGCTCGCGTTCATCGTGTCGTCGGGGAGCAGTGCCGAGATGAAGTACTTGGTGTCGACCCCCATCCAGCCGATCTCACCGCGCCGCAGCTCCGGGCCCTCTTCGCCGCTAGCTCCGCCGAAGAAACTTCCGAAGAAGCCGCCGGAGCCCACCCCAGCTACGGTCTCCTTCTCGACCTCGTCATTTACGAGCGCGCTGAAGGACTGCTCCTTGAAGTCGTTCCCCTCTACGACCGCGGCCGGCCAATCGACCATGAAGGGCGAAACGATCAGCCGATCGCTCTGGTTCTCGATCTCGAGGCTCAGCCGCAATTCGTAGCCGTCCCGCGGAAAGCGGTAGTGCTTGCGCAGCGTGACGCCGCCGTTCTCGAGAGTGAATACGACCTCGTCGTCGCTCGACTTCTCGACCTTGAAGCGCCTTGTGGAGAGATCCCCGAAGCCCAGCTCCTCGAAGGGTGTGGTGAGTGCAAGCGCATTCTGCGTCGCGGCTGTAATGAGCTCGATAGGGACCTCGAGCTCTCCGACATCCGTCACGCTGTAGCGCTCGTCGAGGAGCGTCCAGCTCGCCAGCGATCCGCCCCGGTTCGTAAGCACCGCTCTGGCGAACTCACTCTCGAAGATCCCCTCCCAAGGCTCGGGCTCCGGACCGGGGGCGCCCGCGGCCTCGCGGCCTGCGCTTCGATCGCCACTTCGCTCCGCATCGCGGGGCTCGTCCCGCTCGAGGGACGCACGCGTGGGCGCCTCGGCGAGCCTTGCGGATTCTCCCGCCTCCGCGCTTGCCGTGGTCTCGGCCTCGCCACCCGCCTCGCCAGAGCCCTCGATCTCCTCGACGAACTCCACCGGTGGTCGCCGCGAGGCTTCCCACATCTGCCAGCCCGATACGACCAGAAGTGAGAGCACCAGTGCCAAGAGGAAGTTGCGGTCCACCCTAGTGTCCCGTAGCCAAGGCAATTGAGGACAAGGCAATTGAAGACAACGCAGGCAGCGGTCCGCCGACGTGATCGAATGCAGGGATATTTCTGGGACGGGACACTAGTGCCTCAGCGAACGGGATCGAGCCCGCCCTCGTGCAAGGGGTGACACCGGAGCAGCCGGCGCAGCGCCAGCCAGGACCCGCGCACGGCGCCCCTCTTGCGAATTGCTTCGCTCGCGTAGCGCGAGCAGCTCGGCTCGAAGCGGCAGTGCGGACCGAGGAGCGGAGACACAATGGTGCGATAGGCCGCGAGAAGAGCGAGCAAGAGCTTCGCGAGAAGGCCCGCTCTAGCAACCTGCCCCTTGTCTCTGGCGTGCTTTCCCCCGTCTCGCCGTATTCGTCCACTCATCGCGTCCTCCTCGCCGTGCCACCGCCGTGCTCCGCGCGTCGAGTCAGAGAAGAGAGCTCCCGCTCGAGTCCAGCGCGCTCCAGCGCGGTCGCATCCCGTCGTACGATGACGACGATGTCGACGTCTTCCTCCAGCTCGTCGCGATGACACCGGAACCATTCGCGAATGGCGCGCTTCATGCGGTTCCGCGTTACCGCGTTACCGACCCGCCTGCTCGCAGTGATTCCGAGTCTACGTCCACCGTGCGCGCTTGCGACTTCCTGCGCACTCACGCCGCTGCGGTCGCCTGATCCTGCGGCTGGCGCAATCAGAACTACGAAGCCACGCGACGCCCGTCGCTTTCCTT
This sequence comes from Deltaproteobacteria bacterium, assembly GCA_019310385.1. Lineage (GTDB taxonomy): Bacteria > Myxococcota_A > UBA9160 > UBA9160 > UBA4427 > JAFDEK01. The sequence goes on from JAFDEK010000064.1 coordinate 12,052, forward strand.
CGCGCGAAACCCGCTCGAACTCCTTTCTGCGACGAAGCCGGTCCGACCGCCCCAGACGACCGGTCCCCAGCTGCATCCCTACTTGGAGCCGACCGACACGCTGAGGCGCTTGCGACCCTTCGCTCGGCGGCGATTCAGGATCGCGCGTCCCGCGCGGCTCTTCATGCGTTCACGAAAGCCGTGGGATCGCTTTCTCTTGATGCGGCTGGGCTGATATGTTCGCTTCATATTTCCAATTTTCCCTGCAAATCAGCGGAAACGGACCTGGCGCCCGTCCCACTGACCGAATCTATACCGCTATTCTGGAGAGGCTGGGTGGGACGGACCCGGCAACCCGGATGGCCCGCAAACGCGCGAGGTTATCGGCGTAACCCGACCCGTGTCAACGCCCCCGCGGCCGATCCCACCGTGCGGCACCGACTCGCTGCGCGGACCGTGACGACAAAAGTGCTCGCCCCACCCACTCATTAGCGTGGTAACATCGGCGCCAACTTTCACGGGGGGCCAAAACCCCGTGGTGACGGAGCTTTGCCAGACATCTTGCTCGCATCCCGACACCCAGAAAACCCATTCTTTTTCGAGCATTTAGCTGCTTTTCGTCGGTCCGAGCACGCACTTCGTCTACTACTTTCTTCAATGAATAAAAAAGACAACAATCGAGGAAGAAGTCAATGAAGCTCTCCATCAGTAAAGGTGAGCTCCACCGGGGTCTCGCCCGCATCCAGGCCATTGTGGAAAAGCGCAACTCCATGCCGATTCTCGCCAATGTCCTGATGCAAGCGACTGGCTCCGGCGAGGCGGGGACGCTCGAGCTCGCGGCCACTGATCTAGAAGTTGGAATCCAGGGCAATCACCCCGCGAAGGTGGACCAGGAGGGGGGACTCACCGTCTCGGCAAAGAAGCTCTTCGAGATCGTTCGAGAGCTCCCCGAGGAGACGGTCCACCTAGAGGCGACCCCTACCTCGTACCTAACCCTCCGCTGCGCCCGAGCCGAGTTCACCCTCGCGGGGACCTCCTCCGAAGAGTATCCGAGTCTGCCGAGCTTCAGCCCGGAGCAGACGGTGCCGGTTCACGCAGCGGTCCTGAGCAACATGATCGAACGCACCATGTACGCCGCCTCCGTGGATGAGACCCGTTACAACCTCAATGGGGTGTACCTGGAGGTGCTCGAGGAGACGGGGAAGATCCGCATGGTGGCGACCGATGGCCACCGCCTCGCATCAGCGGACCGTACGCTCTCGGCGGACAGCTCGGGCCTCGCGAGCGGGGTGATTATACCCCGAAAGGGTCTGGCGGAGCTCAAGAGGCTCGTCGACGAAGATGATGCCGACGAAGTCGAGCTCGCCTTCGAGGGCAACAACGGGCTCGCGAAGAAGGGCGATGTGACGCTCGTCATGCGTCTCATCGAGGGGGAATTCCCCAACTACTCCCAGGTGATTCCCAGTGCTGTCGAACGGGAGCTCACCCTCCCCACGGAGAGCCTCGTCCAGGCGGTGCGACGGGTCGCCCTGCTTTCCTCCGAGCGAAGTCGCACGATCAAGATGGAGATCAGCGACGGCATCTTGGCGGTCTCGTCGAGTAACCCCGATTTGGGCGACGCGCGCGAGGAGCTCGATGTCGACTACGCGGGCGAGCCTCTCAGCGTTGGGTTCAATGCTCGCTATCTCCTGGACGCGTTCTCGGCACTTCACGCCAAAGAGGTGTGCATCGGCTTCCAGGACGATCTATCTCCCGCCCGCATCATCCCCACGGATGACGAGGACACTCTCGCAGTCGTAATGCCCATGCGGATCTGAGCGCAGCACAGAGCCGCTCTCAGAGCCGTGCTCGAAGGGCCTGGTCCTCGGGAACCCGGAGCCTTTACGCAGAGTTACCGTTTCAGTACCCTTTGCCGCGCACTCACCCGTGACACGTGCCAGAGCGCTTGTGGCGGATTCGTCGAGAGGCCGCAAAGCAGCCGGCGGAGACTCGCGACGGAGTTCGAGGAGAACCGCTGACAGGCCCGTGCAGGCCCCTGAAGGACGGTGATGAACCGGTACTGGTCCGGTCGGTATCAGCGCATTCACTCCCCGCGGCAAAGCGAACTTTGAACAAGACAGGGACGACCCTCCCGTGAGCTATGACGCCAGTTCCATCGAGGTCCTGGAAGGCCTCGACCCGGTCCGAAAACGGCCGGCGATGTACATCGGGACGACCGGTCCAGCCGGCTTGCACCACCTCGTCTACGAGGTCGTGGACAACTCCATCGACGAGGCCCTCGCAGGCTTCTGCAGCAACGTGGAGGTCCGCCTCTACGCCGACGGCAGTGTGAGCATCGAGGACGATGGCCGCGGCATCCCGGTCGACCAGCACCCCACGGAAAACCGCTCGGCGGCGGAGGTCGTGCTCACCACCCTGCACGCGGGCGGGAAGTTCGACGAGAACAGCTACAAAGTGTCGGGCGGTCTTCACGGCGTCGGGATCTCGGTCGTAAATGCCCTCTCCATCACGCTCGAGCTGGGGATCAAGCGTGCCGGCAAGCTCTGGATCCAGAGCTACGAGCGCGGCGCGCCGACAGGGCCCATGAAGCCGTCGGGCGAGGCCGAGGACACGGGGACCAAGATCACCTTCAAGCCCGATCCGGATATCTTCCCCACCACGGACTTCTCCTTCGACGTCCTTTCCCAGCGTCTGCGCGAGCTCTCTTTCCTCAATGCCGGCGTACGCATCCGCATCATCGACGAACGCGACGACAAGAGCCACGACTTCTGTTACGAGGGCGGAATCATCTCCTTCGTGAAGCACCTCAACGAGAAGAAAGCGCCTCTCCACGAGCCGCCGATCTTCGTGAGCGGTGAGCGCAGCTTCGACGACCACGGCCGCAAGGTAGACGTCTCCGTCGAGATCGCCCTCCAGTACAACGATTCCTACAATGAGAGCGTGTTCAGCTTCGCGAACAACATCAACACCGCCGAAGGAGGCAGTCACCTCATCGGCTTCCGCACGGCGCTCACGCGCACCATCAATCGCTACATCACGAGCCAGGCGAAGGGCAGCAAGGGTACACCCGAATCCGTCAGCGGAGACGACCTGCGCGAAGGCCTCACGGCGGTCATCTCCGTCAAGCTCCCCCAGCCCGAGTTCGAAGGCCAGACCAAGGCGAAGCTCGGCACCAGCGAGGTGAGGGGCATCGTCGAGGGTATCCTCTATCAGGAGCTGGGGAGCTTCCTCGAAGAGAATCCGCGAGTCGCGAAGCCCATCCTCGCGAAGGTCGTGGACGCCGCCAAGGCCCGGGAGGCGGCCCGCAAGGCTCGTGACCTGGCACGGCGCAAGGGCGCGCTGGCGGACTTCAGCCTGCCCGGCAAGCTGGCCGACTGCCAGGAGCGCGATCCCGCCAAGTGCGAGCTCTTCATCGTCGAGGGCGATTCCGCGGGCGGCACAGCGAAGCAGGGACGCTCCCGCAAGACCCAGGCGATCCTTCCGATCCGGGGCAAGATTCTCAACGTCGAGCGCGCGCGCCTCGATCGTATGCTCGCGAGCACGGAGATCCAGGCCATCATCGCGGCGCTGGGCTGCGGTATCGGACTGGACGTCGACGTCAGCAAGACGCGCTACCACAAGATCATCATCATGACCGACGCGGACGTGGACGGAAGCCACATCCGCACCCTGCTGCTGACCTTCTTCTACCGGCAGATGCGCGAGCTCGTCGAGGCCGGCTACCTGTACATCGCCCAGCCGCCCCTCTTCAAGGCAAAGCGGGGGAAGAGCGGCCGCTACCTCAAGGACGAGCCGGCTCTCGAGGAATACCTGCTCGATCTCGCGCTGCAGCACACCAGCGTGCACGCGGGCGGCCGGCCGGTGCCCGTCGAGGAGTCGATGCTGCGGGAGATATTCCGCAAGGCGAGCCCGTACCAGCGCGTTCTCGACCGGATGAGATTGCGCCTCTTCGACGAGCGCCTCCTCGACGCGGCCGTGCACGCCCGTGTCACCTGGGAAGAGCAGTTCGCTGACCGCGACTCGCTCCTCTCCGAGCTCGCGCCCCGGATCGTAGAGGAATTCGAGCGGCGGGTGGAGGTAGACCGCGACGTCGCCTGGTCGGTCGAGGAAGACGCCTCGAACGATGCCGCGCGACTCGTCGCCCGCAGCCGGCGCAACGGTGCCGCGCTCCAGACCTCCATCGATCTCGACCTCGTGCGCGGATCCGACTTCCAGCGCATGCTCCGTCTCTACGAGGAGATCCACCAGCTTGCCCCCGAGCCTTACGAGCTGAGGGTGGACTCCCAGGACCCGGAGAGCTTTCCGAGCGCGGCCGGGCTGCTCGCCCGGATCCTCGAGGTGGGCCGCAAGGGCATCTCGATCCAGCGCTACAAGGGCCTCGGTGAGATGAACCCCGATCAACTTGCCGAAACCACCATGCAGACCGAGAACCGGTCCCTGCTGCAGGTTCGCGTCGACGACGCCGTCGAAGCGGACGAAGTGTTCACCACTCTGATGGGCGATGTCGTCGAGCCGAGACGTCAGTTCATCGAGGACAACGCGCTCAACGTCGAGAACCTCGACATCTAGACGCGCATAGAGAGAGACTCCCTTGGCCGACGACCCGGTCGACCTCGAAGAGGGCGGCGCCGGAGACGGGGTCCCCCCCTCCGGCGGCAGCGACCTGCAGCCCATCAACATCGAAGACGAGGTTCGCAGCTCCTTCCTCGCCTACTCGATGTCGGTGATCATCAGCCGCGCGCTGCCCGACGTGCGCGACGGCCTCAAGCCCGTCCACCGGCGCATCCTCTATGCGATGAACCAGGAAGGGCTCATGCCCAACCGGCCCTACTCGAAATCGGCCGGCGTGGTGGGCGAGGTCCTCAAGCACTACCACCCCCACGGTGACAGCGCGGTCTACGACGCCATGGTGCGCATGGCCCAGGAATTCTCGCTCCGCTACCCGCTGGTCGACGGCCAGGGGAACTTCGGCTCCGTGGACGGCGACCCCGCTGCCGCCTACCGCTACACCGAGGCCCGGCTGCACCGGCTCGCCCAGGATCTCCTGCGTGACATCGATCGCGAGACCGTCGACTTCGCGCCCAACTTCGACGGCCAGCTCGAGGAGCCCACGGTGCTCCCGGCGCGCTTCCCCAACCTGCTGGCGAACGGCTCTTCGGGGATTGCGGTCGGGATGGCGACCAACATCCCGCCCCACAATCTGCGCGAGCTGACCGATACTCTCAGTCTCGTAGCCCGCAACCCCGACTGCACGGTGGACGACATCCTCGAGAAGATGCCGGGCCCCGACTTCCCCACCGGCGCGCTGCTGTGCGGGACCGAAGGGGTTCGGAGCTACTACCTCGGCGGCCGCGGCCATCTCACCCTGCGCGCCCGTACGAGCTTCGAGGAGACCAAGAAGGGGAGTCGGATCGTCGTCAGCGAGATCCCCTACCAGGTCAACAAGGCCGCACTCCTCGAGCGCATGGCGGAGCTCGTGCGCGAGGGTCGCGTCGAGGGCATCACGGATCTGCGAGACGAGTCGAGCCGCGAGGGGATGCGGGTCGTGATCGAGCTGCGGCGCGACGCGAACGACGACGTGGTGCTCAACCAGCTCTTCAAGATGACGCCGCTCCAGACCACCTTCGGCGTGAACCTGCTCGCCCTGGTGAACGGCCGGCCCGTCACCCTGTCGATCAAGCAGTGCCTCCTGCACTTCATCGAGTTCCGCAAGGAGGTGGTGACCCGGCGTGCCATCTACGACCTCGCCCAGGCCGAGGCGCGAGCCCACATCCTCGAGGGCTTCGCGATCGCTCTCGACAACCTGGATGCCATCATCGCGCTGATCCGCGCCTCCCAGAACACCGTCGAGGCCCGGGATCAGCTCATGGAGCGCTTCGCCCTCTCGGAGCGTCAGGCCCAGGCGATCCTCGACATGCGCCTGCGCGCCCTCACCGCGATGGAGCGCCAGAAGGTCCTCGACGAGCTCGCCGAGCTGCGGGCGAAGATCGCGGACCTGCGAGACCTGCTCGCCAGCGAAGAGCGCATCCTGGCCGTCGTGGTGGAAGAGGTCGAAGAGGTCGCGGAGAACTTCGCGGACGAGCGGCGCACGGAGATCGCCGATGCGGTCTCGGGGATCTCCAACGAGGACCTCATCGTCGAAGAGGACATGGTGGTGACCCTCTCCCACCTCGGCTACATCAAGCGCAACCCCATCACCCAGTATCGCGCCCAGCGGCGCGGAGGAAAGGGCGCGCGGGGCATGCAGACCCGCGAAGAGGACTTCGTACGACACCTCTTCGTGGCCTCGACCCACGCCTATGTGCTCTTCTTCACCAACAAGGGGCGGGTCTACTGGCTCAAGGTCCACGAGCTTCCGCAGCTCGGGCGCGCCGCCAAGGGAAAGGCGATCGTCAACGTGCTGCACCTCTGCGAGGGCGAGCACGTCCAGACCCTACTCCCGGTGCGCAGCTTCGAGAATGTCGAGGACGATTTCGTCATCCTCTGCACCCGTAGGGGGGTGATCAAGAAGACGGCCCTGAGCGCCTACGCGAATCCGCGCCGCGCGGGCATCATCGCGATCAACCTCAGCGAAGATGACGAGCTCATCGGCGTCGGCCGCACCGGTGGATCGAACGAGATCCTGATCGCGACCCGGGAGGGCAAGGCGGTGCGCTTCCCGGAGAGCGACGTTCGGCCCATGGGGCGGACCGCGACGGGCGTGCGGGGCGTCAGCCTGGCGGGCGACGACCGTGTCGTGGGCATGGAGATCCTCGCCCCCGAGGCCACGATCCTCACCATCACGGAGAAGGGCTACGGCAAGCGCACGCCCCTCGGCGACTACCGGGTCCAGAAGCGCGGCGGGCAGGGGATCATCACCATCCGCACCAGCGCGCGGAACGGCAAGGTGGTGGGTGTCGCCCAGGTGGTGGAGAGCGACGAGCTCATGCTCATCACCGACACGGGGCGGGTGCTGCGCTGCGCGGTCCAGGGCATCTCCACCATGGGGCGGGCGACCCAGGGCGTGCGCGTGATGAACCTGAGCGGCGACGAGTCCATCGTGGCCGCCGAGCGCCTGGCGGAAGACGCGGACGACGACGGCGGCAACGGCTCCGAGGGGAACGGCGGTTCGCGGGGAGCTGAAGGCTCCGGAGAGAGCGACTGATGGCAACGCACGAATCCCGGCGCCTCTTCGCGCGGGCGAAGCGCGTCATTCCGGGAGGTGTCAACAGCCCGGTTCGCGCCTTCGGGTCCGTGGGAGGCGTGCCGCGCTTCATCGATCGCGGGAAGGGCTGCCGCATCTGGGATGTGGATGGAAACGAGTACATCGACTACGTGGGGTCCTGGGGCCCCCTGATCCTCGGCCACGCCAACCCCCGAATCCTCAAGACCCTGCGCGCCACCATGGCCCGGGGCACCAGCTTCGGCGCGCCGACGGAGCTCGAGATCGAGCTCGCCGAGGAGATCCGCCGCGCCATGCCGGGCCTCGAGAAGGTGCGCATGGTGAGTTCGGGCACCGAGGCGACCATGAGTGCCATCCGCCTCGCGCGGGGGGTCACGGGCCGCGCGCGCATCCTCAAGTTCGAAGGCTGCTACCACGGGCATTCGGACGGGCTCCTGGTCGGGGCGGGGAGCGGCGTCGCGACGCTCGGCATCCCGGGCTCACCGGGCGTGCCCGCCGCCATGACGGAGCTCACCGTGCAGGCGCCCTACAACGATCTGGCCGCGGTCGCGGACGCCTTCGCGCACTGGGGCGACGAGCTCGCCTGCGTGATCGTCGAGCCCATCGCGGGCAACATGGGCTTCGTGGCTCCGAAGCCGGGCTTCCTGGCCGGGCTGCGCGAGCTGTGCGACCGCCACGGTGCCCTGCTCATCTTCGATGAGGTAATGACGGGGTTCCGCGTCCACCCGGGCAGCGCCCAGGCGCTCTACGGCGTCGATCCCGACCTCACCTGCCTGGGCAAGGTCGTGGGGGGCGGCATGCCCGCCGCCGCGTACGGGGGAAAGAAGAAGTACATGGCCCGGGTTGCCCCCGAGGGCGACGTCTATCAGGCCGGCACCCTGTCTGGAAATCCCCTCGCCATGGCAGCGGGTCTCGAGACCCTGCGCCGCCTCGCCGAGCCGGGCAGCTACGAGCAGCTAGGCGCTCGCAGCGAGCAGCTCGTCCATGGCCTGCTCGAGGTCGCGAGCGAGTGTGGCGTGGAGCTGTGCGCCGACCGGGCCGGCGGGATGTGGGGGATCTACTTCCATCCGGGCCCGGTGACGAACTTCTGCGAGGCGAAGAAGGCCAACGAAGCTCGCTTCCGTCGCTTCTTCGCCGCCATGCTGGACGAAGGGGTCTATCTGGCGCCCTCGCCCTTCGAGGCGGGCTTCGTCTCCCTGGCCCACCGCAAGGCCGACGTCGAGCAGACCCTCGCGGCGGCGCGAAAAGCCATGAAACGCGCAGCCCGCGTGCGTTGAGGTGGGAAGAGGGGTTGGCTAACATGCTCGCCGCCGCGACCGACCGGGCTTCCAGCCCGCCGAGCCAGCGCCGCAGTCGCCAACGTCAGTGCCAAAGCCAAGGCCAGCGCCAAAGCCAAAGCCAACGACGAGGACGACGACGGAGCCGAGCCCGCGACCAGGTCTGGTGATGCGGTGAAAGAGAAATTCTCGAGTCGACTGACGAAGGCACAGGGTGCCGCCTACCAGGGAGCCATGGAGGCCGTCCTGGCGGTTCCCGTCGCGGTCGGGTTCGGGTACTGGGCAGACACGCACTTCGAAACATCGCCTCGCTATCTGCTCGTGGGTGCGGTGATCGGGTTCTTCGCCATGGTGGTGCGGCTGGTGCGCATGGGGCCCGGCGACGGCTCGGCGCAAGCCGGTCGTGACCCGGAAGCGGCTCCGGCCGACGCAGAGCAGAACGGCCGAGAGCAGAACGGCGAAGAGCAGAGCGGCAAGTAGAACGACGAGACCACCGGCTAGAACGGCAAGACTGGAACGACGAGAAGGCCAAGGAAGGCCAAGAGAGAAGCATGGGGCTCTATCCCGCAGAGCGGCTCAACATGGGAATCAGCGCAGGCGCTGTGGCGGCCTCCTACGCGGTCGCGACGCCGGAGTTCGCGAGCAGCCTGGCGCTGGGCGCCGCGATCGAGGCCGTGAACTTCCGCTTTCTGCACCGGGCGGGTGAGGCGCTAATCGTCGGAGTCGTATCCGGCGCCGGGCCCTGGGTCTCGGTGTTGGCGCTCCGCTTCGGCCTGCTGGCCGGAGGCATCGGCTTCGCGATCGCGGTGGGGGCCAACCCGCTCGCACTGGTGATCGGGCTCTCTCTCGTCATGCCCGCTACCGTGATCGCCGCCTTGTGGAACCGGCCCGAGGTCATCGAGCAGGAGCCGGACGCTGGCCTCGCCCCCGACGACCCGAGTTGGGATCGTTACAGCGTCTGGCGCGCGGGCGAAGTCGAAGAGAAGGACGAGGACGAGCAATGACGAGTATCTACGACCCCCTCGCGCATGTCGGCCTGCACTGGGTCTTCCAGGCCTCCCTTCTGGCCGTCGCGCTCCTCCTGCTCGCAGGGCTCTCGATCAAGCGCAGCCTCAGCGCCGAGGGTGGCGGCGTGATCCCCGACGAGGGCGTGACGGTGCGCAACGTCGTCGAGCTCATCGTCATCCAGCTCGCCGAACTCGCCGAGAGCGTCATGGGCCCCGAGTACCGCAAGCACTTCGCGGTCGTGGCCAGCATCTTCTTCTTCGTTCTCGTCTCGAATCTGATGGGCCTCATCCCCTGGGTGGGCGGCGCCACCAGCGACGTCAATACGGCCGCCGCCTGGGCGATCATCTCCTTCCTCTACTACAACGTGGTGGGGATCAAGACCCACGGTTGGAAGTACATCTATCAATTCATGGGGCCCGCACTCTGGAACCCCGAGATTGGGGGGAAGACCTACCACGTCCGCCCGCTCACGCCTCTCTTCCTGCCCCTCGAGCTCGTCCTCCACGTCGCGCGCATGCTGACCCTGACCATTCGTCTCGCGGCGAACATGTTCGCGGATCACACGGTCATCATGCTCTGGATCGGCATGGTCCCCATTGTGGTACCGGCGATCTTCATGGGCCTGGGGCTCATCATCTCGTTCCTGCAGGCCTTCGTGTTCGCACTGCTGTCCATGATCTACATCGGCCAGGCTCTCGAGGAGCCCCACTAGCCGTCTGTCGTCGAGGGGCCAAGCGGGTGGAGCTGCGAGATTCGCGGTTTTCGCCCATGACCCCTCATCTGAAACCTTCAATCTGATCCACTGCATCAATGACCAGGATCAATGACCAAGGAGATTGTCATGCGTAAGTTTGGGATGCTGCTCTTCTGGGCGCTCGTCGCCGTCGTTCTTCCCTCTGCCGCGTTCGCGGCCGATGGGGGCGGAGCCTCGGGTGCCGGCCTGGGCGCGGGCCTCGCCATCGGCCTCGCGGGCCTCGGCTGCGGTATCGGCCAGGGCCTGACGGCCGGAAACACCACGGCGGGCATCGCGCGCAACCCGGGCGCCGCAGGCGCCATGTTCACGAACTTCATTCTCGCCATGGTGCTCATCGAGTCCATCGCGATCTACGGATTCGTGATCTCCTTCATGCTCCAGGGCAAGATCTGAGCGATCGACCTGGCGCGTGAAGCGCTCGAAGAAGCAAGAAGCAGAAGAGACGCCGGGCGGAAGCGCACAGCGGAACTCACCCCGTTGTTTTTCCACTGTGACCCCATGCCTCCACCCGGCGACTCGAAGCCCGCTGACCCCCGGTCCCGTTGAAGGGGTTGTTACGGGCGCCGTCCGAAGACGACGACCTTTGCTAGAGCAAGGGTCGTGCCAGCCCCGAAAGCGGCGCACACTCTCTCAGACTCCTTGTATTTCGAGGGCTTTTCGAGGAAGAGGGGGGAGCTGCGTCGTGAAACGGGTCGCGGGTCGTGAAGGCTCGGCAACGGAGCGGGCGTGAAGCGCGGCACCCTCATCGCCTTCGAGGGCCTCGATGGATGCGGCAAGAGCACACAGCTCGAGCTGCTCGCCGAGGTGTTGCGAGAGGCCGGATTCGATGTGCTGGCCACTCGCGAGCCCACCGACGGCGCCATGGGGCAGCGCATTCGCGCCATGGCGCGCTCGGGTGAGGTGATCCCCGCCGAAGAGGAGCTGCGCTGGTTCGTCGAGGACCGGCGCGAGCACGTGCGGGACACCATCGAGCCCGCTCTCGCGGCGGGCCGCATGGTGCTCACCGATCGCTACACCCTATCGAGCGTCGCCTACCAGGGCGCCCGCGGTCTGGATCCCGAAGAGATCCTGCGTGCCGGCGAGGCGGAGTTCCCCTTGCCCGACCTCGCGCTGCTATTCGAGCTCGACGCCGATGCGGGCCTCGCCCGGGTGAAGGCGCGAGGCGGCGTCGCCGAGCCGAGCTTCGAGCAGAGCGCGTTCCTGCAGAAGGCGGAGAAGATCTTCGAGAGCCTCGAGCGGGCCTACATCGAGCGCATCGACGCCTCGCCCGCACCGGAGCAGGTACGCGAACGCGTTCTCGCAGTGCTGCACGAGCGCCTCGCCCTGCTCTGAGCTCAGCGGGAACCCTGCAGCATCAAGCGCCCGAGTCCACCTGGGGGCGCGCGAGGTGCTCCGCCAGCGCGCGGCCCGTGTGGCTGCGCGAGCAGCGCGCCACCTCTTCCGGCGTGCCGGCGACCACGATCTCGCCCCCCGCTTCGCCGCCCTCGGGCCCGAGGTCCACGACGTAGTCGGCGGACTTGATCACGTCGGGGTGGTGCTCGATGACGAGTACCGTATTCCCGCGCTCCACCAGGCCGTGGAGCATCTCGAGCAACTTCGCGACGTCGGCGAAGTGGAGGCCCGTCGTGGGTTCGTCGAGGACGTAGAGGGTGCGGCCCGTGGCGCGCCGGGCCAGCTCCTTTGCGAGCTTGATGCGCTGGGCCTCTCCGCCCGAGAGCGTCGTGGCCGCCTGGCCGAGATGCACGTAGCCGAGACCCACGTCGCTGAGGGCCTGGAGGGGCCGGCGCACCGAGGGGACGTTCTCCATGAACTCGAGGGCCTCCTCGACCGTCATGTCGAGCACCTCGGCGATGTTGCGGCCCTTGTAGCGGATCTCCAGGGTCTCGCGGTTGTAGCGGCGGCCGCCGCAGACCTCGCAGGTGACGAAGAGGTCGGGGAGGAAGTGCATCTCGACCCGCAGCACGCCGTCCCCTTCGCACGACTCGCAGCGACCCCCCTTGACGTTGAAGGAGAAGCGTCCGGGCCCGTAGCCCCGAACCCGGGCTTCGGGGACCTGGCTGAAGATGCGCCGGATCCCCCCGAACACCCCGGTGTAGGTGGCCGGGTTGCTGCGAGGCGAGCGGCCGATGGGGGTCTGGTCGATGGCGATCACCTTGTCGATCTCGTCCGCTCCCGAGATGCGCGCGAAGCGGCCCGGTCGCGCGAGTGCACCGTGGAGCCGGCGCGCGAGCGCGCGCTGCAGCGTGTCGATCACGAGGCTCGACTTGCCCGAGCCCGACACGCCGGTGACGACGCAGAGCAGTCCCAGGGGCAGCTCGAAGGTGAGGTCTTTGAGGTTGTGTTCCCGGCAGCCGTGGATCACCAGGCTGGCCTCGCCCCGCTGCCGCCGCCGGGCGGGCAAGGGGATCGAACGCCGCCCGGAGAGGAAGTCGCCCGTTAGCGAGGCGGGGTTGCGCAGCAGCTCTTCCGGTGTGCCCCGGGCCACGATTTCGCCGCCGTGGAGGCCCGCACCGGGCCCCATGTCGAAGACGTAGTCGGCGGCGCGGATCGTCGCCTCGTCGTGCTCGACCACGATCACGCTGTTCCCCATCTCGCGCAGGGCCACGAGGCCTTCGAGCAGGCGGGCGTTGTCCCGGGGATGCAGTCCGACGGAGGGTTCGTCGAGGATGTACAGCACCCCCATGAGCTTCGAGCCGATCTGGGTCGCGAGGCGGATGCGCTGCCCCTCGCCGCCCGAGAGGCTCGCGCTCGGCCGGTCGAGGGTGAGGTAGTCGAGCCCGACGTCGAGCAGGAAACGCAGGCGCTCCTCGATCTCCTCGAGGATTCGCGCCGCAACGGTCTGCTGGCTGGCGGCGAGGGGAAGCTCGGCGAGGAAGGCGGCGAGCTTCGCGATGGGGAGCGCGCAGGCCTCGTGGATCGCGAGACCCCCGATCTCGACGTGGCGCGCCTCGACGCGCAAGCGCGATCCCGCGCACTCGGGGCAGGTGCGGGGGCCGAGGTAGCGGGCGAGGGATTTCGCGGCGGTCTCGTCTTCGGCGCGCAGCCGCTCGAGCTCGTCCACCACGCCGCCCCACTGCCGCTTCACCTTGCTCTTGCCCTTCGCCCTCGCCCTCGTTTTACCACCCGCCAGGGACAGCTCGAAGGCGATCTCCTGCTTGCCGGTTCCCAGCAGGATTCCCTTGCGCGCGCGCGCCGGAAGCTCGCTCCAGGGGGTGCTCTGCTCGATCCCGAAGTGGCCGGCGAGGGATGCGAGCAGCTCGCCGTAGTAGCGCTTTCCCCGGCCGCGGCTCCAGGGCTCGATGGCGCCTTCGGCGAGGGAGAGCGAGGTGTCGGGGACGACGCGCTCGGCGTCGACGACCTCCACGACGCCGAGGCCCGAGCACTCCGGACAGGCGCCGCTCGGGGAGTTGAAGGAGAAGCTGCGGGGCGCGATCTCGGGCAGGGAGATGCCGCACTCCACGCAGGCGTTGTGGCGGGAGAGCAGCCACTCGTCAGCGTCCTCGTCGTCGCGGGAAGGCAGGACCTGCACCTGGAGCAGGCCGCCCGAGAGCCGCAGGGCGGCCTCGACGGAGTCGGCCAGGCGGGTCGCGGCACTCTCGCGAACGAGCAGGCGATCGACCACGACGTCGAGGTCGTGGCGCGCGTGGCGCGCCAGGCTGATCTCGTCGGCGAGATCGAGCATCTCGCCATCGACGCGCACCCGCGTGAAGCCCTTGCGGCGCAGCTCGTCGAGCTCCTTCTTGTAGGCACCTTTTCGGCCGCGCACGATGGGGGCCAGGATCTGCACCCGCGCGCCCTCTCCCAGGCCGAGCACGCGCGCCACCATCTCGCTCACGCTCTGCCGCGTGATGGGGGCTCCGCACTCGTGGCAGTGGGGCGTGCCTACCCGGGCATAGAGGAGGCGCAGGTAGTCGGCGATCTCCGTCGCGGTCCCCACGGTGGAGCGCGGGTTCTTGCTGAGGGTCTTCTGCTCGATGGAGATGGCGGGGGAGAGACCGTCGATGGATTCGACGTCGGGCTTCACCATCTGGTCGAGGAACTGTCGCGCGTAGGCGGAGAGGGACTCCACATAGCGCCGCTGACCCTCGGCATAGATGGTGTCGAAGGCGAGCGAGGACTTTCCCGAGCCCGAGGGCCCAGTCAACACGACGAGCTTGTCGCGGGGAATGCGCACGTCGATGTCGCGCAGATTGTGCTCCCGCGCGCCGCGCACCACGATCTCTTCGGGGTAGTGGGCCTCGTGGGACGCGGGCGTCGAGGCCTTCGATGCGCGGGCTCCGGCGGCGCCGCGGGCGGCGTCGGGGGCGGCGTCGGGCGTCACGGTGAGCCGATCAGACTCGTCGTCGACGCGTACGCGCCCTTGCGTTCGATGTAGGTCTGCGCGCGAAGCTTTTCTACCCACTTCACGTACTCGGCCTCGGTCTTCTGCCGAAAGAGCTCGTTCTGGAGCGCGGGCATGGCCTGCTCGAGGGTCACGGGCTCGAAGCTGCGCCGCTCGACGAGCTGCAGAACGTTGCAGCCGAAGGGCATCTCGATCACAGCGCTGAGTGATCCGGGCTCCTTCAGCCGCTTCACCGAAGGCGCCATCCAGCCCGCCAGATCGTTCGAGTGGATCCAGCCCAGGTCGCCGCCGCGCTCGGGGTTGGCGTCGGAGATCCGCCGGGCGACGACCTCGAAGGACTCTCGACCGCTCTCGATGTCGGCGATCCCCTCCGTGAGGACGCGACACGCCGTGACCTGGTCGCGCATGGAGGTGCTCCCGGACGCGACCAGGATGTGGCGCAGATGCACCTCCTCGCCGCCCGATGCCTGGGAGGAGAAGCGGCTGTCGTAGAGGGCGCGCACCTCGTTGTCTTCGACGCGTACCCGCGAGCGCACCATGGTGCCGATGACCTTGTTGCGCTCGATCTCCGTCTTGATCTTGGCGCGGTAGTCGCTGTACGTGATGCCGTGGCTGTTCACGGTGCGGATCAGCTGGTCGACGCTGAGACCGCTCTCGCTCGCGATGGTCTGGATGGCACCGTCGATCTCGGCGTCGCTCGCGGTGAGGTCCACCTGGCGAACGATGTCCTCGATGAGGCGCGCCTCGATGAGGCGCTCGAGGATGTCCTTGCGGAGCATGTTGATCTCCGCCTCGGGGACGTCGGCGGCCTTCATCTTCTCCACCAGGGGGGCGGCGAGCTCCTCGACCTCGGAGACGAGGACGATGTTGCTCCCCACCTGGGCCGCGATGCCGTCGATGCGCTGCTCCACGGCTCCCGCGGGCGTGGCCCCGGGGAGGAGCGCCGCGGCTGTGAGGAGCGCCGCGGCTGTGAGGAGCGCCGCGGCGGG
>JAFDEK010000162.1 GCA_019310385.1 Deltaproteobacteria bacterium
GATCGAGGCCCTGGCCGAGGAGGGTGTCGAGCTGCTCATGCCCGAGTTTGCCGAGGCCCTCGATCGCTTCCTGGTCCTCGACTTCGCGCCCCGGGAAGAGCTTGCCGAGGATGGTCGCACCCGCTCCGTGCAGCGCTACACCCTGCAGCCGCCCATGTCGGGCGCCCTGAGCATCCCCCCCCTGCTGGTCGAGTTCGTCGATCGCCGGCCCGGTTCACGGCCGGCGCCCGAAGGCGCCGACGCCTATGAGCTGCTCACCGAACGCATCGCCTTCGAGGTCGCGTCGGTGCTGCCCGAGGGCGCGCTGCCGGACCTCGGCCCATGCCCGGCGAGCTGGCGCTCCTCGGCCGCGGCGCCTTTCCGCTCTGGGCGCTGGTGCTCGGGGCGTTGGGGCTCTTCGTCGTCGCCGGCCCTTTTGCCTTTCGCTACTGGCGGCAGCTGCAGGA
This sequence comes from Deltaproteobacteria bacterium, assembly GCA_019310385.1. Taxonomy (GTDB): domain Bacteria; phylum Myxococcota_A; class UBA9160; order UBA9160; family UBA4427; genus JAFDEK01. The sequence continues at coordinate 447 of JAFDEK010000162.1, forward strand.
GCAGAGTCTTCGGCAGACTGCTTATCAAGTCGCGGTGGCCGAGCTCGAAGCGCTCCTCTACGCCGGGAGGCCGGGCCCCGAGCAGCTCGAGAAGTTCTACGTCGAGCTCTCATGGATCATCCGCCGCTACCTGGAGAATCGCTTCGGCCTGCGATCCCCCGAGCTCACCACCGAGGAGTTCCTCTCGGTGGCCTCCACCTCGCCCGATCTGAGCGCCCAGCACCGCAGTATGTTGGGCGGCTTTCTCGAGCAGGCCGACCTGGTGAAGTTCGCGGGCTTCGTCCCCGACGCCGAGCAGGTCGAGCAATCCATCGGGGCGGCGCGTAGCTTCCTCGAAGAGACCCGTCGCGCGGGAGACGAGGACGATCGCAGCTCTGCGAGCTCGGTGGCCGTCGCCGGGGAGGGCCTGAGCTGATGGGCCTCGAGCTGCGAGATCCGCTCTTCCTACTGGCCGGGCTGCTTGCGCCCCTCGCCTGGTGGCTGGTGCAGCGGGGGTCAGGGCGGCTCACCTATTCGAGCCTCGCTCTGGTCGAGGCGGCTCCGCGTTCGCTGCGCGCCCGCCTGGCTGCGCTTCCCGCCCTGCTGCTGGCGCTCGCCGTCCTGCTCTTCGCGGTGGCGCTCGCCGGTCCTCGCTCGGGCGACGCGACTACCGAGATCCACCGCGAGGGGATCGCCATCGCCATGGTGGTGGACCACTCGGGCTCCATGGAGGCGCGGGACTTCGTTCAGGGAAACACCGGCGTCAGTCGCCTGGACGCCGTCAAAGCGGTCATGCGCAAATTCGTGCTTGGCGAGGAGGAGCTCTCCGGCCGGCCCGACGATCTCATTGGGGTCGTGCTCTTTGCGCGCTACGCCGACGCGATCTGTCCCCTCACCCTCGATCACCTGAACCTGGCCAACATCCTCGATCAGATCGAGATCGTGCGCGATCGCGCCGAGGACGGGACCGCGGTGGGCGAGGGCCTGGCGCTCGCGGTGGAGCGGCTGCGGCGTCACCCCGCCAAGTCGAAGGTGGTGATCCTTCTCACCGACGGTGTGAGCAATGCCGGCGAGATCGATCCGCTCCAGGCCGCGACCCTGGCCGCCGCCCACGACATTCGCGTCTACGCCGTGGGTGCCGGGCGCACGGGCACGGCCCCGATCCCGGTGGCGCTTCCCGACGGCCGCCGGGTGCTGCGCCGGGTGCGGGTGGAGCTCGACGAGAAGACCCTCCAGAAGATCGCTTCCCGCACGGGAGGCCGTTACTTCCACGCGGCGAACGTCGATGCCCTGGAAGAGGTCTACGAGGAAATCGATCGTCTGGAGCGCAGCGAGATCACAGAGCTTCGCTATCTGCAGTACACCGAGCACTATGCGGCCTGGGTGGGCGCCGGCCTCGTCGCCGTGGTGTTCTCGGCGCTGCTCGGGGGCACCGTGCTCCGGAGGTTTCCGTGAGCGAGTTCCGCTTTGCAGCGCCGGACTGGATTCACGCCCTGTGGGCGGTGCTCGCCCTGGTGGCCCTGCTGCTCTATCTCGAGCAGCGTGCCGGGCGGGCTCTGGAAGGGCTGGTCTCGCCTCTGCTGCAGAACCACCTGGTGGAGGGGCCGAGGCCGAATCAGCGCCGCCTGCGCATCGTCTTGCTGGGCCTGGCGGGTGTCTTCGCGGTGCTCGCGCTCATGCGGCCGCAGTGGGGGCTCGAGTACGTAGAGACGCCCCAGACGAGCGCCGAGCTGATGATCGCCATCGACGTCTCCCGCTCGATGCTCGCCGAGGACGTCGTGCCCAACCGCCTCGAGCGCGCCAAGGCCGAGGTGCGCGATCTGCTCGCCTATCTCGAGGGCGACCAGGTGGGCCTCATCGCCTTTGCGGGACGGGCGAGCGTCCTGTCGCCCCTTACGCCCGACTTCGGCTTCATTCGCCTCGTGCTCGACGAGCTGGGGCCCAACAGCGTGGGGCTCGGGGGTACGCGCCTGGAAGAGCCCGTGCGCAAGGCGGTCCAGGGCTTCCGTGCCAGCGGCGACATCTCCCGGGTGCTGCTGCTCATCACCGACGGTGAGGATCAGGATTCCTTCCCCCTCGAAGCCGCCAAGGATGCGGCCGAACGTGGGATTCGCATCATCGCCATCGGCTTCGGCTCGGAGCGCGGAAGCGAGATCGCGCTCACCGATCCCGACACCGGATCGCGTATGCTGCTGCGCGACAGCGACGGTCGCATCGTACAATCGCGTCTCGACGGCGACACCCTGCGCGAGATGGCCCTCATCACCGGCGGCGTCTATGTGCCCGCCGGCACCGGAGTGCTCGACCTGGAGTCGATCTACCGGGAGCACATCGCCGGCCTCGTACGCGGGCAGATGGACGAGGGGGGCCGGGTCCTGCGCAGCGAGGCCTTCCAGTGGCCGCTGCTGGCGGCCTTGATCCTGCTCCTGGGGAGCGCGCTGGTGGGGCAGGGGGTCGGCGCGCGGGCAGCCGTGCGCGCGGGGGGCTGGCTCCTGGCTCTTGCGCTCGCGGCTGCGCCGGTCACCGCCCGAGCCCAAGCGCCTGCAGCGCAAGAAGGTAAAAAGCCCGCGGCGCCCGTCGTGGAGTCCGCCGCGCCCGTCGAGGAGCCTGCGGCGCCCGTCGTGGAGTCCGCCGCTCCCATCGAGGCTCCTGAGCCGCCCGTCGACGGACGGGTCGCCTACAACGACGCTGGCCGCGAGCTCGCGTCGGACGAACTCGACGAGGCCGAACGCCTCTTCGAGGCCGCGCGCGAGGCGGCTGGTACCGACGGCGAGCTGCGCTTCCGCGCGACCTACGGACTGGGTTGGGTGGCGGCGCGGCGAGCCGACGAGCTGCTCGAGGGCCAGCCCGAGCAGGCCCTGAATGCCCTGAGCGTGGGTGCGGACTACTTTCGCGAGGCGTCGCGACTGCGGCCGGCCGATGAGGATTCGCGACACAACCTCGAGGTGTTGCTCCAGCGCGTCCGGGTGCTTGCCGACACCCTGGCGCGCCGGGACGAGAAGGACATCGCGGCCCGCCTCGACGAGCTGATCGTCCGCCAGCGCGAGCAGCTGAGCAGTGTGCGCGTGAGTCTCGAGAGGGTGGCGGACACGGAGGACGAGAGTCCCCACCTGGACGCTGCTGCGCGGCAGCAGCTGCGGGGCCTGTCCACCAACCAGCGACTCATCCTCTCGGACGCCGATGCCTTCGCCCAGCGTATCGACGGGGAGCGCCGGGCCATCGAGGAGATGGCCGAAGAGGAGCGCACCCCCGAGGACGAGATGAGCATGGTGCAGCTCGATCGGGTGCAGCAGTACCTGCACCGGGGACGGGAGCGAATGGGGCACTCGCGCAGGGCCCTGCGACGCGGCCGCAGCGAGCGCGCCGGGCGCCGCGCGTCGGCGGCGCTCAGCGAGCTGAAGTGGGCGCGGGATCAGCTACGCAATCCCGTCGAGGTACTCGATGCGCTGTTGGCGGACGAGATCGAGCTCGCCCGCCAGACCCAGGTCCTGTACATGGCGGGCACCATGCTGCCCGGGGCCGCAGAGGCTGCGGAGGACATGCCCTGGCTCAGCGCGGAGCTCCTGAAGGAGAGCCAGGAGGGGGTGGCGGGCCGCACCGGGGAGCTCCACGAGCGCATGGCCGCGGGAGTGGCGCAGCCGCCGCCCAGCGAAGCCGCGAGCCCGGACGCCATGGCCGAGGCCCGGGAGCGCGAACGCTTCTTGACCGCGCTGCGCGAAGCCGAGCCCCTGGTGGCTCTCGGCGCCGAGGCCCTGGGCACGGCGGGGGTCTCCTTCGAGACCGGCGAGCTCGCCGAGGCGCTCGCGGCCCAGGCCGAGGGCATCCAGGCCCTGGCGGACGCGCGGGAGCGCTTCCTCGAGCTGCGCGGCGTGATCGAGGCCGCCTACGCGGAGCAGCGGCGCATCCAGTCCGTGCTCGGCGCGGTGGACGAGAGCGCGGAGGCCGGGGAGGAGGCGGCCCGGAGCACCGCCGCCCAGGTGCTCGAGTTCGTACCGGCCCTGCGCGAAGGGCAGGAGAAGAACCTGGCCCGGTCCGAACGGCTCACCCGGCTCCTTGACGAAGAGCGCGAAGGGCTCGCCGGCGCCGAGGCGGCAGAGCCAGAGGATCCCGAGGCCCTGGAGCAGGAGCGCGAGCGCCTCGACCTCGCCGAAGGCATCCTGGCGCTCAGCCACTCTGCCATGCTCGGCGTGCTGGAGGGCCTCGAGGAGCCGCCGGCGGGAGAGCCGGCCGGCGAGCCTCTCGGGGAGCCGTGGCGGGCCGCCATCGAGCCGGGCGAGCAGGCCGTGCGCGGCTTGGAGAACCTGCGCCGGCTCTTCTTCTCCATCGTCGAGCACCTGCAGGACACGGCGCGCCGGCAGCAGGAGCTGGGCGATCTGACCGAGGAGCTCTCCGCCCTTCAGGATGACGATCTCGAGGCCCGCAAGTCCGGTCTGGGCCTGCGGCAGAGCGCCTTGTCCGAGGTTGCAGGCAGCCTCGCAGCCGCCCTCGAAGAGCAGTCCAGGCAGAGCCCGGGCGCCATGGTGAGCCCGGATCCGGCGGCCGGGCCGGGCGGCCCTCGAACACCCGACGCGGCGGCCCACGCCGAGGAGGCGAAGCAGCTGCGCATGGCCGCAGAACACACGCTGGCCGCCCAGATTGCCATGGAGGAGGCCGCGGAGGGCTTTGCGCCGGACGCTCCCGCCGTCAACGAGGTGCGTGGCCGACAGGACGAGGCCTTGCAGGCCTTGCTGGAGGCCATCGCCGCTCTCACTCCGCCGCAAGAGCGCGGCGAGCAGGAGGAGGAGCAGCCCCAGGACGAGAACGCAGAGCCGCAAGGACAGCAGTCGGACGAGCAGGAGCAGCAGGGAGAGGAGAACCAGTCCCAGGCTGGAGATGCGCTCGCCGAGGAGGAGAGCGCGAATCAGGCCGACCCCTCCCAGCTGCTCCAGGAGGTTCGGGATCGCGAGGCCGAGCGGCGCCGCGAGCGGGCGAAGAAGGGACACCGAGGCTACGAGACCGTGGAGAGGGACTGGTGATGGCGCGCTTTCACACAGCGGCAGCCAAGCCCAGGCCCAAGCTCAGGCCCATGGCGATCGCGGGCCTGCTCCTGCTGCTCGTCGCCGGCGAAGCCGCCGCCCAGAAGGTCGGCCTCAGCGTGGGTCAGGGTCCTCACTACCCGGGAACCCCCATCTCCATTCACGTGATCAGCGAAGGCTTCGAGGAGGAGCCGGTTCCCGTCGTCGAGGTCCCCCCGCCCAAGGACGGCATTCTCGAGTTCGTCACGCTGAAGCCCAGCATCCGCACCAGCATGACCATCGTGAACGGTACGGTGACCCGCTCGAAGGAAGTCACCTATATCTTCAGCTACAGCTTCCTGGCCCGAGGCCCCGGCCGCTATCGCGTCGGGCCCTTTCGGGTGAGCCAGAACGGCGTCGAACGCTCGACGCGGCCCGCGCTCATCGTCGTCAACGACGCGGTGCGGGACGACCGCATCGGCCTGCGCGTCGCGTGGCCCGACCGGCCCATCTACCCGGGCGAGCGCATTCCCGTCTCCATAGAGTGGAGCTTCGACAAGGAGCTCGAGGCCCGGATCACCAACTACGACATTCGCGTGCCCATCTTCGATCGCCCGGATCTCTTCCGCTTCATCGACGAGCGGTCGCGGGCCGGGGCGGGTGAGAACGCACTGGTCCTCCAGACCCGCGAAGGCACACTCCCGCTGAGAGCCCGGATGGAGGAGCGGGTCGAGGGCGGCCGCAAGCGCAGGGTCCTGATCGCGGGGCGCGTGCTCATCCCCCTGAAGTCCGGGACCTTCGAGTTCGACGGGGGCGTCGTGACCGTCGACGAGGTGATTCGCTGGCGGCGCGATCTCTTCGGCCGACGCAGCGCCGAGGCGGTGCAGAAGGTGCGGGCCGCCGCTCGTCCCCGCCGACTCGTGGTGAAGTCGCTTCCCGTGGAGGGGCGCCCGGAGGCCTTCGCGGGCGCCATCGGGCGGGGGTTCAGTCTCGAGGTCAGCGCCGATCGCAGCGTGGTCCAGGTGGGCGATCCCATCGAGCTCAGCCTGGTGCTGCGCGGTGACGGCAATCTCGAGGGCGCCTCGTTGCCTCCCCTGGATGCGGGCGGTGGTCTGCCGCGGGAGCTGTTCCGGGTGGCCCAGCGCGATCGTGGCGGCCGCATGGCCGACGATGGGAGCAAGAACTTCTCCGTACCCGTGCGCGTTCTCGATGCTTCGGTGCGCGAGATCCCGCCCATCGCGTACTCCTACTTCGATCCCGACGTGGGCGAGTACCGGACCGTACACTCGCGCCCCATCGCACTCTCGGTGCGGCGGGCCGAGGTGGTGACGGCCGCCGACGTGGTGAGCGGTGCCGAATCGTCCAGCGAAGCAAGGGAGGCGGTGGCCGAGTCCGCCGCGGGGCAAGGCGAGGGGGATGCCGGCGGCGGGCCGGATCCCAGTGACGCGCGGTCGGCCTCGGGGCGCTTCACCCTGAGCGGCGCCAACCTCTCGATCGTGCGCGATCCCGCCCGCCTGCTGGCCGGAGCCGGCGCGCCTGGCCGCGGCGGGGCGCTGCTGCTCGTGCTCTATCTGCTTCCATTGATTCTCGTGCCCGCGGCCCTGGTGTTACGCCGCCGGGCCGACCGCGATCCCGCCGATGTGGCCCGCAGCAAGCTCATGCGGGACGCCCGGGCGCGCATCACCGCCGCGTCGGGCCGGCCTCGAGTCGAGGCGGCCCGCGACATCGCGGACGCCCTGCGCAGCATGCTCAAGGCCTCGGGCGCCCCTTGTCCCGGGGAGCTCGACGACTTCCTCGCCGAGTGCGATGCCATCAGCTTCGCGCCCGCTGGCGCCGGCGAGGCGCCCATCGCGGACGAGCAGCAGCAGCGGGCCCTCGTTCTTGCGGCCGCACTCATGGAGGAAGGCTCGTGAAGAACCCCGCCGGCTTCCTGCTCGTTCCGCTTTCCCTGCTGTGGCTGGGCCTGTGCACGCTGGTGCTGCCCGCGGGCGCCCGCGGCGCCAGCGCGGCCAGTGACCAGGCCGAGCGCGCCGTCGAAGCCTATCGCGGCGGGCTCGACACCCCGGATCGCGACCAACGCCTCGAGGCCTTCCGTCGCTCGGCACGCCTCTTTGCCGATGTCGTGGAGAAGGCCGGCGGCAGCGCCGATCTCTACGCCAATCTGGGCAATGCCGCTCTCCAGGCCGAGGATCTCGGCACCGCGGTCCTCGCCTACCGGCGTGCGCTGCTGCTCGATCCCGACCACGCCCGGGCGAGGCAGAACCTCGACCACGCGCGCAGCCTTGCCCCCGAATGGCTGCCCCGGCCACAGGAGGCGGCTCCCCTGGGCAGCTTCTTCTATTGGCACCGCACCCTCTCGTCCGCCGAGCGCATGTGGATCGCGGCGCTCTGCTTCGCCGTGGCGGGCATCCTGGTCGCGGTGTCGATCCGCTTCCGCAGCAACTCGGCCCGCAATTTCGCGATCCTGCCGGCGCTGGCCTGGATCACCCTCACGGGCTCCCTGGCCTTCGATCCGGCGGATCGGGCCGCAGGTGAAGGCGTGGTGACGGCGCCCGAGGTAATGGCGCGCTCGGCGGACTCGGTCCACGCTCCGCCTCGCTTCGCCCAGCCACTGCCGAGGGGAACGGAGCTGCGCATCCTGGAGCGTAGGGAGGACTGGATGCGTGTGGCTCTCGCCAACGGCCGCGAGGCCTGGGTGCGGTCCTCGAGCGTCACCCCCATCGCGCCCTGAGGGGCTCTCGAAGCCGCCCCCTCTCGCCGCCCCGGGGAATTTGCGAAATCGCGAGATATTTTCGCGAGTGCGTTCTTTTTCCTGACACCTGAGCCGAGAACCGGCCACTCCATTAGTACATATAAGCAATCCCCTTTTATTTTTGGGGTCCTTTACTTGGTGGCGCGAGTTTTTTTTCGGCGGCGCGATTTTTTTTGACACCTGAGCCGAGAACCGGCCACTTCATAAGTACATATAAGCAATCCCCTTCCCAGGGAGACCCGGCTCACCGACGTGGTGAGCCGGGTCGCTTATTTTTGGGGCCGCGTGTGGGCGGCAGTCCTCTGAGACCTTCCGCGGGGCGATAGACTTTCCGCTGAGAGAACGAGCCGCCAAGAGATCGAGTTTCCGCGAGGAGAACGACACCCGGATGAGTAGCCACCGCGTCGCCGCGGGAGAGCGACATCTCGTCGTTTGGGACGGGGAGTGTGACCTGTGTCGCCGCTGCGTGGATTGGATGCGCGCGCGCGATGGCGACGCTCTTTTCGAGGCCGTTTCCTATCAGGAGCTTCTTGCTTCCGCCACAACTTCCGCCACGACTCCCCCCACGACTTCTCCCGCGACTCCCCCGATGACGCCCGATCTCGCGGCTGCGTGTGCCGAGGCGGTGCACGTGTTCGCGGCGGACGGCACGCGCTTGCGCGGGGGCCGCGCGGTGCTCTTCGTCCTTGAGGGCCTGGGTTGGCGCCGGACGAGCCGACTGCTGGGCCTTCCTCCCCTGGTCTGGCTCGTCGAGCTCGGCTATCGCGGGGTCGCGCGCAACCGTCGTCTGGTGTCCCGACTGCTGCCCGCGGAGCGTCGTTGAAGATCCGGCGCTGGGGCGATGGCCGGATCGTGATGGAGCGCATCTACCGCTGGACCGTGGGCGAGACCTTCCTCGAGTGCCCCGACGGCGCTCTCGATCCTGCTGGCCAGCTGACGGCCGAACCCCCTGCCGCCGCAGGTGTCTACTAGCCGGGAAGGCCTATCCTTGACCGCTGGTCTGTTTCTGGTTCTGGGAATGACCTTCTGGAAATGAACGTCTTCTCGCTGCGCGGAGGTTGCTATCCCCCATGGGGCGCGATCTCGGTGGGACGCGGAGACCGGAGCGGAGGCTGGAGTTGCTGCGAGTGATCTGGGCGGTGGCCCTCGCCGCGTTGCCGGTCTGGGTGGCCGACGCCGCCGCGAACGACGACGAAGTGCGCGCCGCGGAAGCAATGGTGCGCGCCCGCTACTACGAGGGTCTGCCCGTGGAGCGCGCTCGCGCCTGCTCGGTGCAGTGCGCGGCGCGTCTCATCGAGATGCTCGCCGATCCCGACGAGACCCCGTACCACGCCAACATTCTCTACGTGCTGGGCCACAGCGATCATCCCGGCGCTCACGAGGCCCTCGCAGGCTACGCGGGACGCGAGCCGGAAGGCCGGGTATCCGGCGCGGTCTACAACGCGCGCGTGCAGCTCTTGCTCTCGCTGGGTGAACGAGCGCGCAGAGATCCCCGGGCGCTGAGTCTGCTCGTCGCACGCCTCGAGCGGGCGGAGGCGGGCTCGGAGACGCCCGGCTGGTGGGTGGGGCCGCTGCGGGGCGAAGGCCTGCGCGAGGTGATGTACCAGGGTGTCATGCGCGGACTGGCGCTGAGCGGCAGCTCCGAGGCCGGCGCGCGACTGAGGGCGCGAGAGGCCGCCGCGCGCGCCCGGAGCGGCGATGATGCGAGCCTCTCCGGTCTGCGGGATTCCCTTGAGCTTCACGAGCGCATGGCGCGCGAAAACGCGCAGCAGGGCTTCGACACGGGAGATGCGCGTCGGTGAGTGCCCGGCGTCGAGTCTCGCTTGCGCTGCCCATCGTCCTGGTCGGCGCGCTACTTGCCGGCGCGGTGCGTGCAGCCCCCGACGAGGTCCTCCACAGGCTTCGATTCCGCATCCACGTCAATCTCCTCGAGCCCGCCGAGGGCCGAGATATCGCCTTCTGGACGGAGCGGCTGCGATTAAGTCTCGAGCAGGCAAACCTCGCGCTACGGGGGAAGCAGGGTCTTACCGATACGCCCTGCTGTGCCCGCATCGAGCCTGTCGATCTCGATTTGGAGCTCGAATCCTTCGGGAGATCTGGGGATGGCTTCGACGTCGTGACGAGCAACGTGGAGTACTTGCGCATCCGTAGCCTCCATGGCGACGGCGTCTACGTCGTATTGTCCCTCGAAGCTTGCGGCGACGGGACCGGTACCCAGATCGTGGGCTGCGCCGACATCAACGGCAACTTCATGATCGTGGATGTGGTCGACGACGATAACGGCCCGAATCCCCCGAGCTTCGGCGTCAATCTCGAGTATCTGGGGCTCACCATCGCCCACGAGCGGGGCCACAACGCCGGCCTTCTACACGACGAGGACGGCAGCTGCAAGCTCATGGAACCGAAGGTCGGCGGCGGCTGTCTCGGCGCCAACGAGTGTGAGAGCTTCCTCGCGAAGGGCAACGACCTCGGAGGGGTGTGCGAGTGCATGGGAGAGCAGCCGCGCGATCCCTCGCTTCCCGACGGCGTCGCGTGTGGAGAGCCCGAGAGCTGCGGCCTCTGCTCGGGTGCGGTCTGCGGGGCTTGTGAGGGAGACGCCGGCGTGGGCCTCATCGCCGTCGCGAATCCCCGCTTGCAGGTCGGTGGCACCCCGGACTATCTCGTCGACATGAGCGCGCTGACGGGGGGCTGGAGCTGGAGCCTGCCCCTGACGGGCGAGCTCTCGGGCCTCGCCTACGACTCGAGGCGCGATGTCGTCTATGGCGTAGGCCCCGGCGTCGACCCCGGCGTCGGCCCCGGAGATTCCGTGCCCCATCGCCTGGTCGCGCTCCACCCGACCAGCGGTCACCTGATTCGCGAGCGGGACCTCGACTGCAGCGGCACGACCCTCGACTGCGAGCCCGTCGTTGCTCTGGCCTACGACGCCGGCGCGGACCTCCTCTACGGCGTGCTGCTCGGCAGCGAATACCTGGGCCAGACTCAGAGTTGCAGCGACTGCGTCAATATCCTGATCGCAATCGATCCCGATACCGGCGCAGTGACACGCGTGGGGGAGCCCGACTACCTCGACGAGGAGATCACCGGTCTCGCCTATGACTCCGAGGTGCAGATCCTCTACGGCGCCTCCGAGGACGATTTGCTCGCGATCGACCTCACGGGCTGCGGCGACTTCGCCCCCTGTCCCTTCACCGTCGTGGCCGCGACGGGCAAGCCCGAAGCCGGACTCAGCATCGACCCGCGCAACGGCCGTCTCCATCTCACCGTGAATCGCATCGGGGATCTGACCTACCGCGTGATCGACCCCGCGGCGCCGCCCGGCTTCGAGACCGGGCTCGTCGAGCCGGACTTCACCGTTGGCGTCTCCTCCGTGGGAATGGGAGGGCTCGCGGCCCGTCCCGTCCCCGAGCCCGAGGCGCGGCTGCTGCAGCTCGCCTCCCTGGGCGTACTGGCATTCGCGGCCTTCCTCGACCGGCGAGGCCGGCGACGCTCCCGTGCCGGGGCGCGGCTCCGGGCGGGGCGGGGCTTCTTCGCCCTATTGGCGTTCGCGGCTCTGCTCGCCGGTGGCAGCCAGGTGGCCGGGGCGAGCTCTGCCGACGAGGTCCTGGACGCCGAAGCCATGGTGCGCGCGGGCTACTACGAAGGTCTGCCCGAGGAGCGCGCTCGCGAGTGCAGCGAGGCCTGCGCGGGGCGCCTGATCGAAATGCTCGATGACCCCAGTGAGCGGCGAGGTCACGCCAAGATCTTGCGCGTGCTCGGCTTCAGCCGGCACGCCGGGGCTTACGAAGCCCTGGCGAGCTATCTGGCCCGCGAGCCCGAAGGCAAGGTGACGGGCGCGGTCTACAACGCGCGGGTGGAGGTGCTGCTGGCCCTGGGCCACCAGGCGAAGCGGGATCCGCGCGCGCTGCAGCTCCTGCTCCAGCGCTTCGATCACCCGCGGCCGAGGCCGCGCTGGTCCGCGGGACCCATGCGCGGCGAGCTGCTCGGGACTGCCATGCAGCGCGGTGTGATGCGCGGTCTGGCGTTGAGCGGCCAGCCCGAGGCGGGCGCTCGCTTGCGCGCCATCTTGCTCCAGGAGGAGGGGGACGCTCGCGTTCGTTCCGCTGAGCGGGGCCGGCTTCGCCACGCGCAGGCGGCACTGGAGCTGCACGGTCGCGTGCTGCGCGAGAAAGAGCCGCGCGGCCTCGATGGCCCGGGGGAGAGGCCGTGAGCGCGCTGCGCAGCGGGTCCTTCGCGGCGTCGTTCGGGTTGCTCCTGGCGGTCCTCTGGGCCAATCCCGCTGCGGCGTCGACCCCGTCCGAGGCGGTCCATGGCCTCGACTTCTTCGTCCATGCCGATCTCATCCAAGACGGCGAGGGCCGGGACATCGAGTTCTGGAAGCAGCGGCTTCGCCGCGCTCTCGCGCAAGCGACCCTCGCACTCCAGGGCGTGCAGGGGCAGGGCGCCGACGATCCTTGCTGTACGCGCATCGAGCCGGCGGATCCCGAGGTCGAGCTGGAGGTCTTCGGCGAGG
>JAFDEK010000065.1:0-30400 GCA_019310385.1 Deltaproteobacteria bacterium
GACCAGGTTGCCCACGAGGCGCACAGTGGGATCCTCGTCGAGGGCCACCAGGACCACGTTGTAGGGGGCGAGCTCGCCGAACTGGGGAAGCAGGGGAGGGTGCGGGACCACGAAGGACCAGAGCGTCCCGCGACCCGACACGGAGGTCCAGACCGGCGGCGTGTGGGGAGCCCACGGGCTCATGACCCGCGGCGGAAAGATGAGCCGCCCGGTCTCTCCGCACTGCTGCACGCGCAGCTCGCCCTGGCGGCAGCCCTCCCAGAAGGGCCTGTTCTCCTCGGCGATCATGGGCAGCAGGGGCGCGTCGCTCACGCTGCTCACCTCCTCAGGATCAGGGCGCTGGTGGGAACGCCCTCGCCGGCGGTGACCAGGCAGCTCTCGGCGTCGGCCACCTGGCGGGTGGACTCGCCGCGCATCTGTCGCACGCCTTCGTTGATGAGATTGAAGCCGTGGACGTAGGCCTCCGAGAGGCCGCCGCCGGATGTATTGATGGGCAGGCGGCCGCCGAGCTCGAGGGCGCCGTCTTCGCTGAAGGCCGCGCCCTCGCCCCGCCCGCAGAAGCCGTAGCCTTCGAGGGAGAAGAGCACCAGGGGTGTGAAGGCGTCGTAGATCTGTGCCACCGGGATGTCGCTGGGCTGGATGTCGGAGCCGCGATAGAGCTGCCGCGCGCAGGCCCAGGCTGGACCCGTGAGGGGATCCTCGCACCAGTAGTTCAGCATGGCGTGGGACTGGCGACCCAGCCCCTGGGCGAAGGAGTGGATCAGGGCGGGGGGCTGCCGGCAATCCCGGGCGCGCTCCGCCGAGACCACCACGCAGGCCAGCGCAGCGTCGCTCTCGAGGCAGTTGTCGAAGAGACAGAGGGGCTCGCTCACCCAGCGCGCCTCCATGTAATCCTCGCGGCTCATGGTCTTCTCGTACATCATGGCGCGGGGGTTCGCGTTCGCCATCCCGCGCACCGCCAGGGCCACATTGGCGAGGTGGTCCCGGGTGGCGCCGACCTCGTGCATGTAGCGGCGGGTCAGCATGGCGATCTCGTCCACGGGGCGCAGCAGTCCCCAGGGCCGGCTCCAGGCGCCGGCGATGCTGAAGTCCTCGGCCGTGCTCGCCCAGGGCCGGCGTCCCGAGCCGCGCTTGCGTGAGCGCCACGCGACGCCCACCCGACACTGCCCCGTGGCGACCGCCATGGCGAGCTGGCCCACGCAGGCCGGGCCCGCGCCTCCGCCCCATCCCACCTGGCTGAAGAAGGTGATGTCTCCAGTGCCGAGGTTCTTGGCGATCTCGACCTCGTCGGTGTTCTCGAGGGTGTAGGAGGCGAGGCCGTCGACCTCGGCGGGCTCGATCCCCGCATCGTCGAGGGCGGCCAGGATGGCGCTGAGAGCGAGGCTCTTCTCGTCGGGCTCGAGCTTCTTCGCGAAGGGGGTCTCGCCGATCCCGACGATGGCGGCGGCATCCTTTAGCATCGTGATCACACCGTAGCAGCCCCGGCGGGCGTCAAACGAGACCGAAGAGCCGGGCGTAGAAGGTCAGCGAGTGGTCGAGGGTATCGAGAGCGACGATGTTGATGAGCGAGAAGGTGTTGAAGGTGATGAAGACGCTCAGCGCGTAGGCGACGGGACTCTTGCGCCACCAGCCCACGAGGGCAGGGGGCATCCGGGAGCCGATGCGGCGAGCCGCGACACCCACCCAGATCAGGCCGAGAGCATGGAGCAGACCCCAGAGTGCGAAGTGCCAGCCGATGCCGTGCCAGAGGCCGCAGAACACCATGGCGCACACCTGGCCCGCAAGGATTCCCGCTGTGTCGCCGCGCTCGCCGGCACGGCGCATGATGCCACGGCTCACCGGCGTGAAGATATAGAGGCGCAGCCATCGCGTGAGGGTCATGTGCCAGCGCTGCCACAGCTGCACGAGGTTTCGCCGGATCAGCGGGCTGTCGAAGTTCTCCTGGATCTCGTAGCCGTAGAGGGCGGCGACCCCGATGGCGATGTCACTGTATCCCGCGAAATCGAGATAGAAGTGCAGGCTGAACGCATAGGTGGCGAGCAGCAGGACGAGAGGGTCGTGCAGCTCGGGTGCGGCGGCGATCTCGCCCGCCCACGCGCCGAGGTAGTGGGAGATCACCAGCGCCTTCACCATGCCGAAGAGCACGCGCTCGAAGCCGCCGAGGATGCGCTCGCGCTCGACCCGGGGTGTCTGGCGCGAGAAGTGGCGGTACTCCTCCATGGGACCGCTGGGAAAGGTCGGAAGGAATACCAGCCAGCCGGCGAGGTCGCGCAGGCGCGGCGGCTCCTGGGCGCGGCGGCTGCTCTCGATCAGCATGGCCGCGGCTTTGAGGGCGAAGTAGGACATGCCCAGGAAGACGAGCCCGCTCTGGGACGGCAGCACGCCGCCGCCTTCGGCAGCGTACTTGTTCGCAACGAAGAGTGCGGCGAGGATCGCGAAGCCCAGGACAGCGATGAGCCGGCCGGTGTTTCGGGAGGCAGCCGCGATGGCCCGGGTTGCAGCGAAGAGGGCGAACACGAGGGCCAGGGTCACCGCGAGCAGGCGGAGGTCGTAGATGCCCAGAGCCGCGAGGCTGGCAAGTGCGAGAAAGTCCCGGCGCGCGGAGGCGGGGACCAGAAGCCAGTAGATCGGTGCGAAGACGAGGACGCCGAGCAGCGGCAGAAGCATCTAGACCAACCCGAAGGGCCTCCCGCACGCGGCTCGGCGCGGACTCAGCCGCCGCGCTTGACGCTGGCGTGGTTGATGGTGACGTCGTTGACGGTGACATGGTTGACGGTGATGTAGTCGACGATCATCTCGATGGAATCGAAGTTGTCCGCGCTGATGTCCTGGTCGGGGATCTCGATGTCGAGCTTGCGCTCGAGCAAGGTCGCGAGGCGAACCAGGTCGGTGGAATCGACGATGCCTCCGGACACCAGCTCCGTGTCCGGCTGGATGTCGCTGGTGTCGATGCGCATCTCTTCGCGCAGGAATGCGAAGATGCTTGCTTCGAGATCGTCGCGATTCACGTCCTGGAATCCCCGGTATCGAGCATCCAAAGAGAGCGCCGCCTCGAAAGCGCATGCGGGCCTTCGCGCTCAACGGCCCGCGATACTACTACAAGGAAAAAGTGCAGGACAATCGACGCTCGCGGCGCGTCCTGAACTTGCCACCCCACGGGGTCTGCAGCGCCGTGTGACTCGCGGGCGCTGACGGCCCCCCGTGGCGGTGCCCATGGTAGAATGCCGCACTTCTGGGGCATCCACTCTCCGGGATCCACTCTCCTGGATACAACCTCTGGAATACAACGCAATGCGGCGTGGCGAAGCGGCAAGGGACCGGGTCCGGAAGCAGGGGCCTCAGACATCCCTCGTCACCTGGGCCCTGGCCCTTCTCTTCCTCGTCGCGATCGATGCGGCGCTCACCCGCACCTCGCTGCTCTGGGGTCCGACCGCCTTCGAGAACAGCGGCGGACTGCGTACCGTGTTCCCCCAGACCTACCAGGTGCTGCGCAAGATCTACTCGCCCGAAAGAGACGCCGAAACGCGAGTGGCGCTGCTGGGCAACTCGCGCCTCGCACTCTCCGCCAAGGAGCGCGGCGTCGAGCGCGCCCTGACGCAGGCCGCGCCCGAGCGGGACGTCGCGGTCTCGAATCTCGCGATCTTCGGCTCCTACATCGGCGATACCGCGGTTCTGGCGCGGCATCTCGGCGCCATGGAGCCCGATCTCGTGGTCCTCAGCGTCGGCGCGGTGGACCTGCTGCGCCCGGCCCTCAATCCCGACGCCGAGGGGCCGACGAGCCTGCTCGAGATCGGCTGGCGCGAAGGACCCGTGCCCGCCGCGGGCTGGGGCGATCTCGTCGACCGTTGGGCCCGCACCGCGTCGCGGCTCTACCGCTTCCGGGAGTTCGTCCGCGAGGCCGTGCTCGACCGCGTTCTCGCCCGGCCCGATCCGGGCCCCCCGCCCTCCGAGTTCGACGATACCCTTGGGCTCTTCCGGCACATGTACGGCGAGCGCGGAGACGCAATCGAGGCGGCTCGAAACGTCTTCCTGGCCGAGCCCGATCTCGCAGGCTTCGCGCGCTACGTCGAGACCGTGGGGCCCGAGCATCTGCAGCGACAGAAGGACCGGGCGAGGCTGACCCATAGCCTGGACGAGAGCAGCCCCAGCGTCGTGGTGCTCGAAATGTTGCTCGAAGAGCTGACCTCCTCGGGCTTTCGTGTGGTCGTGCTGCTGATGCCCGAGCAACCGCTGCTCGCCCTCGACGCGCGCGGCGAATATCACCGACCGGGCATGGCGGAGCAGGGCGCGTCCCTGGTGTATCGCAGCGCCGGCCGTTTCGGGGTTCCCGTCATCGACGCCCGGCGCTGGATGCCCGCCGAGTGCTTCCTCGACTTCGACCACCCGATCTTCGAGCTCGAGCACTTCGAAGAGCCCCTGGCCCGGGAGATCCTCAGTGCCCTCGAATCCTGATCTGCGTTGGGCCGGCAAGGTCGTGCTGCGTGCGGCGATCTACGCCGCTGCGGTCACGATCCTCGTGCTCTTCTGGCCCTCTGAGTCCCACGTCTTCGTCTATCAGGGCTTCTGACACCAAGGCGGGTCGCGCGCGACGCCTTGGCACATCGCTAGCGGCTGCGTTGGATCCCCAGCATGCTGTAGACGAAGGACATGAGGAGGGTCTGGAAGCCCAGGGCGACGCAGGTCGAGCCCACCAGCATGGGCCGGATGGTCTGCCGGGGGTCCAGGGACCCGAAGTCCACGCCCGCCCAGATAAAGAAGGTCGAGGCGATGACGGCGACGCCCGCAGCGGTGAGGAGTGCTCCGGCCAGCAGGCCGCGCTCGAGGGTGAAGACGTCGAAGGCGTCTACGAGCCAGGGCGCCGGCGGCCCGATCTCCTCGGTGAGGGCGTAGATGCGCGCTGCGACCGCGACGGTCATCATCTGATAGCCGACCAGTAGGAACAGGCTGCCGGCAATCATGGTGTGGATGTCGAAGGTGACGCCGCCGATTGTCACGGGACCGGGGTAGAGCAGGCTCGTGAGCAGGGTGCCCAGGACGGCGAGGGCCAGGCCTGGAACGAAGAGGGTCCAGAGGGGCGAGAGCAGGAGCATGAAGCGCAGGTGACGCCATCCGTCGCGCCAGCTGCGCAGGTGGGGCGCCCGCGAGCGGCCGTCGGGATGCAGGATGATCGGCACCTCGGAGACTTGCATGTCGCGCACGGTGGCTTTGACGACCATCTCGCTCGCGAACTCCATTCCGGTGGTGCGCAGCCGCATCTTCTCGTAGGCGTGCTTGGTGAAGGCGCGCAGACCGCAGTGGAAGTCGCTGATGGAGGAGCGGAAGAGTGTGCGGCCGACGGCCGAGAGGACGGGATTCCCGATCCAGCGGTGGTGCCAGGGCATGGCGCCGGGCAGGATGCGCCCGGCGAAGCGCGAGCCCATGACGAGATCATCGCCGGCGCGGAGCTTGTCCACGAAGGGCATGGCCTCCGCGAAGTCGTAGCTGAGGTCGCAGTCGCCCATCACGATGTAGCGTCCCCGCGCCGACTCGATCCCGCCCATGAGGGCTGCGCCGTAGCCACGCTCTTCCACGGCGACGACGCGTGCGCCGCCGCGCTGCGCGATCTGCGCCGAGTCGTCTACGCTGCCGTTGTCGGCAATGATGATCTCCGCCGAAAGCTCGTTCGCCTCGATGCAGCGCCGGGCGGCTTCGATGCACGGGCCGAGGGTCTCGGCTTCGTCGAGGCAGGGCATGACGAAGCTGACCTCGACCTCCCCCGGGTCTCTCGTCGCGTCTTGTCCCTCCACCCTTTCCTTCTCCCTCACCTCTTCACCATTCCCCTGTTCACGGCTTCGTCTACTGCTCTTGCTGCCTTTTCCTTCAGGTAGAGGCCTCCACTGCGCGCCGCCGGGGAGATCGCCGAAAGTGTACAGCAGGCGCCCTCAGTCGATCGCGGGCAGCCCGTGGAGAAGGAGCGTGCCGAGGGTCACCGCGCTGTGGCCCAGGGTGAGGGAGATCAGGAGGAAGCGCTGTTGCGAGGCGGCGCGCTGCTCCTCCCCTGTTAGGAGCCAGTCCCACACGAAGCCCGCGCAGAAGCTCGCCGCCAGGACGGCGGAGAAGAAGAGGTCGATGTCGCGCCTGGGGCCGTACACGGGAACCATGAAGAAGAGGAAGTGGATCTGCTGGGCGGCGAAGGCCGCGGCGAGGCCCAGGCGAAGGTCCTTCCGCACGGCATCGAGACCGAGCCTGCCCGCGATGCGCCTTCGCCCGCGATAGAGCGCCCAGCCCAGCAAGAGCAGGGGGAGGAGGAGGCCCGAGTGCAGGGCTACGTAGGCGACGTCTCCGAGGTGCTCGGGGGAGAGCGCGTAGGTGACGGGGAAGAAGGTGTCGTCGGGTTGGGCGAGGCGGCCGGCGTAGCGCTCGAAGATCTTGTTGGTGGCGGCCATGTCGAGGGCGCCGCGCAGGAGCTGGAAGTACTCCGTCAGCGGGCCGCGCCACAGGATGCGAACCAGCAGTCCGTAGGTGAGCAGAGCGCTGCCGCCCAGCTGCAGGATCCTCCGCGGATGGGCAAGGGCGCCGAACACGAGGACCAGGACCGCGAGGGGGATGAACCCGATGTAGAGGGTCGGCAGGGCGCCGGCCAGCAGTCCCAGCGCGATGGGCGAGCGCCCCTCCAGGGGCTCGAGGAAGAGATAGGCCAGGCTCGCGAGGTAGAGGGGCGCGATGAAGGGGTAGTACTCGAGGTAGCCGGCGCCGAAGGCGATGTAGAGGGTGCCGAAGAGGGGGAGCACGACGGCGAGGCGCTCGGGCCGGCGCAGCGAGAGTGCGACCGCGCCGGCCCAGACGGACAGGGTTCCCCACGACGCGACGACGTGAAAGGGCTGGCGCAGGGTCAAGGGCAGCCACTCCCGAAACCACGGCGCCATCCACAGCCCGGCCCAGAGGTCGCCCAGCAGGGAGGTGCCCGCCAGCCACTTCGGGATCACCCGCTGGGTCACGATGAAGAGCGATACGAGATCGCTGTCCCCGTAGTAGTGGGGCTTGCGCCATTCGGCGAGGGTGTTTGCGATGAAGAGCAGCGCGAGCCCGGTCCACAGGAGCGCGACGGCCAGCCCCGGGCGGCGGAAGCGGCGCTGTAGAGTCCAGAGGGCGACGAGGAGGACCAGGCCCGCGGCGGTCCCCCAGTCGAGGAAGGGGGGGTCGCTCGAGAAGAGCGAACGAGTGGCGATCAGGGTGAGGAGCGCGGCGCCCGAGTAGCCAGCCAGCCCCAGCAGCAGGGAACGCGGCGACGGAAGGCGCGGGGTCCTGTCCGCGCGTTCGGGTTCGCTCGCCTCGCAGGTCGGCGCGTCGGGATTTTCCGGTGTCGCCAACGTGCTGCTGCTCCTCGTTCCCTTCGGCGCGGATTGTACACGACCGGTAGCCTGCATCCCTCGCGAGCTCGGGCTCGTGGCCGCCCGCGGCCGCGGGTATGCTTGTGCGCGCCCGGAGGAGGCGACCGGGCGCGCTTCACTGCGACGAGCTCGATTGGGGTCGGGGAGGTGGGATGAAGGGGCGAGGGGGGGCGAGCGTGCTGGTACCCGTCGGCCTCTTCGCGTTCGCCTTCGCGATGCGCACGCTTCCGTGGCTGACGGTGTTCGGACTCGATCGGATCTACTTCTTCGGCAACGACGCCTACTACCACATGCGCAGGATCCTCTACGCCCTGGTTCGCCGCCCCGAGATCCTCGAATTCGACCCCTATCTCAACTTCCCCCACGGCGCGGAGGCGATCTGGCCGCCCTACTTCGACCAGGCCGTCGCCGCCCTGCTGAGACCCTTCTACGATCCGCTGCACCTGCAAGGCGTGGAGACACTTGCGGTCTGGATCCCGCCCCTGCTCGGCGCGAGCTGCGTGCTCGTCCTCTACGGTCTTGCGCGGCGTCACTTCGGCTCTGGGGTGGCGCTCTGGGCCGGACTGATCCTGGGCCTTCTCTCCGGCCACTTCTGGTACTCCCAGATCGGCTTCCTCGACCATCACGCTGCCGTCGCGTTGCTCTCCACCGGGCTCCTCGCGGTCTCCATGGAGCTTCTCGACAGCCTCGAGCAGGGGCGGCCGCGCGCCCGACTGTGGTTGCTCGGAGCCGGCGCCGCGTTCCTGCTCTCCGGCATCCTCCTGGTCTGGCCCGGCGCGCTCGTCCATGTGGCGATCATCGAGCTGGCCTTCCTTGCGTTCGTGCTCACCCGTCGGGAAGGTGCCGATGCGCTGCGGGCGATCGCGCTCTTCTCCTGGGTGAACGGCATGGCCTTCGTGCTCGTTCTGCCGCTCGGGATGCAGAGCTCCTGGCTCCAATGGAGCGGCTACAGCCCGGTGGTGCTCTCACGCTTCCAGCCCTGGCTCTTCGGCGCGCTCGCGCTTCACGCGGCCTCGTGCGCGCTGCTGTGGAGACGGCCTGCGGCGGGCGAGGGCATGGCCGCGCGAGCGGGGCTCCTGCTCGGTAGCGGCGTGCTGGTGCTCGGCGCGAGCTTGCTGGTCTTTCCCGACCTCCTGGAGGGCGTGCGAGACGCCTGGCGCTGGCTCGGCCGCGGCGAGACCTTCCAGCTCCAAGTGGACGAATCGAAGCCCCTCTTTCGCGTGGGCGATGGCTGGGGCGGTCGGGTCGCCGAGCTGCGCCTCTCGCGCTTCGTCTATCTCTTCCCCCCGGCCCTCGGCTGGATGGTGTGGGAGGGCCGGGGTGGGCGCGGGCGGGCCGCGTGGCACCTCGTCATCGGCTGGTCTCTGGTGCTCGCGGCGCTCACCCTGCTGCAGCGGCGCTTCTTCAACAGCTTCTCCGTCGCCCTCGCGCTGGTGATGGCCTGGAGCCTCGTGCGCGCCCACGGCGTACTGCTCGCCGGGCGCCTCGGCTTCTCACCGGGCCGCGCCGGTGCCGCGTTGCTGGTCTCTCTCGCGTTGCTCTATCTGCTTGCGCCCGTATTCGAGGCCTACCGGCTGCCCCTGGGCAACCAGGTCGAGCTGCTGCGAGGAAGGGGAATCACGGCGCAGCGCCACGTACAGCGCAGCCGGTCGATCGTGGCCGGCGCGCAGTGGCTGCGCGAGAACACGCCGCCGACGGCCGGCTACTTCGATCCGGGTGCGGTGCCGGAGTACGGCGTGCTGGCACACTGGAGCAGCGGCCATGTCATTACCTACGTCGCCCAGCGCCCCACGGTGGTGGGGAACTTCGGCGACGATCTGGGACCCGAGAACTTCGCTGCGAGCCTCGCCTACTTCGAGGCGGACGAGGAGGAGGCCAGCGCCATGCTCGACGACCTGGGCGCGCGCTACGTCCTGGTCGAGACCATTGCCGAGAAGCGGGATGCCGCGTATCCCGAGGCCGCCATGCTGCGCCGGCTCTCCAGAGACGACAGCCCCGATTTGCGCCGGCACCGGCTCGTGTTCGAGTACCCGCTGCACTCGCGGGCGGGCGCGGGTGCGCGCTCGAGGCTGCGTATCTTCGAGCACGTCGCAGGTGCCGAGCTGGCGGGCGAGGCTCCACCCGGCACGCGGGTCAGGGCCCGGCTCGGCTACCAGAGCAACCGCGGCCGCAGGGGAGAGGCGGTGAGCCGCACCATGGCGGACGATCAAGGGCGCTATCTGCTTCGCCTGCCCTACGCGACCCGGGGAGCGCCGCCCGGGGCCGTGCCGGATCCTCACTACATCGTGAGCGTCGAGGATGGACGCGAGGCGCGGGTCGTGATCGAAGAGGAGCAAGTGCAGCGCGGCGCGCGCGTACGCGGCCCGAGCTTCTGACCCTTGCACGGACTCCTGGTGCCTCGGGAGGCGTCAGAAGGAGGTCAGGTTGGCGATGGACTCCATGGTCTCGTGGTCGAGGATCGTCACCCGCGCGCGTCCGAGGGTGACGAGCCCGTGCTCCTCCCAATCCCGGAGCTGCTTGTTGATGCTCTCTCGCGTGGTTCCCACCATGTCGGCGAGCTCCTGCTGGGGCAGCCGGAGCTCGAAGGGCTTTCCGTCCACCTTGCCGTACTCGACTTCGAGCTCGAGGAGCTTGCGGGCGGTGCGAGCCGCGAGGGTGAGGAAGAAGGTGTCCTCGGTGTGCTGGCTGAGCCGTCGTAGCCGGGCGGCGAGCACGGCCGCGAGGTGGATCGCCACGGAGGGATGGCGTTCCAGGAAGGGGATGAGATCGCGCCGGTGCAGGGTGAGGAGCTTGGAGTTCTCGAGGGCCGCCACGGTGGCCGAGCGCGGATTGGTATCCATGAGGGCGATTTCGCCGATCACCTCGCCCGGGCCCATCAGGCCGAAGACGACGTCCTTGCCGTCGGCGCCCGTCGCCAGCACCTTGAGCCGTCCCGAAAGAACCCCGTAGAGCTGGTTGCCGGGATCTCCCTTGTGGAAGAGAACCTCCTTCGCGCCGACCTCCTTTGTGGTGGTGCACTCGAGCAGCAGGTCGACCTCGCGCTCTCCAAGCCCGCGGAAGATGGAGACGCTCTCGAGCAGCTCTCTGCGGTCCATTCTCGATTCCTCCTGGCCAACGGCGAGAGACTACACCGTTCGGGAGCGCCCCTGCCAGCGTGCGCGCTTCGGCTTTGGGCTCGGCCCGGCCGCCCTTCAGACGGGCCAGGGACCGATGACGAGGAAGGAGAAGAGGATGAAGACCATCTCGACGGGGGCGCCGACGAGGCAGACCGCGATGGCACGCCAGATGTTCGTGTAGTCGAGGGCCTGACGCACCGCGATCACCATGGCGACCAGCATCCAGGTTCCCGTCAACGCGTAGAGCCAGGGGTTGAGGCCCGGGACCACGCCGAGTATCCGAAGAATCCCGGGAGCGCTCGAGAAGCCGATGGTGCGCAGCAGCTCACCGTGATTCGAAGTCGTCTGGGATTGGGGCAGCAGGCGCGTCCCGATCAGGCAGGCCACATAGGCCCAGATCCACCAGCCGACGAGCGCCGCGACGGCACTGAGGAGGATTCCCTGGTAGCCCCCGTTGGCGAAGCCGCCGATCCCCGCGGCACAGGCAGAGAGGATCACCACCAGAGCGGCCTGACCGAGGGCTCTCGGGTCGGCTTCGACTTCCTCGTAGAGCGCGCTGTCGAGCAGTGCGGCGCGCACCATACGGGTGCCGAAGCAGCGCAGCCAGCTCTGGTCTTCACAGTGCTCGGTCATGGTCGGTAGCTCCCGCCCGAGTTCACCCAGCTGCGAAAGTGCCGCAGGGATTCCTCGAGCTTCTTGCGGCTGAGCGAGGCCTGCAGGCTGGCCGGGAGGTAGGGCCCGACGTCGATGCGGCTCGCATAGATGGCCACGGTCCCGCCGTCGGCCAGCTCGTAGAACCTCCAGTACCCGTCGAGGGAGGCCATGTCATTGGCATAGCCCGGCTCGAGATGCCACCACATCGTCCACTCCTCGTGGCTCCAATGGTTGCGCACGCGGTACTCGAGCTTGGTGAAGATGATCTTGATCTCGTGGTGGTCAAGGCTCTCGTTCTCGTGTCGCGCAACCGATCGGACATTGCGCAGGTTGGGGAGGAACTCCATCTGGCGATGGGTCTGGGCGAGCAGCTCGAGTGTCTTCTGGCGAGGCTGCTCGAAGACCACGATCGCCTGGATGAAGCCCTGGCACTCGACCTCGCTGGTCGCGAGGGCGGCCGGGGACGAAAAGCCGCGCTTTCCCAGGGCCCTACGGACCTTCTCGGGCTGTCGCGCGAGGATCTCCTCGCCCGAGATGGTCTCCGTCGAGGCGCTCTCCGCGATGGCGCAGCGGTAGACCAACAAGGCGGGGTCGGCTCCCGCGGAAGCGGCCAGGAGCCATGCCGGGATGGATGCCGCGAAGAACAGGAGTGATTGCTTCAACAGCGAGGCCGTCAATGGCTGCTGCTCCATCTGCCCGGTTCCATTCTACCCCGCGGCGATTCTCATCCGAAGCACTTCTTTCGGGCGATTTCGCGAATCCCCTGGCGGATCACTATACTCTGCGACCGCGAGGAGATGGCGGAAACATGACCTCCCAGGCCGAGATGGAACGCCATGCGATCACTTCGAGTGTGCTCCTCCTCTCGGCGGCCATCCTCATCTTCGACCTCCTGGTGCCCCTCGGCATCGCCGGATGCATCCCCTACGTCGCCGTGGTGCTGCTCTCGGCCCGGGTGCGGGCGCCGCAGCCCCGCTACACCTGGGCCGTCGCGATCGGCACCAGCTTGCTCACGCTGCTCGGGTTCTACTTCTCGCCCGCAGGCGGGGCTCTCTGGATGGTGCTGGTCAACCGGGGCCTGGCCCTCTTTGCGATCTGGGTCACAGCGGCCCTCGCGGTGCAGCACCGGGAGGCCGAAGACGCTCTCTACCGGCGCAACCAGGCCCTCGAGCAATCACGGGAGGGCATCGCGATCTGCGACCTCGAAGGCCGCATCCAGTTCGTGAATCCCGCTCTCGCGAACATGCACGGCTACGTGGTGGAGGATCTGTTGGGAGAGGGCCTGGAGTTGCTGCACACCAGCGAACAGGTGAGCGGAGAGCTGCTGCCCTTCATCGCGCGGGTACGTGCGCGCGGAGGCGGGCTCGCGGAGATCGACCACCTGCGGCGCGACGGCAGCTGCTTCCCGGCCCGCGTGTCTGCAACGCTCCTGAAGAGCGATCGAGGTGAGCCGCGGGGCATCGTCGCGATCGTGGACGACATCGGCGACGAGCTCGAGCTCGAGATGCAGCTGCGACAAGTGCAGAAGATGGAATCCGTCGGGCGCCTCGCCGGGGGCGTGGCCCACGATTTCAACACCATCCTGGGCTGCATCCAGGGCAACTGCGAGCTCCTGGAGCAGCGCGCTTCGGGAGAGCGACGGCTGCGCGAGCCCCTGGAGGAGATCCATCGGGCGGCGGAGCGTGGGACAGGCCTCACCCGGCAGCTGCTGGCCTTCAGCCGCAACCAGGTGCTCGAGACCCGCGTGCTCGATCTCAACGAGCTGATCTGCGAATTCGAGCCCATGCTGCGCAGGCTGCTCACCGAGGACATCGAGGTCGTGCGCGCCTTCGAGCGCGCGGAGGCCCGCGTCAGGGCCGATCCCGGCTCCCTCCAACAGATCCTCATGAACCTGGTCGTCAATGCCAGCGACGCCATGCCCCGGGGCGGCCGCATCACTCTCGAGACCTCGAGCGTACTGCTCGAGGAGGATCGTGAGGAGGCCTTCCGCGATCTGGAGGCGGGACCCTACGTGGTGCTCACGCTGACCGACACGGGGTGCGGGATGAAGGAGGAGGTCCGCCGCCGCGCCTTCGAGCCCTTCTTCTCCACCAAGGACATCGACAAGGGAACCGGCCTCGGACTCTCCATGGTCTACGGCATCGCCAAGCAGAGTGACGGCGGCGCGGTGATCGAGAGCGCACCCGGTCGGGGAACGGCGGTGCGCGTCCTGCTCCCGGAGGTCTTCGAGGGCGTCGAGGCCCGCGCCCCGGCGGGCGGTGCGGCCGCGGACACTTCGGGCTCGGAGACCGTACTCCTCGTCGAAGACGACGAGGCCTTCCGCTCCCTGCTCGCCTCGGTCCTCGAGGAGCGCGGCTACCGGGTGTTGGTCGCGGCCCATCCCGCAGAGGCCCTCCAGCTCAGCGATGGGCACCCAGAGGCCCTCGATTGCATCGTGACCGACGTGGTGATGCCGGGAATGAACGGTGTCGACATGGTGGCGAAGCTGCGCGAGACCCAGCGGGAGCTCAGGGTGCTCTTCATGTCCGGCTACACCGACGACGTGCTGAGCGAGCGTGGCGGCTCCGTGGGCGAGCTCAACTTCCTCCACAAGCCCTTCGGCATGGAGGAGTTCGCGGGCCGGGTCCGGTCGCTCCTCGACGCGGATCCGCCGGAGTCCTGATCCGGCCGGCGCGGCCGGGTCACGCGGGATGCCGCGTCAGAAGTGGTGCACCCACTGGAGCTGTAGGGCCGCATTGAGGCGGTTCGGGAAGGACTTTGTCGTCCCGACGTCGGTCTCGATGTCGGTGGAGCTGAGAGCCGAGCCCACCGCGGCGTCGAGATGGAAGCCCCCCCAGCGGATGCCGAGGCCGCCGGTCCAGGCCAGGGAGTCGCTGGGTCTATGGGAGAGATTGGTCCACAGGCCGGTGCGCAGTGCCAGGTCGAAGCTGCCGCCGATGGGGATGCGGTACTCGGTCCCGAAGGAGATCATGCGCTGCTCGAGACCGATGATGTTCGTGGAGTTGTTCTCGAGCACGTCGATGTCCAGGGCCAGGATCCAGCGCTTCAAGGGATAGAGTGCGAGCCCGGCGCGCACCTGCGGCTCGAGGATGAAGTTCTGGTTCGCGAGGGGGACGTTGGGGTCTCTCGCTGCGTCGAAGCTGGGCGCGTTGACGTTGCGGGCCACCAGGCCGAGGTCGAGCCAGTCGGTGGCCTTGTACTTGAGGCCCAGGTCCAGGCCGAAGTTCGAGCTTCGTTTGCTGTTCCCGTCGTCGAAGAGATCGTCGAGAGCGTCCCCGACATTGTCGTAATCGTCGTAGCGCAGAAAGCTGTTGAAGGTGACTCCGTAGATGTACTTGATGTTGCCGCCGAAGCCGAGCTTCTTGTCGAAGAAGGCATGGCCGTAGGTGAGGGCGAACTCGTTGGTGATGATTCCCCGGGTGAAGACGCCGGAGTCGTTGGCGTCGAGGTTGATACCCGGGTTTCCGATTCCGGCTCCCGTCGTCTCGGCCATGCTGGTGAGCATGTCCCTCGAGCGCTGCTTGGAGGTGTTCACGCCCGCCTGCTCGGACTGCCAGACGAGCTCCTCGGCCTGATCCTGAGTCCAGTACGTGGTGGAGGCAGCAATCGCGTCGGCGAGGCTCTGGCTGCTGGGATCGTTCGAGAACTGGCCGCTGCGATCCATCCCGCTTCCCACGACGTTGTCCACCGCGTTGGCGCCGACGCTGAGGCCCAGGTTCAGGTCGTCGACGACGGGCTGAACGCCCGCGTTGGCGAGGGACATGGCGCTCAGGCCCCAGCCGCGGAAGCGGCCCATGAGCTCGGCGTCGGCCGACACCGCGATCCCGCTGCCCCGGGTGTCCAAGGCCGGCAGGCCGTTCACCGCGAAGTCGATGAGATCCTGGACCTGCCCCGAGGTGAGGCTGTTACCGGCCTGCACGTCGTCGAGGGTGCTGCCGAGGGCATCCCAATCGTTGATGGTCTCGTCCAGGAGCTCGATGACGTTGCCCTCCACCGAGGCGTTTCCACCCACGCCGAAGTTCACGCCCCAGGAATCCTGGAAGGGCATGGCGCCGGGGTTCCAGTAGATCGCGAGGCTGTCCTCGGCGACCGCGACGCCAGCGCCCCCCATCCCCTGGTAGCGTGCGCCCACCAGGTTGAAGAGCTCGGCCGAGGCCGAGCCCGCGGCGAGCAGCGTGACGGCAGCGAGCGCGAGCGCGCTCGTGGCCCGCGGCCCGGGTCGGCGAGAGGGCGTTCGGGTGGCATGGGTCGTTCGCGGCATGGTGTGCGTCCTCATGGCCGAGGGCCCTGGTCCTCGAATGCGTGGACCTCGCGGGGTGTGGCGCTCGACTGTCGATTTCATTCGCGGAGCTCCGGTAGGTCCCAGTGAAGGGGCCTGGCAGCCGGGTCCGGCGGCAGAATGCTGCAAGCCGTTGATACTAGCGGTTATGCGAGGAATTCCGTCCTTATCGCTCGCTTCGGGGTAGGGATGGCTCTCCCTGCTAGCCTTTCGGCGGATCGAAGCCGTTGCGCGAGGGACGAAAAGCCTCATCGGCCACGCGGTGCAGCGACAGGAGTGAGGCGGATCACATGAGAATCGGGGTGACGATTCACGCCACGGACAGGGCCATGAGCCCGGTGGAGCTCGCCCGGGAGGCCGAAGACCGCGGCTTCTACTCTCTCTACATCCCGGAGCACACCCACATCCCGACCAGCCGTCGGACCCCGCCTCCCACCGGCAGCGAGGAGCTCGCCGACGAGTACCTGCGCAGCCCCGATCCCTACATCGCCCTGGCGGCGGCGGCCTCGCTGACCTCTCGCATCCGCCTGGGCACCGGCATCGGCCTGCCGGCCCAGCACGACCCCATCACCTTCGCGAAGGAGCTCGCCACCCTCGACTGGATTTCCCAGGGCCGCCTGGTCTTCGGCATCGGCTTCGGTTGGAACCATGAGGAGATGGAGAACCACGGCATCGATGTGAAGCGCCGCCGGGAGCTCGTGCGCGAGAAGATGCTCGCAATGCAGGCCCTCTGGTCCGACGAGGTGGCGGAGTTCCACGGCGAATTCGTCGACTTCGAGTCGAGCTGGCAATGGCCCAAGCCCGTGCAGCAGCCGCGCCCGCGCGTGCTCATCGGGGGCGGCGCGGGCCCCAAGCTCTTCGCCCACATCGCCGAATACGCGGACGGCTGGATGCCCATCGGCGGGGCGGGGCTGAAGGCCGCCCTGGAGGACCTGGGCCGGGCCATGGAAGAGCGGGGCCGCGACCCGAAGAGCCTTCACATCGTTCCCATGGGCGTCGTGCCCGACGAGGAGAAGCTCGCCTACTACGCCTCGAGCGGGGTCACCGAGGTAGTGCTGCGCCTGCCCTCTGCGCCCCGCGACGAGGTCATGCCGGCCCTCGACGAATTCGCACGCTTCGTTTCCCGGTGAACACCAGGGGTCGTCCAAGTCGTTGATTTTGAATTGTTTCTGCGCCGGGCGGTCTCTGGCGCAGTACTTTGACGCCCGCCAGCGCTTCCCTTACGCTAGTTCGACGCATCGATCTGAAGGAGCATCAGATATGGGAATCCTCGACGGTCGCGGCGCCGTGGTGACGGGCGGCGGCCGGGGAATCGGTCGGGGCCACTGCCTCCACCTGGCCGAGCAGGGCGCGGCCGTGGTGGTCAACGACATCGAGATCGACGAGGCGAAGAAGGTCGTCGACGAGATCAGCCAGAAGGGCGGCAAGGCGGCCGCCAACGACAGCGACATCAGCACCCGCCAGGGCGCCCGGGCCCTGGTCGGCCAGTGCGTCGACGAGTTCGGCGCGATCCACGCCGTGGTGAACAACGCCGGCAACGTGCGGGACCGCTCCTTCCTCAAGATGAGCGACGACGAGTTCATGGCCGTCGTGCAGGTGCACCAGTGCGGCACCTTCATGTGCAGCCAGGAGGGTGCCCTGCGAATGCGCGACCAGGGCAGCGGCGGCGCCATCGTGAACACGGTCTCGGCCGCCCACTTCGGGAATTTCGGCCAGACGAACTATGCGGCCAGCAAGGGCGCCATCGCCTCCATGACCTACACCTGGGCCCTCGAGCTGGCCCGCTACGGTATCCGGGTGAACGCCATCAGCCCCACAGGCACCACCCGCATGTCGGCCACCTACAAGGGCCCCGATGGCAAAGAGGTGGAGCTGCCCTTCATCGATCCCACCCGCAACGGTGCATTCGTGGCCTTCCTGTGCAGCGACGAGGCCGATTGGGTCAGCGGCCAGATCTTCGGTACCGGGGGCGAGCGGGTGGTGATCCTCGAGCAGCCCAAGTACGGAACGGGCATGTACAACCAGGGTGGCTGGGGGGTCGAGGAGCTCTTGGAGCACTTCGAAGGACACATGCAGAAGGAGCTCGAGCCCGTGGGTCTGATGAAGCGCCCCTATCCCTTCTACGACGGCGTGAAGCCTCCCTCGAAGTAGTAGAGTGGACGAGGAGGCGAAGCGGATGGTCGGCATCAGCTCCTACGGCGCCTACGTGCCGCCGACGCGGCTGCCCATCGCGGCCATCGGCGGCGGTAGCGCGAAGGAGGGCGGGCCCGAGAAGGCGGTGGCGTGGAACGACGAGGACGCCGTCACCATGGCGGTCGCGGCTGCCGTGAACTGCCTGCGCGGCTTCGAGAGAAGCCAGGTCGACGGCGTGATCTTCGCCTCGACGAGCCACCCCTTTCGCGAGAAGCAGGCCGCGGCCCTGGTGGCTCGGGCCCTCGACCTGCCGCGAGAGATCCGCAGCGCCGACCACGCGGGCAGCTTGCGCGCGGGAACCACGGCCCTGCGCAGCGCCGTCGACGCGGTGGTGGCCGGCTCGGCGCGCTGCGTGCTCGTCGTGGCCAGCGACTGCCGCATGGGGGCGCCGGGGTCGGGGCTGGAGCGCAGCTTCGGCGACGGCGCCGCAGCTTTTCTGGTGAGTGACACAGCGCCCATCGCGACCCTGGACGCCAGCTTCGAGGTGGCCGACGAGATCGTGGACCTGTGGCGCAGCGACGGCGATCCCTTCGTGCACGGCTGGGAGGATCGCTTCGTCGTCCAGCAAGGCTACACGCCGCGGGTGGTCGAGGCCGTGCAGGGGCTCTTCGAGCGCACGGGCAGCGGATCCGCCGACTTTGCGAAGGTGGCCCTCTTTGCGCCCGATGCCCGCAGCCACGCCGCGGTTGTGCGTGGGCTGGGTCTCGCCGCAGAGCAGATCCAGGAGCCCTTCTTCGGCCGCCTCGGCAACGCGGGCGTTGCCTTCGCGCCCCTGCAGCTCGCGGCGGCCCTCGAGAGCGCCCGGCCGGGTGAGCGCATCCTCGTCGCCGGCTACGGAGACGGTGCCGACGCGAGCGCCTTCACGGTGAGCGATCACATCGCGAAGCTGGGCGAGCGCCGGGGCGTGAGCTGGCACCTGGCGCGGCGCCGCGCGGTGGCGAGCTACGACCGCTACCTGAAGGCCCGCAGTCTCGCGGTCTCCGAGTGGCAGGCGGGGCGCGATCCGGGTCTCTCGGCCACGATCCACTTCCGGGAGCGCGACGATGATCTCTCCTTCCGGGGGCAAAAGTGCGGTGGCTGCGGGGCAGTGCAGTTCCCCGCCCAGCGCATCTGCGAGAGCTGCTTTGCGAAGGACGACTTCGAGGGGCTGCGCCTCTCGGACCGGATCGGGAAGGTCGTCACCTACACCTTCGACTACTTCTTTCCGACGCCCGATCCGCCCACGGTGGTGAGCATCGTCGAGGTGGAGGGCGCCCGGGTGCACCTGCAGCTGGTCGAGTGCCCGGTCGAGGAAGTCGCCATCGGGCAGCCCGTGGAGTTCGTGTTCCGACGCATCCACGAGGCCGGCGGGCGGCCCAACTACTATTGGAAGGGAACGCCGGTGCCCGACGCAAAGCAAGACCCAGGAGCAGGATCGAAGCCATGAGCCGAGAGGGAATACGCGACAAGGTCGCGATCGTGGGCGTGGGTTGCTGCAAGTTCGGCGAAAACTGGGACCAGTCGCCTGCGGACATGATCGTCGACGCCGCCTACGAGGCCTACGCGGACGCGGGCATCGAGCGTCCCCAGGAGCAGATCGACGCCGTCTTCACCGGCAGCCTCTACACCACCAAGGGTCCCCACGAGTGCAGTGATGCCCTGAAGCTCTTCCACAAGCCGGTCACCATGGTGTCCAACTACTGCGCCACGGGGACCGATGCCTTCCGCTGCGGCGTCATGTCCATCGCGGCCGGGCTCTACGACACGGTGCTGGTGGTGGGCTACGACAAGCCCAAGGATCGGGGGGTCTCGGGGCCCTCGGTGATGCTCGACGGCGTGCGAGATCTGCCCAGGACGCCGGCGGGCTGGTTCTCCCTGTGCGCGGCCACCTACTTCGACAAGTACGGCGCGGGCCGCGAGGACCTGGCGCGCATCGCGGTCAAGAACCACCACAACGGGACCCTGGCGCCCAAGTCCTTCCTCAAGCGCGAGATCACCGTCGAGGAAGCGCTGAAGGGGCGCATGATCTCCTGGCCCTTCGGCCTCTATGACTGCGCGGCCCAGACCGACGGCGCGGCCGCGGCGATCATCACGCGAGCCGATATGGCGAAGAGTCACCGGGACGACTTCGTGCTGGTAAAGGGCGTCACCGTGCAGGCGGGCCCGAATCCCCAGAAGGACCCCGCCAACGACTTCCTCTCCTGGAAGCCGACGGGCTGGGCCGCGGCGGACGTCTACGCCCAGGCGGGGGTGAGCGATCCGCGCAAGGAGATCGGCGTTGCCCAGGTGCACGACTGCTTCACCCTCACCGAGCTCCTCAGCTACGAGGACCTCGGCTTCTGCGAGAAGGGCTCGGCCAAGGAGCACATCCGCGACGGGACCTTCGAGCTCGCGGGCGAGCTGCCGGTCAACACCGACGGCGGCCTCAAGACCTTCGGCCATCCCACGGGCGCGACGGGGGTGCGCATGATCTACGAGAACGTGCTGCAGCTCCAGGGCCGCGCCGACGGGCGGCAGGTGAAGCTCGGGAGCAAGCTGGCCATCTCCCACAACATCGGCGGCCATCCCACGGCCTGCGGCATCGCGCTGCTCGGCATGCCCTGAGCGCCGGCGGCAACCGCACTTCACGGAGGCACCATGGCGAAGTCCCTCGAGTTCGAGACGCTCCTCTACGAAGTGGAAGACGGTGTTGTCACCCTCACCCTGAATCGGCCAGAGCGACGCAACTCCTTCACGCGGCAGATGGCGGGCGAGCTCCAGCAGGCGTGGAGCGCGATCAAGAGCGATCCCGAGGTGGTGTGCGCCATCTTGACCGGTGCCGGTGACCAGGCGCTCTGCAGCGGAATGGACATCGCCGACGTCGCCTCGGGCGAGGCGCGCAAGGGCGGCTCCATGAAGCGCGAGGACGTGCCCTGGTTCAAGCTGACCGCCGTCCAGAACCGCTGCTGGAAGCCCGTCATCACCGCGGTGAACGGCATGGTGGTGGGGGGCGGGCTGCACTTCATCGCCGACGCGGACATCATCGTGTGCGCCGATCATGCGAGCTTCTTCGACACTCACGTGAAGGTGGGCCTCATCGCGGGAATCGAGCCCGTGGGCCTCACGCGGCGCATCCCCCTGGAGGCAGTGCTGCGCATGGCGCTGCTCGGCGGCTCCGAGCGCATGAACGCCCAGCGGGCCCTGGAGCTGGGCCTGGTGGGCGAAGTCCTTCCCCTTGCCGAGCTCATGCCTCGCGCCCGGGAGCTGGCGGGAATGATCAGCCAGCACTCGCCCACGGCGCTGGCGCGCAGCAAACAGGTGATCTGGGAGAGCCTCGATCGCGGTCTCGACGAGGGCATCGACGAGGCTTGGAACGCCATCGTGGAGCACGCTGATCATCCGGACCTGGTCGAGGGCAGCGTGGCCTACGTGGAGAAGCGCAAGCCGCGCTGGGCTCCTTACACGGGCTGAAGGCTCCTTACACAGGCTGAGAGAGGACGAGTCCGTGACCTACCACAATATCCTCTTCGACGTGGAAGAGGGCATCGCGACGATCACGCTCAACCGCCCCGACAAGCTCAACGCCTACGTGCCCGAGATGGGAGACGAGGTCGTGGACGCCTTCGCGCGGGCACGGGACGACGATGCGGTGCGGGTAGTCATCCTCACCGGCGCCGGCCGCGGCTTCTGCGCCGGCGTCGATCTCGAAGCCCTGAAGGCCAGTTACGCCGCGGCGGCCGAGAGCGGCCGGAAGCTCGGCGAAGAGGACTTCCTGCGCAAGCTCCCCCTCGAGCTGCTCGAGTTTCCCAAGCCCGTGATCGCCGCCATCAACGGCCACGCCATCGGGGTGGGGATCACCATGACCCTGCCCTGCGACATCCGCATCGCGGCCGAAGGCGCCAAGCTCGGCCTCACCTTCGCGAAGCTCGGCATCCTGCCGGGCCTCGCTAGCACTCACTTGCTGCCGCGCATCGTCGGCATGGCGAAGGCCCAGGAGCTGGTCCTCAGCGCCCGGGTGATCCTCGCCGAAGAGGCCCGGGAGATCGGCCTCGTGAACGCCCTGGCGCCGGCGGACGAGCTCATGCAGGCCGCTCGCGATATGGCCTATGAGATCGCGGCCCACGCGCCCGAGGTGATCGCCCGGGCGAAACGCGCTCTCCACTTCGGTGCCAGCCACGACGCCGCCGAGGCGATGCAGAACGAGCAGCGACTGAGCGCGGAGCTGCGCAGGCTGCGGACTCGCGAGCCCGCGTAGGGGTCGTCCGCAGCGCGTGGTCGACCGGACCGGAAGGCGTCCCCTCCTGCGATCCGCCCGCCGATTGCCGGGAGACCGCCGCCAATCACTTGATTCGCTTTGTCGGCTCGATGTCTGCAAGCCTGGCGAGGTTGAGGCCCAGGAAGCCGGCGCGCATCTCCCGCGTGATCTCGGCGTAGCCGTATTTCTCTTGTAGCTCTTCGGGAATCTGGAGCTCCCGAACCCAATCTACCACGCGCTTCATGTCGTCGAAGGTCAAGTCGAAGCCCATGACGATCTTCTCGGGTTTGAGCCATTGCAGTGCGGTGCCGATCGCGTGGTAGCCGCGGTAGGGTGAGCGCTCGTACCAACCCACGATTCCGGACATGCTCAGGTAGAGGTTCACGTGCTTGGCCGCGAGTCCGATCAGCTCCTCCGTGTGGGGCCAGCCCATGTGGTATGCGATGACCTTCAGCTCGGGAAAGTCCAACAGAACGCGATCCAGGGTGTCGGGATGTGTGTGGGAGCTCGGCTGGGGCACCACGTAGGACATCCCGGTGTGCATGGTCAGTGTGATGCCCAGCTCGCAGGCCTTTTCGTAGAAGGGCCACATGCGCCGGTCGTCGAGCGGCCCGATGTCTTCCGGTGCGTAGACCTTGCACAGCTTCGCCGACTTCTCGCTGAAGAGGAACTCCAGCTCCCACAGGGCGTGCTCCATGCCCCGGCGCATGGCGGGTCCGCAGTTCGCCTCCAGGTACATCCGTCCCGGGAAGGGCGCGATCTGATCCACGATGAACTGGTTCGTCGACATTGCCACCGTGTGTCCGCTGATGTCGTTCATGCCCTCCCGCAAGCAGAAGCAGACGTCGACTCCGGCTTCGTCCATGTAGCCGATCAGCTCCGCTGCGATCGGATCGGGCCAGGCTTCGTCCTCCTGGGAGAGGTCCCGGCCCGCCCAGGCCCGCATGACCCCCATGCTTTCGAACCAGCGCCGGAAGCCGGGGTAGTACTCGATCTCCGCCATGGTCTGCGGATTCATCAGATGGCACTCGGACAGCGCTACGAAATCGTCGACATCACTCATATCCCACTCCCATCTCGTCCCTCGCGGCGCGCTGCCGCGTTCCAAGGTGTATGTCGCAGCCCGCGAGGCCGCTTGGCACGATGCGCGAATCACTTGTCCCCACGCGCAGGTGCTGGAATCCGCAGTTGCCGCGGAGCTCTCGGTCGAGGATCATCGGCTTGTGGCGGCCTTTCACGTCTCTGCCTCGAATGCGCGGATGCTGATCCGCTACCTCGAAGAATCCGGAGTCGACGTGTGCGGGTTGGCGCGGGCTGCCGGCCTCGATGAAGACGCGAGCGCGGTCGAAGCCCAGATCTCCGCAGACCGGTATCGCGCCTTGATGGAGGAATCCCTTCGCCGCTCTGGCGACGAGCAGCTGGGGCTACACCTCGGTGAAGCAACCGGCCGCGAGCACGGCGGCCACCTGCTCGCTTGTATGATGCTCAACTGCGCCGATCTCGGAGAGGCGCTCGCTCTGCAATGCCGCTATCACGACATCGTGGACAGCCAGGGCGCGCTGCTTCTCCTGATTGAGGGAGGCGAGACCCGTCTTGGCTGGCAGCCCTATTCTCG
This sequence comes from Deltaproteobacteria bacterium, assembly GCA_019310385.1. GTDB lineage: Bacteria > Myxococcota_A > UBA9160 > UBA9160 > UBA4427 > JAFDEK01. The sequence continues at coordinate 23,441 of JAFDEK010000065.1, forward strand.
CCGGCGAAAGGAGCACGAAGGCTTCGATCATCAGCTGGCAGACTGGATCATCGCGGCGCTGGTCGCAGTGATTGGCGAGCTGACTTCCGGCCGGGCCGTGATTCGGGAAGTTCGATTCGCGAGGCCGGCCCCGGGAGACGATTCCGAGTACCGGCGAGTGATTCGCGCGCCGCTTCGATTCGGCGCGGGTGCCGATGAAATCCTCCTGGAGAGCAGCTCGCTGTCGATCCCCATCGCACTCGCCGACCCTGGCCTGCTGGCCGCGCTGACGGGGCACGCCGAGAGGATACTCGCGCGTCTCGGCGCAGCGGAAAGCTGGGCGGGTCGGGTCAGCGAGCAGCTCGCCCGGCTGATCCATGCCAGAACGCCGAGCCTCTCGGAGGTCGCTCGGGAGCTCGGCGTCAGTGCGCGGACTCTGCAGTCACGCCTGACCGAGGAGAACACGCAATTCACCCGGCTGCTCGACGAATCGCGCCGGCTCCTCGCGCTCGATCAGCTGCGCGACAGCGAAGCCAGCCTGGGGGAGATCGCCTTCATGCTGAACTTCTCAGACCAGAGCGCCTTCACCCGCGCGACAGCGAAGCCAGCCTGGGGGAGATCGCCTTCATGCTGAACTTCTCAGACCAGAGCGCCTTCACCCGGGCGTGCAAGCGCTGGACAGGCCTGTCTCCGAGCGACTACCGCCGTGAACATTCCCGCGGCAGGGGGCCAGCATAGAAGATCGTCTGGCCCGACGACGGATTCGACGCCCGCTCCCTGGGCGTCCGGGTAGCGCGCGATGCGCTCCACGCGCGAAGCTCGCCCTTCGCTACTTCAGCCGCACCGCCAGCTCCTTGTACGCGTATCCGATGTACTCGGGCTCGAGGTCGCTGGTGGCGAGGAACTCGCCGAAGGCCTTGTGTCCGTCTTCCTGCCAGCCGGGCTGGTTGAAGTAGTCGTCGAAGACGATGACGCTGCCCGGGACGAGACGCGGGCCCAGATGGTCGAAGAGGGTCTTCGTGCTGCCGTAGGTGTCGCAGTCGATGTGCAGGAAGGCGACCTTGCCGGGGTGGATGTCGACGAACTGCGGCAGGGTCTCGTCGAACCAACCCTGGTGGAGAATCACGTTGTCGCGCACCTTGGGCGGCCTGCCGCCCAGCGAGAAGTAATCGGCGCGAAAGGTCAGCCAGTCCTCGGGCAGGCCCTGGAAGCTGTCGAAGCCGTGGATGGCGCGGCCCGGTAGCTTCCTGGCGAGATAGTTGATGGAGCCGCCGGTGTAGACGCCGAACTCGAGGTAGAGGTCGCCGTCGCCCACCTGGGGGAGCGCGAGCTTGAAGAGCTTGCGCTGGCTCGCGACGCCGATGGCCCGGGGGCAGTGCTCGTTGATGAAGGCGACAGTCTGCTCGAAGGCCAGTCGCTCCATGCCCCGCCAGGGGTGGGTGCTGCCGTAGCCCGCGATCTCGGTCAGGTTGACGAGCATCTCCTTGACGAAGCTCTTGAGACTGAAGGACTTGACGAACATCTGCGCTCCGGTCTACTGCCGCCCGACCGCTCGGGCAGTGCCCCAGCGCCTCTGCTGGGATGGCATGAGCATACGGCTTTCCGTCAGCGAGAAAAGCGCCGCGCGAAAATGCAGGAGGGCGGCCGGGCAAGTCGCCCGGCCGCCCTGCGAATCGGGACGAGGTGCTGGGAGGCTCAGGCCTCCGGCGTGAACTTCACCTTCATCTCGGTGCAGGTACGGACCAGGGGCGAGGGGCTGAGCTTGGGCCCGCCGTCCGTGTACTCCATGTCGGGCATGCGGCGCAGAACCTCCTGGATCGCCACCCGCATCTCCATGCGGGCCAGGTTGGCGCCCATGCAGAAGTGGCTCCCCATGCCGAAGCCGAGGTGCTGGGGGTTGCGGGTCACGTCGAAGCGGTCGGCGTCCTCGTAGACCTCGGGGTCGCGGTTCGCGCTCGGGTAGCATATGAGCACCGTCTGCCCCTGCTTGATTTCCTTGCCGCGCAGCACCGTGTCCTCGACCACGGTGCGGCCGAATGTGCGGACCGGGGTAACCAGGCGCACCATCTCCTCCACCGCGGAGTTGATGAGCGAGGGATCGTCGATGAGCTTCTGCCGCTCTTCCGGGTTCTCGATCAGCAGCTGCACGCCGCCCGAGATGCCGTTACGCGTCGTCTCGTTGCCCGCGACCATGAGGATCACCAGGAGCATGATGAGCTCGTCGTTGGCGAGAGCCATGTGATCCGCGTCGTGGATGACGTCGTCCAATCCCTCGACGCCGAAGTTGTCGACGAGCAGGCCCTGGTCCTTGGCGCCCACCAGGATGCTCACCAGGTCGTCCTTGGGGTTGGCCCGGCGCTCCTCGATGATCTCCGTCACGTAGGCGGCGTACTCCTGGAAGGACTGGGAGGCCTTGGCCATCACTTCGGGGTCGCCCATGTGGCCGTCGGCGGCGATCATGGTGTCCGACCAGCGGTGGAAGCGCTTCCGGTCCTCCTTGCGGATGCCGATCATCTCGGCGATGAGCAGCAGGGGCAGCGGCACCGAGATGGACTCCACGAATTCGCACTCTCCGTCCTTCGCGACGGCGTCGATGGCGTTCTTGGTGATCTCGCGGAAGCTCACTTCGAGCCTCTTCACCATGCGCGGCGTGAAGCCCTTGTTGATCATGTTGCGCAGGTTGCCGTGGCGCGGCTCGTCTTCGTCGATCAGGCCCAGCTTCGCGGGATTGCCCGGGCGGACGCCCTGGCCCGAGGTGAAGATCTGCTGGTTCTTGGACACGTAGGAAACGTCGTCGTGGCGGGTCACCACACAGACCTGATCCTTCTCGGACCAGTACACCGGCTCGTTCTTCTGGAGCCACATCAGGCGCTCGTGCATTTCCGGGCCCCAGTTGTGGGCGGCCAGGAACTCGATATCCAGATCCATCGGGTGACTCCTTCGTGTTGGCGCGGAAGCAGGAGTGCGGCCTGGCCGTCTCCGCGTTCCAAAGGGGTTGGCTCTCAACTTTCTTCTGGATCCTTGTGCAGCGGTCCTCGGGTCATGAGCACCGTCACCAGATCACTGAAAAACTCGCTCTGCCGTGCGAGCGCCTTCTCGTCCAGGGGGTCTCCGAGGTTCAGGGCGTGAACCAGGGGCGCCGTCGTGTAGTAGCCGATGGCCACGTGATAGAAGGCCAGCATGAGGAGGGGGAGCTGGCCGGATCGCCACTCGTCGGCGGCCGGGCTCGATTGAACCATCTCGAGGCTGCGGCCGAAGATGGTGCGAACCCAATCCTGGAGCACCGGTGTGATGGTCTCGCCGCCTTCGAGGATCTCGTACTGGACCAGCTTCGGCAGGTTGGGGCGCTGGGCGAGGAGCTCCATCAGCTGTCCGATGAGCTCGCTGGGGTTCCGGTAAGTGTCGTCGCGCCCCGCTTCCACGAACTCCGAGAGCAGGGCGAGCAGCGGGCCGATGCCGCGCTCGAGGACGGCGGCGTGGAGGGTCGCCTTGCTGTCGAAGTGGTTGTAGAGGCTCGGGATGCGAATGCCCACCACCTCCGCGACATCGCGCAGTGAGGTGCCCGCGAAGCCGCGCTCCGCGAAGAGGGCCTCGGCGGCGTCGAGGATCCGCTCGGCGGTCGCCTCACCACGTCGGGTGTGGCGTCGCTCGGCGGGCTGGGGTGTGGGCTGGCTGGTCATCGGGCTCTCTTCTCAGGCTTGCTCGGGTGCTCGGGCCTGGATCGCGGTGCCGCGAGCCCCTCGAATCAAACTAACGATCGATCTTTCATTCACTAACGATCGTTAGTTTGTCTTCTTTTCTTGACCAAGTCAAGCTTCGTGAGAGCAAAAAGCCCTTTAACCTCATGCAATTAGGTGATTTTCCGATGAGGACCGCGAGAGCAGCTCGGGGAAGCCCACCCGAGCCCGGCCCAGCGCCTCAGATGCTGCGGTCGCGGTCCTTCCAGTAGCGATCTCGCAGAAGGCGCGTGTAGAGCTTGCCGGTGGGGTGGCGCGGGAGCTCGTCCTCGAAGTCGATGGAGCGGGGCACCTTGTAGCGGGCGAGGTGCTCCCGGGCGAAGTCGAGCATCTCCGCCTCGAGCGCCGGCGAGGCCTGGAAGCCGGGCGCGATCTCGACGGCGGCCTTGACGCTCTCGCCCCATTCTTCGTCGGGGATTCCGAAGACGGCAGCGTCGTGGACGGCGGGGTGTTCGTGGAGCACCTGCTCGATCTCGGCCGGGTAGATGTTGACGCCGCCCGAGATGATGGTGCTGGACCTGCGGTCGGCGAGGTAGACGTAGCCCTCCTCGTCGACGTAGCCGATGTCACCGATGGTGAAGACGCCGGGCTCGGGATGGGCGACCGCCGTCTTTTCGGCATCGCCGTGGTACTCGAAGACCCGATCGAGGGAGCCGTGCCGGCAGTAGAGGTCGCCGGCCTCGCCGGGGGGCAGACGCTCGCCCGCCTCGTCGCGAGCGAAGATCTCGAAGGCCGGCAGCGCCCGGCCCACGGTGCCGGGATGGGCGAGCCAATCCGCCGAGTCCACCAGGGTGTTGACGCCGCCTTCGGTCGCGCCCCAGTACTCGACCAGCACCTCGCCCCACCACTCGATCATGCGCCGCTTGACCGTCACCGCGACCGGCGCCGCGCCGTGGAGCACCAGGCTCAGCTTCGGCGCCCGAAAGGCCGCGCGCAGGGACTCGGGCAGCCGGAGCAGGCGCACGAACATGGTGGGCACGAGGTGGGTGTGGGCGATCTCGCGCTCTGCCATGAGGGCGAGGGCCTGCGCCTCGTCCCAGCGCGGCATGATGACGATGGGGGCGCCGTTCGCGTTGTCGTAGACGGCGAACATGAGGGGAGCGGCGTGGTACATGGGGCCCGTGATGAGGTGCGGACCGCTGCCGTCGAGCCCGATATTCGTTCCCAGGCGCCCGAGCTGCTCGAGGGCCGCGCTCACGCTCACGGGCCGGGCGCGCTTCACGCCCTTGGGCCGGCCGCTGGTCCCGCTGGTGTAGATCATGTTTCCGCCGGCCGGGCCGTCGCCGGGCATGGGCTCGCTCGCCGCTCGGGCAAGGGCCGCGTCGAGCTCGGCGCCGGCCAGCAGGATCTGCTGCCCGTCGATGGGCAGGCCCCGCGCGATCTCCTCGTGCCCGGGGTCGCTGACCAGGAGCTTCGCCCCCGAGTCCTCGATCACGTAGGCGATCTCCTCGCGCGCGAGGTGCCAATTGATGGGCGTGATCCAGACGCCGGCCATGATGGCGCCGAGAATGAGCTCCACGTACTCGACCCGGTTCTCCATGAGGACCGCAACGTGGTCGCCCGGGACGAGCCCCGCCTCGCCCCGCATGTAACGGGCGGCTCGCACACTGCGCTCGGCGAGCTCCGCCCAGCTGCGCTGGCGCAGGAGGTCGTCGACCGCGAGGCCGTCCGGGTCTCGCGCTGCGAGGTCGAAGATCATGTCGCCTTCAATCGCGCTCTCTTCCCGGGCCGCGGCGCTCTTCGCAGGCCGCGGCGCTCTCCCAGGCCGCGTTGCGGGGGGCTCACTTGCCGAGCGTGATCTTCTGGGTGATGCCGCTCTGGAGATAGACCTGCTGCTCGAAGCGCTTCGCGATGCGCCAGCCTGCGTCCGTGCGTACGAGATCGTCGATGTAGTACGCGCCGACGGTGAACATGTCGAGCTCGCCGTCCTCCTTGGGGATCGCCATGGGGTTGTAGACGAAGGTGCGCCCCATGGCGTGGTCTCCGTCGAGCTCGATCTCCGAGTTTCCGATGAAGTGAACCGTGGCCGGGAAGATCGCCAGGGCCTTGGCGAGCCACTCGCGAATCTCCGGGTACTTGCCCGCGATGCCGCCCGAGGTCGTGTAGTCGATGTCGGCGTCGGGCGTGTAGACGCTGTCGAGCAGATCCCAGTTCTTGTCGTCGATGGCCTTGGTGTAGCGGATGAGCAGATCGTTGATCTCGATGCGGTCAGAGATCTCGTGGAGAGTGAGAGGCATTGGGGGGGCTCCTATTCCTGTTCTTGTTTTTGTTTTTGTGGACGTATTTGTGAACGTAGATGTTGACGTTGACCTTCCCGGTCTTCCAGTTTGCTTCGGGCTTCATTCGGGGCGCTTCGCGCCTCGCGCAGGGCCCAGCGTCGCAGCTTGCCGGCATCGTCGCGCAGTGGCTCGCCCACGAACTCGAAGCTGCGGGGGATCTTGTAGCGCAGCAGATGCTCGCCCAGATGTTCGCGCAAGGCGTCCTCGCTCGCGCCCCCCGGTGCGTCCACGATCGCGTGGACCCTCTGGCCGAGATCGTCGTCGGGCAGGCCGATCACCGCGCTCGAGCGCACGGCGGGGTGGGCGTCGATGGCGGCCTCCACCTCGGCGGGATAGACGTTGGCGCCTCCGCTCAGGATCATGTCCGTCTTGCGGTCCACCAGGTAGAGATAGCCCTCCTCGTCGAGGTACCCCATATCGCCCAGGGTCTCCCAGCCGTCGGCGCTGGCCCGTGCCTCGGCTGCGATGTAGCGGTAGGTCGAGCCCTGGCCGCCCGGGGGCATCATGAAGACCTCGCCGATCTCGCCGGGCGCTAGCTCGTGGCCCCGGGGATCGAGGACCCGGAGCTTGCGCCCGCCCGTGGGCCGGCCCACGGAGCCCGGGTGCTCGAGCCACTCCGCGCCGGTGATCTGGGTGCCGCCGATGCGCTCCGATCCCCCGTAGGCCTCGAAGATGCGCTCGGGGCCGAGCCAGCCGATCCAGGCCCGCTTGAGCCAGGCCGGGCTGGGCGCGCCGCTGGCCATCACCGAGCGCAGGGAGGAGAGGTCGTAGCGCGTGCGCGTCGCCTCGGGCAGGCGCCAGATGCGTTGCATCATCGTGGGGACGAAGAGCGCGTAATCCACCCGGTGACCCTCGATCAGCGCGAGGGACTCCTCGGGGTCGAAGCGCGTCATGGTGATCGCCGTCCCTCCGGCGAGCAGCGCCTGCCAGCCGCAGATGAAGGGGCCAGCGTGGTAGAGGGGCCC